>NZ_JBLXDO010000016.1:0-48852 GCF_048263965.1 Ferrimonas sp. | reverse complement strand
TGCGGCCTTCGATGATTGTAGGTCCAGATGGACTCTTCTATCACTCTCTCAAGCTCATTGAAGGTCTTGCACCGAGTAATCAGGAACTCCTGTTTTAAGATGCCGTTGACCCGCTCAGCCAGTGCGTTCTGATAACAGTCATAGCCATCGGTCATCGATGGCGTGATGTTCGATTTGGCCAACGCCTGTTGGTATATCGCCGAGCAGTACTGACTGCCGCGGTCCGAGTGATGAACCAGGGGCTTCTGAGTGACTCGATTTCCCACCGCTCGCTTCAGCGCTTTCACTGTATCGCAGGCTTTCATCTCTCGACTGAGCTCATGGCCCATTATCTTTCGGGAGCTCGCATCAGTAACCAATGACAGGTAATGGATGCCTTCGTTACTCTCGACGTAGGTAATGTCACTGACGAAGGCCTGCTCTGGCCTGGTTACCACCATGTCGGAGAACAGGTTCGGATGCTTCTTCATCCAGTGTTTACTCCAGGTGGTCTTGATGTAGCTGCGTTTGGGCTTCACCAACAACTGATGATGGCGCAGATAGTGGAACAAGCCATCACGGCCAAGCTTGATGCCGCTCTCTTTCAACTTGGGCTTGAGCAGGAAGTAGAGTTTTCTGGTGCCCAAGCGGGGCATGTATCGCCTGAGCTCCATCACCATAGACAGCAGTGGCTTCAGACTCTGCTGCCTGGTCTTGTAGCGCTTCTCTCGCTGATAGAGTGCTTGCCGAGTTACCCCTTCAAGTCGACACAGCCGGCTCAGCGCGGCTTTTTGCTTGGCTTGAAGTGTTCTGGCCACTCGGCTAAAAGCTTTTTTCGCAGCTGAGTGCCGTAGTGGGCATCAATATCATCGACCATCATGTTGAGGTACAGCGTTCTCAGACGCTCATCCTCAAGTTCTCTTTCCAGGCGTTTGATGGTTTGGGCAGGGGTTTCCTTGGCAATGGGCATGGCAGGCATCCTTGTATGTGACCAGTCCTTTTGGCCGTGCTTTCTTAGCCAGACAAGCACGGTGGTCGTTCCTTGTATACCGTAGCGCTTTTGTGCCTGGATGTATGTCATTTCCCCTTTTTCTACCTGCTCGACTACGGACAGTTTAAAGGACAGTGGGTAATCACGTTGAGTGCGCTTACGCCTTGCTATTGTTGGTTTGCCCATAATAGGTCTCCAATGTGTAAACCTATTTCAGGACGGGACACGACTCAAAAAAAAAGGCGACCCTGGGGTCGCCTTTTTTGTTGTCCGAATTTCGAGGTTTAGACCACCTTGAAGCGGCGCACCTGCTGTTGCAGCTCTTCGGCCAGCTGGGCCACCTGCTGACTGGAGGAGGCGGTCTGGATGGCACCGGAGGAGGTCTGCTCGGAGATGGTGGCGATCTGCTCCAGCTTCTCGGAGATGGTCTGGGAGACGGTGTTCTGCTCCGCCGCCGCCTGGGAGATCTGGTTGCCGGCGCTGACCACTCCGGCCACGGAGCGGGTAATCGCTTCCAGGGCGGTGTTGGCTTCCTCTGTGGTGGTTACACTGCGACGGGCCTGCTCCTGGCTCTTCTGCATCACCTCTTCCGCTTCCTGAGCACCGGCCTGGACCACTTCGATCATCTGCTGAATCTCTGTGGTGGACTCCTGGGTGCGGGAGGCGAGAGAGCGGACCTCATCCGCTACCACGGCAAAGCCGCGGCCCTGCTCTCCGGCCCGGGCTGCCTCGATGGCGGCGTTCAGGGCCAACAGGTTGGTCTGCTCGGCGATGCCGCGAATCACATCCAGGATGCTGCCGATGGCGGCGGTGTCGCTGTTGAGCTTGTTGATCACCTGGGCGGTGCGCTCCACTTCGTCCGCCAGGTTCTGGATGATGACGCCGTTGTTCTCCGACAGGCTGCGGGCCTGGCGGGTCTCATCGTCTGCCTGCTGGGTTTCACCCAGGGCATCATTGGCGTTGGTGGCCACCTGGTTGGCGGAGCTGGAGAGCTGGTTGGTGGCACTGGCCACCTGCTCAATCTGGCTGGTCTGTTCCTGGATGCCTGAAGTGGTCTGGGCGGTCACCGCAGAGGTCTCTTCGGCGGCGGCGGCCAGCTGGTCGGCGCGCTCGGTAATGGAGCGGATCAGCTCCCTCAGCGCGTCGGAGAGGGCGTTGATGTTGCCCGCCAGTTTGCCGAATTCGTCGTGGGCAGGCAGATCCAGTCGCTTGGTCAGGTCACCGCTGGCCAGTACCGCCAGTACCTCGTTGACGTGATCCAGCGGCTTGGTGATCGACTTGCGGGTGCGCAGGCTGATCAGGGTGGCCACCAGGATGGAGCCCAGCATCACCGCCATGGTGAGGCTGCGGGTGGACTCCAGCGATTCCATGGCCAGGTTGCCGGTATCGTCGCTGATGGCAGCCAGTTGCTGCTGCAGAGTCTGGGTCAGGGCGATCAGGGCATCGTACTGGCTGCGGGCCTCACCCAGCTTGATGTCCACCAGCTGAGCCTGACGCAGGTTGTTGCCCTGCAGGTCGATGAGGTTGTTGTCGCCGCGCAGGAAGCCGGTGAGGACGTCCAGGTTGTCGGTCAGCTCCTGCACCAGATCCTGCTGGCCGGTGGCCTCACCGTCGGCGACCATCGCCTCCATGCGGTAATCCAGGCTGCGCAGCAGAAACTCGGTTTCCCCTCTCAGAGTCTCCAGATCCGCCAGGGTACCGATCTTGTTCAGCTCCAGGCCGATGGCCACCATGCTGGCCACGGCGCTGTCCATGTTGTTGGCTTCACCCGCCATCTGGCGCTCGGTGGCGTTGTCGGAGGCTTCAAGATCCATCAGATCCAGCAAGATGGAGCTGGCATCGTCACCGGCCATCTCCATGGTGTCGATCTGCTCGGTCAGGCTTGCCTGCCCCTGGCTCAGTGCTCGCTTGGCCTGCAGAATTTCGCTCCAGGCCTGCTCAAAGGCGTTGTTGAAGCTGCTGGCATTGCCGGCGTTCAATCCAAAATCGGGGCGGGTCTGCAGCAGGGTGTCCAGGGCGGAGATCTGGCTGTTGAGTTGGTTTTGCTGCTCCTGGAGCTGCTGCTGCAGGGGCGCAAGGGCGTCGGTCTGATCCGCGTCGTGGGCGGATTGAATGGTGATGAACTGCTGATTGAGTTTCAGGCTGACTTCGTTGACCTTGTCCTTGGCCGGTACCGCGAACTTCTTATAGGTATTGGTGTGCTCTTCCACCGTGTTGATACTGGACAGGGACAGGCCGCCCAGAATCAGCAGCAGCAGGGTGACGAAGGTGAACCCTCCGATGATGCGAAGTGAGACGGTGAGTTTCATTATTAGTATGGTCCTTGGTGTGTGATCCCCCAACGCACACCATGTTATCAAGCTGGCAACCAGTTTGCAGCAGCCATCATGCCGATTTATCCAACAATAAAGGGGCGAAAAGCGCCTCTTCTAACCCCAGACTTTGTCTGCGTGCTGAGTAAATCTCAGACCCGTTTCCAATTGCCAGAACGTCAGCCAGTGACCCCAGCAGGCGCCGGTGTCCAGACTGATGGCATTTCTTGTTCGGGATTGGCCCATGAGTGCGGCCCAGTGACCAAACACCAGACGGTACTCCTGAAGCAGGGGGTGGGGCAGGCGGAACCAGGGAACCAGGGTTCCCTCGCCGACGGGATCGCCCTTGGCGTAGAAATCCAGACGACCATCCGGGTAGAGCAGGCGCATCCGGGTCAGGCAATTGATGGTGTAGGTCTGGCGTTGGTAGGCGCTGGCGTCCGGGTCGTCCAGATCCGGCTTGTCGCCGTACATCTGGGCAACGAAGTCCAGGTAGTGATCCGATTGCAGGGTGTCGCTGACCTCATCGCCACGATGGATCACGTCGTTGACGCCCCAGTGTGGCGGGACACCGGCATGGGTCAGGATCACCTTGTGTTCAGGCAAATGACGGTACAGGGGCTGGCGTCTGAGCCACTGGATCAGCTCATCGCTGTCCGGGGCGTCGAGGAACGCCTGCAGCCTGTCCTTGGGTTTGGCCTTCTTCAGCCGGGCATGAACCGCCAGCAGGTGGAGATCGTGGTTGCCCAGGACGGTGCGGCCGGCATCACCCAGATCGCGGAACAGCCTCAGTACCTCCAGGGAGCCCGGACCCCGGGCCACCAGATCACCGGTGCACCAAAGTACGTCCTCGGCGGGATCGAAGCCCACCTGGTCCATCAGTTTCCGCAGCTCGTCGTAGCATCCCTGAATATCGCCGACAAAGTAGTTGGCCATGCCTAGTGGAGGCTCCTGGGATTTTTCAGAGGGAAGCGGTCGATGGGGCTCTGCAGAACCTGGCCATCTTCGCTGAGTAGGGTGTAGAAGCCCGCCATGCTGCCCACCGGGGTGGCCAGGGTAACGGCGCTGGAGTAGCTGAATCGTTCGCCGGGTGCCAGGGTGGGGGTCTGGCCCACCACCCCTTCACCACTCACCTCATTGAGGCTGCCGTTGCCGTCGGTGATCTTCCAGTGCCTGTGAGTCAGGGTCAGGGTCCTATCGTGCCGGTTTTCCATGGTCACCGTGTATTGAAACAGGAACTGCTGTTTCTCCGGCTGGGACTGCTCGGCGACGTACTGACTTTCAACCTGAATCTGCAGGGGCGGAAGACGCATGCTGGCCTCAGTGACGGCAGAGGTAGTTGGCGATGGCGATAAAGTCGGACACCGGCAGCTGTTCGGGGCGCAGGCCGGGGTCGATGCCAAGCTCCTCGAAGGCGGCCGCATCCAGCTTGCCCTTGAAGCTGTTTCTCAGGGTCTTACGACGCATGTTGAAGGCGGTCAGGCACACCTGGCTCAGCACTTCGACGTCATCCACCGGGTAGGGCTTCTCCTTGTGGGGCACCAGACGTACCACGGCGGAGTCTACCTTGGGAGGCGGGGTGAAGGCTCCGGGACCCACTTCCAGCACCGGCAGTGCCTTGCAGTAGTACTGGGCCATCACCGTCAGGCGACCGTAGTTCTTGTGGCCCGGTCCGGCACACAGACGCTCTACCACCTCTTTCTGCAGCATGAAGTGCATGTTCTCCACCTTGTCGGCGTACTCGAACAGGTGGAACATCAGCGGTGTGGAGATGTTGTAGGGCAGGTTGCCGAAGATCTTCATCTTCTTGCCCTCTTCCATCAGGGAGGTGAAGTCGAACTTCAGCGCGTCCCCCTGGTGGATTTTCAGTTTGTTGCCCCAGCCGGGTTGCTGGGTCAGGCGTTCGGCCAGATCACGGTCCAGCTCCACCACGTTCAGACACTCTACCTGCTCGGCCACCGGCTGAGTCAGGGCGCCCAGACCCGGGCCAATCTCCACCAGGGTGTGGTCGTCGGTGGGGTGGATGGCGGCAACGATACGATCGATCACCGTCATGTCGTGGAGGAAGTTTTGGCCGAAGCGCTTACGGGCGCGGTGGCCCATATGAACATTGTTGCTCATCTATTCTGTTTACTTGTCAGTTCAATAGCTTTGTTTAGGGCGACCAGGAAGCTGCCGGGATCCGCCTGGCCGGAGCCAGCCAGGTCCAGGGCAGTGCCATGGTCCACTGAAGTGCGGATGAAGGGCAGTCCCAGAGTAATGTTGAGGGACTTGCCGAACCCCTTGTATTTTAGCACCGGCAGCCCCTGATCGTGGTACATCGCCAGCACCACATCACAGTTGTCCAGATACTTGGGCTGGAACAGGGTGTCCGCCGGCAGAGGGCCGGTGAGGTCCATCCCTTCGGCGCGCAGGTGGCTCAGGGTGGGCTCGATCACCTCGATCTCCTCCTTGCCCAGGTGGCCACCTTCGCCGGCGTGGGGGTTGAGGCCACACACCAGGATACGTGGCTTCTCCAGGCCGAACTTGTCCTGCAGGTCCCGGTTGAGGATGCGGATGATCTGTTCCAGTCGCTGCGGGGTGATCGCCTTGGAGACATAGGCCAGGGGGATATGGGTGGTCACCAGGGCCACCTGAAGGCCTTCGGTGGCCAGCACCATCACCACATCCTGGCAGCCGGCCTGCTGAGCAAAGTACTCGGTGTGGCCGGAGAAGGGGATCCCCGCCTGGTTGATGATCCCCTTGTGCACGGGACCGGTCACCACGGCGGCGAAATCGCCGCTGATGTTCTTCTCGCTGGAGAACTTGAGGGTCTCCACCACGTAGGCGCTGTTGGCGTCATTGAGTTCGCCGCACACCACCGGGGCGTCCAGAGAGAAGGGCGCGATGGTCAGGGTGCCCGCTTCCTGAGGCTGTGGCTCCTTGCCGGGCTGATAGGGTTGCAGTTTGATGGGCAACCCCAGCATCTTGGCGCGGTCGGTGATCAGCTGAGGATCGGCGCAGACCACCAGCTCAACAGGCCAGCCCTGCTGGGCCAGCATCACCACCAGATCGGGGCCGACGCCAGCCGGCTCTCCTGGTGTTACCGCGATACGGACCGTCATTTGGCTTCCACCATCTCGATGTAGGCCTTGGCGCGCATCTCCTGAGACCAAGCCGCCGCCTGCTCATTGAACTTACGGCGGAACAGCAGCTGGTAGGCGCGGTCGGTGTTCATCTTATCCGTGGTGTCTGTGGTGCGGCGGTCGGTCAACTGCACCACGTGCCAGCCGTGGGTGGAGCGGAACGGTTTGCTGTATTCGCCCTTGCTCAGCTTGGCCAGGGCGTTCTTGAATGCCGGCACATAGATCTCCGGATCGGACCAGCCCAGGTCACCACCCTTCAGGGCGCTGCCGGGATCCTCGGAGTGCTCCTTGGCCAGGTCGGCGAAGTCAGCTTCACCCTTCTCCACCTCAACCAAGAAGTTGTCCAGCATCTGCTTGGCCATATCTTCGCTGAGGATGGGAGAGGGCCTCAGCAGGATGTGGCGGGCACGAACCTCTTCCACTTCCTGCAGCTGCTGACCGCGGGTCTCCTGGATCTTAACGATGTGGAAACCGGCGCCACTCTTTACCGGACCGATGATGTCACCGGGCTTGGCGCCCTTGACCAGTTCGGCAAACAGGGTAGGCATCTCGTTGATGTTCATCCAGCCCCAGTCACCCCCTTCCAGGGCCTTGGGACCGGCAGAGGCGGCGATGGCGGTCTTGGCGAAGTTTGCGCCATCGTTCAGCAGCCCCATCACCTTTTCGGCGCGGCCACGGGCCTCTTCCACCGTCTTGGTGTCGTTGTCGCGCACCTCGATCAGGATGTGGCCAACGTGGAACTCGGCGTCCTGCAGACCCTGCTCCTCAATCATCTTCACCAGGGTGTCGATCTCCTGGGGGGAGATCTGGACCCGGCGCTGAACCTGGAAGCGCTGAACCTGACCCAGGGTGATCTCGCGGCGAACCTGCTCACGGTACTGGGCGTAGTTGTCGCCGGAGGCTTCCACGTCGCTCTTCAGCTGCTCCAGGGTCTGGCCCTGTTCCTGGGCCATGTTCTCCAGGGTCTGGTCCAGCTGGATGTCGCTGATCACCAGGCCCATACGTTCGGCCATCTGCAGCTGCAGGCTTTCGTTAATCAGACGGTCAACCACCTGGGTGCGCAGGGCGGCATCCGACGGCAGAGACTGTCCGGAGCGCAGGGCGCCACGTTTGATGTTGGCGATGCGGTCATCGATCTCGCTCTGCAAGATGATGCCGTTGTTTACCAGCACCGCTACCCGGTCGAGGGTCTGAGGCTGTGCCATCAGGGAGCCGGCCATGGCCAGGGAAGCCACAGCGCCAAAAAGAATATTGCGAACCTTCATCCTCTAATCCATTTCTATGGTGCAGTTATCGCTTAGAGCGTCAGGCTCGGCGACGGTTCCTGCACTGTAACACATTTGTTTCCTCAGTTTCTGAGGTAGTAGGGGCGGCGGTAGTTGAACAAGCCCTCATCCAGCATGTCGCTGACCCCCAGCGGGCCTGAGGATCCCAGACCCTTCAGCTCGAAGGTCAGGGACCAGCTGGTGTCGAAGTCGTTACGCTGGCTGATGTTGGTAAAGCCGCTGTCGGTGTAGTTGGTGTTCAGGTGGCGATCGTAGCTGAGGCGAATGGCCCAGCAGCAGGATTCCCACTGGATGCCGGCAAAGGTCTCCACCGAACGGTTGAGGTTGGCATCGTAGTAGTAGTTCCCCACCAGGTAGGTGTTGTCGGCGATGGGCCAGGTGGCCCGCATGCCGAACTGGTTGATGTCCACCGACTCGCCGGTGTCGGCGTCGATGGCCAGTTCCGGCACGTAACGGTGGGACAGCTGCAGCAGCTTGTCCCGCCCCGGACGGTAATCCAGGGTCAGTTCCGACTTGTTGGTGGTATTTGAGTTGGTGTCCAGCTGCAGGGAGCCGGCCAGGAACCAGTTCTTGGCGGCCTGCATATCCAGCTCCATCGCCAGGGCCGAGCTGGACTGCTGAATCTGGTTGGACTGGTCCGGCAGGCTCACATCACTGTCGGACAGATAGAAGATCTGGCCCAGGGCGAAACGCAGCTTCTCGTTGTTGCTGTCGTCGTATACCCGGGTGGCCACACCCAGGGTCAGCTGGTTGGCGTCGGCGATGCGATCCAGGCCGGAGAAGCGGCGATCGCGGAACAGGCCTGAGTAGTCATCCTGCAGCAGGGCGGTGTCGTAGACGCCGATGTCACTCTGATCCTCATGGGGGATATAGAGGTACTGAGCCTGGGGCTCCAGGGTCTGACGGAACGGCTGGCCCTGGAAGCTCAACTGCCGCTCCAGGTTGATCTGGCCATGCAGGCGCAGCTGGGGCAGGGTTCGGCTGACGAAGTCATCCAGGTTCTGCTCCAGGGGGTCCGTGGTGCCTGTGGGCACATCCTGCTGATAGAAGGTCTGCATCAGTTTGACCTCACCCAGCAGGCTGGCCGCAGGTGTCTGATAGGGCAGACTCAGGGTCGGTTCCATATGCCAGCGAATCGCTTCCAGCTGGTTGCTGCCCTGACTGGCGAAGTGGGTCAACTCGGTATCGAAGGCGAAATCCAGGCCGCTGGAGACTTCGGGTCTGTGGTACTGGAAGCTCAACTGAGGCAGCACCTGGAAGGGGGCGTCCTCTTCACCCAGTACTTTGATGTCCTGAACCTTGACGGCAAAGTTCCAGTCACGTTGGAAATAGGCCGCTTCGCCCACCCGGCTCAGCTGGTTGTCGGTGCTGGTGCTGATGGCGGAGTCGAAATCATTGAAGTAGTTGTCATCGCTGATGTCGGCGATGTCGGCGTGCAGACGCCAGCCGTTGTCCAGGCGGGCGGAGTGTTCCCAGGAGTAGGCCCAGCGGCTGGGGCTGCCCTTGAGGCTGTCCAGACGATCGTTGCCGATGTACTCCAGATTGACCAGGCCGTAGTTGTTCTCATGCAGGTAGCGCCCCTCGGTCCCCAGCCACAGTCCCCTTGAGCTCATAAACTGCGGGGTCAGGGTCAGGTCGTAGTTGGGGGCGATGTTCCAGTAGAAGGGGGTGGTGATATCCACGCCGTTCTTGGTGCTGGTGCTGATGGCCGGGAACAGGAAACCGGTCTTGCGCTTGTCTGAGACCGGGACCGTCATATAGGGCACATAGAACACCGGGGTGTCGAACAGGCGTACCTGGGCACTGTAGATGTGGCCCCACTCCTCGCTGGTGTCGATGACGATCTTCTCCGCCTTCAACTCCCAGTCCGGCACCTCGGCGGGACAGGTGGTGAAGCTGCCGCCCCGGAGGACCAGATCGTTCTCATTGGTGATCTCCAGCTGGCCGGCATCGCCATGCACCTGCTGGCCATGCAGCCAGTATTGCGCCTGATTGAGGGTGGCACTGTACTGGGTCATGTCCGCGTCGAGGTCGTCGGCGGTGATGGTGATGGTGGGATCCTGATAGACCAGATTGCCCTTGGCCAGTACCTTCTGCTCCTGCTGGCGCACCTCGGCACTGTCGGCGGTGATGGCACGGTTGCCCTGCACCAGCTTGACGTCACCCTGGAAGCGGGCTGCCTCGCCGGCGATCGCTTCGCTGCGGTCTGCCCGCACGGTCACAGGGTCCTTGGAGGCGTCTTTCGACAGGGGCGCATTGGGATCCACCATCAGAGGCACAGGAAGCTTGATGGTACACTGGTTGTCCGGCACCACCACCTGTCCCTCCTGGCTCCAGGCGGCAAAAGGCAGGCAGCAGCACGCTAAGGCGAGTTGAAAACGCATTATTATCCTTTTGGATTGTTCACGGTCGCCGGGCGGATGATTGCCGCCGCGACCGCTGCCGTCACCGTTCCCCAATGAGTGGTGCCTGCGCCGGTTATGGTCCGGCTTGTGGCGTGTCCGTTGACCCCATCATCGGTGGTGTGACCCCTGGTGAACAGAGACGGACTCGATTCGGTCTGAGAGCCTAATTTTCAACGCGCCGAACAAAACCATTTTTCGCTGGCGCAAAAGACGTATGATAAAGCAATTTTTCCGTTTGGGCTATGCGGAGGAGAGAGATGAGCGACAGCCGTCAGGCAGCGCTGCAGCAATGGTTAAACCGGGAGTTTACCTCCCCTGTCGAGGGGCTGGTGCTGATCTTCGGCGACGCCAGTCACAGGCGCTATTTCCGCTTCTTCCATGAGGGAAGCAGCTACATCGCCGTGGACGCACCGCCGGAGCTGGAGGACAGCGCCCCTTTCCTGGCGATGACCCGGGCCTATCAGCAGGTGGGTTTGCCGGTCCCCAGGGTGATTCACGCCAGCCTGGAGCTGGGGTTCATGTGCCAGAGTGATCTGGGCGACAGTCACCTTCAGGGCCACCTGACTCCTGGGCAGTTGCCCCTGTGGTATGGCCGCGCCCTGGCCCTGCTACCAGCCATCGCGTCGGTGACCGAGCGAGGCGGCCAGCCTCTGCCTGCCTATGATGCCGCCTTCCTAAGTCAGGAGCTGGCGCTGCTGCCACAGTGGTTCATCCAGGTGCACCTGGGCAGAGATCCTCAGCAGATGACCCCTTGGTGGGCGCCCCTGTGTGAGCTTCTGGTGGCCAATGCCCTTGAGCAGCCCCAGGTGGGGGTGCACCGGGATTTCCACTGTCGCAACCTGATGGTGACCGGCGACGCTCTGGCACTCATCGATTATCAGGGGGCCCTGCTGGGGCCGGTGACCTATGACCCGGTGTCCCTGCTGAAGGATTGCTACGTCAAGTGGCCCTGGACACAGCTGGAGCCTCTGCTGCGCAGTCATTTCCAAACCCTTAAGCAACAGGGCATCATCCCGGACAACACCGCCTGGGACCGCTTCCTGCGCTGGTATCACCTCACCGGCCTGCAGCGTCACCTCAAGGTGCTGGGGATTTTCGCCCGGCTCAGCCACAGGGACGGTAAGCACCACTACCTGGAAGATCTGCCCAGGGTCCTGGAGTACGTCATCGAGGCGGCCGAGCTCTATCCGGAGACCGGCGAGCTGGCCAGGGCGGCCCTTGACTGGCGTCAGCAACTGGAGGCGGGGCGATGAAGGCGATGATTCTGGCTGCCGGCCGCGGCGAGCGGATGCGACCATTGACCGACACCACCCCCAAGCCGCTGCTGCCCCTGCAGGGGCGACCGATGATCGAACATCATCTGGAGCGCCTGGTCCAGGCGGGTTTTCGTGAGGTGCTGATCAACACCGCCTGGCTTGGGGAGCAGTTTCCCGAAACTCTGGGGGATGGCCGCCGCTTTGGCCTCGCCATCCACTACCAGCATGAAACCCAGGCCCTGGAGACCGGGGGCGGCATCCAGCGGGCCCTCTCCTGGCTGGGACCCGATCCTTTCCTGGTGGTCAATGGGGATGTCTACTGTGAGCTGCCCTTCGGTTCGCTGCCTCAGCTGGGACAACAGGACCTGGCTCACCTGTGGCTGGTGGCCAATCCTGCTCACAATCCCCAGGGGGATTTCGCCCTGAGTGGTGGACGGGTGCAGGCACAGGGGGAGCAGAAACTCACCTTCAGCGGCATCGGCCTCTACCGTCCTGAGCTGTTCGCCCGCTGCACGCCGGGACGCTTTCCCCTGGCGCCTCTGCTCAGAGAGGCGATGGCGCAAGGCAGGGTGGGGGGCTCCGCCCTGGAGGGGCACTGGTGCGATGTGGGCACAGAGCAAAGATTAATCGAACTGGAGCAAAGACTTAATGCAAATATGGGGTAAGGTGTTCGGCGCACTCCTGGGCTTTTTCTTCGGCCGCTTCGCGGGGATGATCCTCGGGGCCTGGCTGGGCCACATCCTGGTGGACAAGCGTCGCACCCCGAAAGCCGGTCCCCGGCAGAACCTGTTCTTCCACACCACCTTCGCGGTGATGGGCCACGTGGCCAAGGCCTCGGGCCAGGTGACTTCGGCGGACATCGCCCTGGCCTCGGCGGTGATGGATCAGCTGCGTCTGTCCGGTGAGGCCCGCCGGGCCGCCCAGGAGGCGTTCCGTGAAGGAAAGTCCTCCGACTATCCTCTGCGCGAGCGCTTGAAACAGCTGAAGCTGGTGATGGCGTTTCGTCGCGACCTGGCGCGGATGTTCCTGGAGATCCAGATTCAGATCGCCCTCTCCGATGGCAGCATCGACGATCGCGAGCAGGCGATTCTGGCGGAGATAGCCAACCAGTTGGGCTTCAGCCAGGAGGAGCTGGCGCAGATCATCTCCATGATCAAGGGGGGCCGCCACTACCACAGCAGTGGGGCCCAGGGGCCCAGTCTGGAGGATGCCTACAAGGTGCTTGGGGTGAAGGCCTCGGACGATGAGCGCACCATCAAGCGGGCCTATCGCAAGCTGATGGCGCAACACCATCCGGACAAGCTGGCCAGTCAGGGTCTGCCCGATGAGATGATGGCCCTCGCCAGGCAGAAGAGCCAGGATATTCAGGCGGCCTGGGAGCGGGTCCGCCAGGAACGACAGATGAGGTGATCCCATGTGGAGTCGCAAGGAAGCCGAAGCCATACGCCGGGCGCTGCAGGGCTGGCAGCAGCAGGGAGAGTTGACCCCTGAGCAGGTGCAGCGCCTGGCGCAGGGACTGGAGGAGCGCCGCTTTGACTGGCTGAAGCTGGCCAGGTACAGCTTCTATGTGGCGGTGGCCTCGCTGGTGCTGGCGGTGGCCAGCGTGCTGGTGGACCAGAGGGTGATTGACTGGATCGCCGCCATGTTCAATGCCCCGGTGCTGGCCAGGGCTCTGGCCCTGACCCTGCTGGGGATCGGCCTGCTGGCGGTGGGGCTGTGGCGCCGGGGGGACGGAGCCAGGCCCTACCAGGTGGAGGCTCTGTTTCTGGGGTCGGTGTTGGCCTTCTCCGGTGCCCTGGCCTACCTGGGTGACTATCTGCAGCCGGACAACGACAGCTGGCGCTGGTACCTGCTGGCTGCCACCGGGCTTTACCTGTTGATGGGGTTGCTGCTGCGCTCCCTGCTGATCTGGGGCATCGCCCTGCTCAGCCTGATGCTGTGGCTCTGTGTGCACAGTGCCGAGGTGGCCGGTTGGGAGGGGCTGTGGTTTGGGATGAACCTGCCACTGCGCCTGGCCCTGCTCGGTGGGCTGATTGCCCTGGCGGGGCAGGGGATGGCGAAGCGGCTGCCTCAGCTGGCGCCGCTGACCCGACACTTTGGCTGGCTCAGCGGCCTGGGGTTCCTGTGGCTGGTCTCCATCTTCGGCAATCACGGCAACTGGGATCATTGGGCCGAGGTGCCCCAGTGGCAGCTCTGGCCCTGGGCCCTGGGGGCCATGCTGGTCTGCCTGGCCGCCATCTGGGCCGGCATCCGCTGGTCGCTACCGCCCCTGCGTCTATACGGCTTGTTGTTCCTGATTCTCCACCTCTACAGTCGCTACTTCGAACAGCTGTGGGACAGCCTGCATAAAGGGGTGCTGTTTGCCATCGCCGGACTGGGCTTCTGGTTGCTGGGCACCCAGGCAGAGCGGATCTGGTCCAGACAGCGGGACAATAACGGAAAATTGTAAATGCGAATTATTTGCATTATCTCAAATTTGGTGTAGAGTAGGTTGTGGGTCAGCCGAAAGCGACCCTCTCTCATCATCTCCTGCACGATCTCTCCTTCGGGAGACCCCATGCCCTCCGCGCACCATCGGAGGGCATTTGCGTATTTAGGGCCTTCCCGTGTCTAATGACTCTGTAGTGGCAACACGCCCTGGTGACAAGCGGAGAGCAGCGATGAAACAACTGGTGGTCCTGGACGGTTATACCCTCAACCCTGGCGATATCGATTGGCAGCCCATGGAGTGTCTGGCCCAGTGCCGGGTGTATGACAGAACCGACGACGCCGACATCCTGACGCGTGCCGCCGGCGTGCCCCTGCTGTTGACCAACAAGACCCCCCTGACCGGCGAAACCCTGGCCAGACTGCCGGATCTTAAGTACATCGGCGTGCTGGCCACCGGTGTCAATGTGGTGGATCTGGACGCCGCCCGCAGCCTGGGGATCACCGTCACCAATGTGCCCGCCTATGGACCCGGTTCCGTGGCTCAGATGGCCATGGCCCACATACTCCATCATGCCAGCCGGGTGGCGCACCACCACCAGCAGGTGGCGCAGGGGCGCTGGAGTGACAGTGCCGACTTCTGCTTCTATGACGGGCCGCTGATCGCCCTCGAGGGGAAGACCCTGGGGCTGGTGGGCTATGGAGAGATCGCCCGGCGTCTGGCGGCCATGGGCGAAGGGTTCGGCATGAAGGTGGTGGTCACCAGTGCCACACAAAAACACGATCTGCCCGAGGGGCGACGCTGGCTGCCTCTGGAGCAGTTGCTGCAGGAGGCGGATGTGGTCAGCCTTCATTGCCCCCTGACCGCCGACAACCAGAGGATGATCAACGACCGTACTCTGGCATTGATGAAGCCGGGCGCTCTGTTGGTTAACACCGCCCGTGGCCCCCTGGTGGATGAGGATGCCCTGGCCCAGGCCCTGGTTCGGGGCCACCTGGGGGGCGCCGGCCTGGATGTGCTCTCCAGTGAACCGCCACAGGCGGATAATCCCCTGCTCACCGCTCCCAATTGCAGCATCACCCCCCACAACGCCTGGGCCACCCGCGAGGCCAGGATGCGGCTGATGCAGATCGCCGCCGACAATCTGCAGGCGTTTCTGGCGGGCAACCCGAAAAACCGGGTCTAAAGGGTGAGGAAGGACGTTCATTGGCCGTGGTGATTGACGCTGCTATCCCTTACACTTGGGCCAACTCGCTGTCCCCGGGGCAGCCACTTTTTTGATGATGATGGAATGGAGAGATGTTCCAGGACAATCCGCTGCTGCAGCAGCTTAAAGCACAGATTCGCGAAACCCTGCCCACGGTAGAGGGCCAGATCAAAGCCACCGAGCGGGGCTTTGGCTTCCTCGAGACTGATAAGGGTGGCAGCCACTTCATTCCGCCCAGCTACATGAGAAAGGTGGTCCATGGTGACCGGGTTACCGCGGTACTGCGCACCGAGAAGGAGAAGGAGGTGGCCGAGCCCGACGCCCTTGTGGAGCCTGGTCTGGGTCGCTTTATCGCCCGGGTGAAGTTCATCAAGGAGCGCCTCAACGTCATTCCGGATCACCCACTGATGAAGGAGCCGCTGCGCGCCAAGTGCAAAGGGGTCAAAGGCTCCGAGCTCAGCAATGGTGACTACGTGGTGGCCCATCTGGTGAAGCATCCCCTGCGTGAAGGGGAGCAGCACTTCCAGGTTGAGGTGACCCAACTGGTGGCGGCCAACGACGATCCTCACATCCCCTGGTGGGTGATCCTGGCCAAGCACGACCTGGCCAAGGTGGAGCCGGCGGATCCCCAGGGCTGGCAGACCCCGGCCGAGGTGGAGCGTCGCGACCTGACCCAGCTGCCCTTCGTCACCATAGACGCCGAGTCCACCAAGGACATGGATGATGCCCTCTATCTGGAGCAGACCGGCGCCGGCTGGAAACTGTGGGTGGCCATCGCCGATCCCACCGCCTACGTCAGCGCCGGAGACGAGGTGGACCAGGAGGCGCGCAAGCGGGCCTTCACCCAGTACCTGCCCGGTTTCAACGTCCCCATGCTGCCTCGCCAGCTGGCGGACGAACTCTGCTCCCTTCATGAAGGGGAGACCCGCCCGGCCCTGGTGGCCACCATCGAGGTGAAGGCGGACGGTGAGGCGGGAGAGACCGAGTTCTGCCTGGCTAACATCCGCTCCCACGCCAAGCTGGCCTATGACAAGGTATCCGACTACCTGGAGCAGCAGGGGGACTGGCGCCCTCAAGATGAGGCGATCGATGCCCAGGTCAAGGGGCTGCACCAGCTGGCCCTGGCCCGCATCGCCTGGCGTGAAAAGCACGCCCTGGTGTTCCCGGATCGCCCCGATTTCCGCTTCGAGGTGGACGATGCCGGTAATGTGCTGGCAATCCACGTGGATCACCGACGCATCGCCAACCGCATCGTCGAAGAGAGCATGATTCTGGCCAACACCTCCGCCGCCACTCTGCTGGCGGAGAAGGCGGGTCAGGGGGTATTTAACGTCCATGCCGGCCTGGACAGCGAGCGCCTGGAGGGGGCCCGCGAGATGTTGGCGGAGAACGGGGTGGAGTTTACCAGCGAACAGCTGCAGACCCTGGAGGGCTACTGCCAGCTGCGCCGCGCCCTGGACGCCCAGCCCGACGGTTACCTGGATGCCCGCCTGCGCCGGATGCAGGCGTTTTCCGAGATGGCGGCGACCCCAGGGCCTCACTTCGGCATGGGGCTGCAGGGCTACGCCACCTGGACCTCACCCATCCGCAAGTATGGCGACATGGTGAACCACCGTCTGCTGAAGGCGATCATCGCCGGCGAGCCGACTCAAGGGCCGGATGCCGAGCTGATCGAACACCTGGCGGTGAAGCGCAAACTGCACCGCCTGTGTGAACGTGATGTGGGTGACTGGCTCTATGCCCGCTACATGGCGCCCCTGGCGGACACGCCTCGGCGCTTTACCGGTGAGATCATCGACATCAACCGTGGCGGGGTGCGTCTGCGGCTGAAGGAGAACGGTGCCGTGGTGTTCATGCCGGCGCCCTTTATTACCGATGACAAGGCGCGCCTCAAGCTGAGCGCCGAGCAGGGCCGGGCCCTGTTTGATGACCAGCCGGTGTTCCACCTGGCCCAGGAGCTGGAGGTCACCGTCAACGAGGTGCGGGTGGCCAGCCGCAGCATCGTGGTGCAGCCGGTGATCAAGCTGGACTGAGTGCCGCGCTGAATGAAAAAGGTCGCCCTGGGGCGACCTTTTTTTGTGCTAGATGGGCGAGCCCGGCGGCATTGGCAGGGGCTGGTCTATCACCCGGATGCTGGGGTCGGTCAGACCCTCTTTCAGGGCCTGGGCCAGCTGCCGGTAGTGGCCGGCGGTCATGGCGTCGGAGCGGCGGGCGCGGCGCTGCAGCTTGTCCTGCAGGTCCAGCAGTTGCCGGCCCAGCAGGGCACGCAGCTCAGGATCACTGTGGTCACTGTGGACCACGGTCAGCAGGGCGTCCACCGCCACCGCGTTGACCCGCATCCTCAGGCCGGCCACCTGCTCTTCATCCAGATCTTCCAGCAGCAGCCTGTCCTGAAGCTGTTCCACCACTCCGGCCACACTGGGCAACTCATCGTTCTCCCTGTGTTGCTGCATCATGCGGTTCAGTCGCTGCGGCGTCAGCATCAGGGTCAGGGTGTGGCGGGCGGCCACTTCGGCCATTCCCAGGGGATCGGCCACCACCCCCTGACGCGAACGGAAATACTCCCGGTCGGGCTCATAACCCAGGGCGGTGGGCAGCAGCTGCTCCCCCAGGGAGGGGGGCAGGGCCAGGAACTCAGGTGTCA
The DNA here is from genome assembly GCF_048263965.1 of Ferrimonas sp. Classification (NCBI taxonomy): domain Bacteria; kingdom Pseudomonadati; phylum Pseudomonadota; class Gammaproteobacteria; order Alteromonadales; family Ferrimonadaceae; genus Ferrimonas; species Ferrimonas sp. Next base: position 31,219 of record NZ_JBLXDO010000016.1, on the reverse strand, counting down.
GGGTGGCCCACAGGGCTTCCAGCGCCTGGCGCTGCTGGTCGCCACTGACCCAGCGGCGCTCCGCAACCTCGTTGGTGGCGTAGTGGTAGTCCACCCCGCCCAGCAGGGTGGCCACCGCTTCCACCTGATAACGGTGGAGCAGATAGAGGGGCACCAGGGCTCGGGCCAGCTCGCTGTTGGGCTCCCCCTCCAGCAGCATCTGCGGGCCCAGCCCGGTCAGGGCCAGGGCGCGGATCTGCACCAGCTGATTCAGTTGGGCAGCGGGCTGCTCTCCGTTGTCCCAAAGATGGGCACCTGGGTGGGCGCTGTGTGCCCCCCTGGCATCCGGATCGCCAATGAAGTTAAGGCCCTGCTCCCTGGCCTGGGCGGCCAGTGCGCCCTGGCGCTGGGGTTCGCCATAGCCAAACAGGATGGCGTGCTTGTCCCATTCACCCAGGCCGGTGTCGTAGGCCTGGCTGATCTCTATGGTCTCCCCCTGCAACGTCAGCCTGGGGTGAGGGTAGTCCATCACCGAGCCGCCCCGGGTGGCTGAGGCGGCAAAGTTGTGGGCCAGCCCCAGGGTATGGCCCACTTCGTGAGCGGCCAGTTGCTTGAGCCGGGCCAGGGCAAACAGCCGGGACTGGGCGCCTGCCTGGGCACGGTCGCTCCAGCCCGAGGTCAGCCCGCGGGCGATCAGCAGGTCCTGACGCACCCTCAGTGAGCCCAGGGTGACGTGGCCCTTGAGAATCTCACCACTGCGGGGATCGATCACCGCATCGCCGAAGGACCAGCCTCGGGTGGCCCTGTGTACCCATTGGATCAGGTTGTAGCGGCTGTCCTGGGGATCGGCGCCCTCGGGCAGCAGTTCCACCCTGAAGGCATTCAGGTAGCCCGCTTCTTCGAAGGCCTGAGTCCACCAATTGGCGCCCTCCAGCAGAGCCGTGCGCATCGGCTCGGGCACGGCGTTGTCCAGGTAGTAGACGATGGGGGTAACCACGGCGGAGGGGGCTGGTCCCGGGGTGATCTTCTCCAGCCTGAACCTTGGCAGCCAACGCCGCACCAGCGGGCGATCCAGGGGCTGACCATAGTCGTGGAACCGATAGTCGAAGAAACCCGACTCCGGATGGTAGGCCACCGGCTCCATGGGGATCTCGGGCAGCGCCATAAAGGAGAAGCGCACCCTCAGGCTGATCCGGTAGGGATCCGCGGCCACCTGCCACAGCTGATCCCCGGGACTGTCGCCACGAAGGCTCAGCTCCATATCGACGTCGCTGTTGTTGGGGAAGCCCTTGAGGCCATGGTCCGGAATGAAGCTCAAGCCCGGCTCAACCGTGTACTGCCCCTGGCCGGTGTGTTTCAGCCGGGCGGCGATGCCATGCAGGTCGTCCCGAAGCAGAGGGGTCAGATCCGCCTTGCCATCCTTAAGGACACCACGCCACAGGATGGTACCGGCAAAGGCCTCGGCGGCGGCGCGGCCCTCCTCCGGGCTGGCAGAGATGGCCCGGTAGCCCGGATTGAGTTGACGCAGCACCAGGGCGTTGCCATGGCGCTCAAACTGAACCATGCGCCGCTGACCCAGCTGGCCCCGGTCCAGGCCGACGTCGTTGGAGCCCAGCCCTGCGGGCAGGCTGGTCAACAGCAGCATGGGGGTATCCAGGGCAGGTTCTGCCAGCAACAACCGGCCGTCACGCTCCAGAGTCAGCGGCAACAATGAGTCGGTTTCGGCGCGCAGGGGCAGGGCCAGCACCAGGGCAAAGGTCCAGAGGGCCAGGCGCAGAGAGGGTTTGAGCATGGGGCATCCTTGTCACGATGAACATGGGGCTAAGCCCCGGATTTTCCCAGTCTATGTGGCTTTGTGGAGTTGCTCAACCCGTGACGGCTTCGGCGGAGGGGGAGAGGCGGTGCCACAGGTGCAGGCTCACGCCAAGACCGACGCACGCCAGCAGCAGTTTGACCAGCACCAGGGGCGCCAGGAGGATCGCCAGAGTCATGCCCAGCCACAGGCTGCCCAGGGTCAGGGCAAACTGCCTGGGTGTGACCGGCCGACGGTTCAGGTAGGCATCCAGGGGCGGCCCGAACCAGGGGTGGTTCACCAGCCAGCGCTGACAGGCGGGGTGGGCGCGGCTGAAGCAGACGCTGGCCAGCAGCAGGAAAGGCACTGTGGGCAGCAGGGGCAGGGCGATCCCCAGCAGAGCCAACAGCAGGCACAGGCCCCCCGGGATCAGCCAGGGCCAGTTGATCTCATGCACCAGCGCAACCGACTGTAACTGCGAGGTGGCTGCAGCAGTTTTCACTGAAGTAACTGGGGTTTTACCTCTGCTTATCATTTGTGCAACACTCCTTGATCCGGATCATAGGGGTCATTTTTTGACTGGGCTAGGGTGGATTTCGAACAGTTTTGCATCAACAAGGAGTCCCCCATGTCACATTGGCTATCACTGATCATGGAAAGCCCCATCGGATGGATGTCCCTTCTGGTTATTCTGGCCACCTGCGGCGTCGTGGGTTACATCGGCTGGATGTTCTGGAAAAAATCCGAGCTGCCGCCTACTCAACACCGGTAACGATAATTATTCTCATTTGGTTTGGTGAGATCAAGGCAGGGCTCTCCGGGATTGCGGAGTGCGTGATCCCGGTCACGGTTTGATTTGGGGGCTTGGGTTCAGCGTCAGTCGGTGAGCCTGGGCAAGCGGGCCAGATGGATGGAGACCCCCAGGCCTATGGTGGCCAGCAGAATCTGTACCTCGGGCACCGGCGCCAGGTAGATGGCCAGGGCCATCCCGATCCAGATGCTCACCAGGCTGCCCAGCAGCTGGCGCAGGGTCAGCCCGCGCCGCTCCAGGTAGTTGCGAATGACCGGCCCCAGGAGCCTGTGGTTGAACAGCCAGGCCTGCATCCGGGCGGATGAGCGGCTGAAGCAGGCGGCCGCCAGCAGCAGGAAGGGCACCGTCGGCAGCAGCGGCAGAAACATCCCCACCAATCCCAGTCCGGCACACAGGGTGCCGACCCCGATCAGCAGGTAGCGGGTCAGGGGCGCGCGCCGGTAGGTTTTCACCTTGGCCGGAGTGGGCTCGGACTGCTGCTTCATCCGCGCACCTCTTCACCCAGCCAGCGCTTCACCGTGGCGAACAGCTCCGGCAGGATGATCGGCTTGGTGATGTGGTCGTTCATCCCCGCGGCCAGACTCTTCTCCCGGTCGCCGGTCATGGCGTGGGCGGTCATGGCGATCACCGGCAGGGTCTGGGCGTCGGCGAACTGACGTATGGTCTTGGTGGCGGTGAGGCCATCCATCACCGGCATCTGGATATCCATCAGCACCAGATCGAAGGGTTCCGCCTTGGCCAGGTCCACGGCGATCTGGCCGTTTTCCGCCACGGTGACCCGATAGCCGGCGCTCTTGAGCAGTTCGGTGGCCACCTGCTGGTTGATCAGGTTGTCCTCCACCAGCAGGATGTGGGCCTGGGTTTCCGGCTCCTCCCCCTTCTCCTCTTCGACCTTGGGCTTGCTGGTGTCATCCGGACCCAGGGTCAGGGCCAGCTGATCATAGAGGTAGGAAGCGTCAAACGGCTTCTGCAGTACCGCGTCGATGCGGCCATCCTCCACCAGGGCGGTGAGTGAGCTGCCGGTGTAGGCGGTCATGATCAGTATGATGGGGCGCTTCTCCAGGGTGCCGTCAGCCACCATCTCGTCGATCCGTTTCACCACCTCGATGCCATCCATGTCCGGCATCATCCAGTCCAGCAGCAGCAGATCCGGCGTCTGCTTGCCCAGGCTGGTGACCGCCTGCTGACCGTTCTGGGCCAGCTCGACATTGAACTGGAAGCCGCGCAGGTAGGTGGAGTAGATCTGCAGGGCGGTGGGGCTGTCGTCCACCACCAGGGCGGTGAACTGACCGCCATGGGGCGCCCGCAGACGGGTGTCCTGGGGCGGTTGCTCCACCCGCTTGGCGTCGATGGTAAAGCTGAAGGTGGAACCCTGTCCCGGGGTGCTGCGTACCGTCAGGTCTCCGCCCATCAGGTTCACCAGGTGCTTGCTGATGGAGAGGCCGAGGCCGGTGCCGCCGAAACGGCGGGTGGTGGAGCCGTCCGCCTGGTTGAAGGCGTCAAACAGGTGCTTCTGCTTCTCCTCCTCGATGCCGATGCCGGTATCCCGCACCCAGAACTTGAGACGGATGCGGCCGTTGTGCTCCTTGAGATCCTCACAGCCCAGCTCCACCTCGCCGTTCTCGGTGAACTTCACTGCGTTGGAGAGCAGGTTGATCAGCACCTGCCCCAGTCGCAGGGGGTCGCCAATCAGGTGCAGGTTGGCACTGACCGAGGAGAACAGCTGCAGATCCACCCCCTTCTCCTGGGCCTTGATGGCGTTGAGGCTGACCGCGTGCTCCAGCACCTGATCCAGGCTGAAGCGGGTCTGCTCCAGCTCCAGCTTGCCCGCCTCGATCTTGGAGAAGTCGAGGATGTCGTTGATGATCCGCAGCAGGGATTCGGCGCTGTACTTGGCCTTCTCCAGGTAGTCCTTCTGCTTGGGGTTGAGTTCGGTGCGCAGGGCCAGGTGCATCATGCCGATGATGGCGTTCATCGGCGTGCGGATCTCGTGACTCATGTTGGCCAGAAACTCGCTCTTGGTGACGTTGGCCAGTTCCGCATCCTGTTTGGCTTCCAGCAGAATCACCTCGTGTTCCTTCTGCTGGGTGATGTCCTTGTGGGTCCCCAGCAGACGTTTGGGTTCGCCCTCCTCATCCCGCTCCACCAGGCTGCCCCGGGAGAGGATCCAGCGGTAGTGACCATCCTTGCCTTTCATCCGGAACTCGACGTTGAACGGGGTGCTGGAGTCGTCCAGGTAGGCGTCGATGTAGCTCTCTACCCGTTGGCGGTCGTCCGGGTGCATCAGTCGGTAGTAGGTCTCGATCAGCAGGGGGAATTCGCCCGGTTCATAGCCGAGCATGGTGTAGTAGGCCGGGTTACAGATCAGCTGGTTGGCATCCAGGTACCAGTCCCACACCCCGTCTTCCACCGAGTCCATGGCCAGGTGGTAACGCTCCTCGGATTGCTTCAGCTTCTCCTGCTGTTCCGACTCGCGGGTGACGTCCCGCCAGACGATGATCAGCCCCAGCAGTTCACCGCGGCCGTTGTAGAAGGGCAGCTTGAGGATGTCCATCAGCAGGGTGCGGCCGTTGTGCTCGCTCTGCTCACGGTAGCGCAGGGGTACCCGATCCCGCAGGATGCGGGCGTTCTCTTCGGCAATGCGCTTGCCCTCGTCACCGCCGAGGATGTCATTGACCGTCAGCCCCAGCAGTTCGCTCTCCTTGTGACCCATCAGGGTCTCGGCGGAGCGGTTGCAGCCGAGGATGCGCCCCTCCACATCCTTGAACATGATCGCCTCGGGCATGGCATCGATCAGCGAGCGCATCAGGGAGAAGTCCCGCTCGCGGCGCTCGTTGGCTTCCCGCAGGCGGGCGGTGCGCTTGGCCACCAGTTTGTCCAGGCGTCGGTTCTGTGCCGCCAGGTGTTGGGTGTATTGCTGGTTCTCTTCGAAGGTGCGGGAGATCAGCTCAAACCAGGGCTCCCAACCCTGGATCACCCGCTCCGGGGGCGGGGTGGGCTGATGGGCACAATCCTCAAGGTGGTTCAGCAGCTTGGACGCCGGGCTGACGAAGGCGCGCCGGGTCAGCCAGTGGACCACGGTCACCAGCAGGGAGAGGGCGATGATCACCATCAGGAAGGTGGACTCCAGCTTCTCCCAGGCGTCCGCCACCACCTCCTGCTCCGGCTGCAGGTAAAGCAGGGACCAGGGGGCGTTGCTCAGCTTCACCGCTCGCACGTAGTAGCCGTTGATCAGCCTGGCCTTGCTGTCATCCAGCAGCTGCTCCAGAGGCACGTTGTGCAGTTGGGCGGGGATCCGCTGGCTGAGGTGATAGGTGCGGGGCAGCTCGTCCAGGTGCATGTCCGGGTAGGAGAGCACGTTGTTGGCGCGGTCCAGCAACAGCACGGTGCCGGGCAGGTCGAAGTAGCGCTCGATCTGCTCGGTCAGGGTGGAGAGCTTCAGCTCCATGTAGATGGCGGACAGGAAGGTGTCCCCGACGTACACCGGGATCCCCACCGTGGTGGCCAGTTTGTCGTCGGTGGTGCGGTGGGCGTCGGACCAGAACACCTTGCGATCCGGATTGAGCTCGGGGCCCGCCATGTCAAACAGCGGGTTCTCCAGCATCTGGGGTTCAAACTGATGGTCCGGTCCCGGCCAGGGGTAGATGGACATCATGTGCTGCTTGGACAGGTAGTAGATGTTGGCACTCTTGGGCGCCATCTGCTTGGTCACCGGCATGCTCAGGGACATCTGGTAGAGGGTGTCCAGCTCCCGATAGAACAGGGGAGAGCGGCCATCCAGCGGACCTTCACCGGAGATGTGCCCCTTTTCGGCGAAGGTGTGCCGGGCGTTGCGGTAATCCGGACGCAGGGAGAAGCGCTCCCCCTCGAGAATAAACTGGTTGTGGGAGGAGATCTGGTTCAGCTGGGTGGCATCGGAGTTGCGCATATGGATGGCGGTGAACTCCTGCAGCGCCTGTACCGCCCGGATGCTGGCGTCCAGCAGCAGTTCCACCTGGTGGGAGTGCTGGGTGACCTGCTCGACCTTCTCCTCCAGCAGCTGTTCCTTCTGCTTGGTGAATACGCCAGCCGCCACCAGCAGGGAGAGAACCACCACCCCCAGGTAGGTGTAGAACACGGCTTTGTTGTAGTTGTTGAGAATCGGCGTCTTCACGGTGCGCTTTTCCAGGTGCGAACTTGCTGAGAAGGCACCAGTGTAACAGAGGTGAGGGTTATTGATCTTGTAGAAGGAAGCTGAGGCGCCTGCACCATACAGGCGCCATCAAGAGTGACTGCCGTTACATCTCCTGTTCGGCAAACTTGGCCAGTCGCGAGCGCACCACGCCGTTGAGGTAGACGTTGGCACTGCCCTCGAACATCTTGAAGCGTTCGACCACATAGGTGAGCCCCGAGGTCACCGCGGTCAGGTAGTTGGAGTCGATCTGCGCCAGGTTGCCGGAGCAGACCAGCTTGGTGCCTTCGCCCATGCGGGTGATGATGGTCTTCAGTTGAGAGGGGGTCAGGTTCTGGCACTCATCCAGCAGTACGAAGGCGTTCTGGATGGAGCGACCGCGCATAAAGTTAATGGACTTAAACTGGATGTTGGCCTTGTCCATGATGTACTGCAGGCTGCCCGCAGGGCTCTCATCCTGCTTGTGCAGCACCTCCAGGGTGTCGGTCACCGCTGCCAGCCAGGGGGCCATCTTCTCCTCCTCGGTGCCCGGCAGGAAGCCGATGGACTCGGCGATCTCCGGGGTGTTGCGGGTGACGATCACCTTGTCATACAGCCGGTGCTCCACCACCTGCTCCAGGGCGGCGGCCAGGGAGAGCAGGGTTTTACCTGACCCGGCGGGACCGGTGAGGATCACCATGTCGATCTCCGGGTCCATCAGCGCTTGCAGCGCCATGCCCTGGTAGATGTTCTTGGGGTTGATGCCCCAGGCGTGGTAACCCATCAGCCTGTCCTGGCTGAGGTCGCGGATCACCACCTGACGGTCATTGACCGATTTCACCTGACCGCAGAAATCCTTGCTGTCATCGATCAGGTACTGGTTCAGGTAGAGAGACTCCTCCTCCAGGGCCTCCCGAGGCAGGGTGTGGTACACCTCCCGGCCAAATTGTTCACTGGTGACCTCCTTGATCCGCTCCCACAGGCTACCTTTAAGTTCGGCAAAGCCCTTGGCCAGGAACTGGATGTCGTCCACCAGCTGATCGGTACGGTAGTCCTCCACTTTCTCCAGGCCGGCACCCTTGGCCTTCAGGCGCATGTTGATGTCCTTGGTGACCAGGACAATCTCGTCGTTGCCGCTCTGCTGCAGATAGAGGGCGGAGTTGATGATCAGGTTGTCGTTGTTGTCGCCGGGCAGGGCCACGGGGTTGGTGAAGGTGATCTGGTGGTCGGGGAAGATGGAGAGGGTGCCCAGATCCTCCTCTGGGGCATTGGGGTGATTGAGCGGTACCCCCTTGAGAATCTGTTCTGGTGAGGCGTCGCTGAGGCAATCTTCCAGGGTGCGGATGGCGACACGGGCATCGCGGCTGACGTCTTTTCGGCGGTCCTTAATTTGGTCGAGTTCTTCGAGGACGGTCATGGGAATGACCACATCGTGCTCTTTGAATGAGTAAATGGCGAGGGGTTCGTGCAGCAATACGTTGGTATCCAGCACAAAGCGTCTTTTGTTCTCTAAACCCATGGCACCTCCACTATGACGTATGGAATTTAGGCTAGGCTCGACAGATAACAGTTCTATGACAGCTTCAACCCTAACATGGCAGATGGGCGGCCGTTTGACCAGTACAATTTGAGGGTGAATCACCGGCCGGCTTCCGGTAACATACGCCCCCTTTTCAGCCCACTAGCCGAAATAATTAGGAGTCAACTCATCCATGTCATTTGCTCTCGGACAACGTTGGATCAGCGACGCTGAATCTGACCTGGGCCTGGGTACCGTGGTCGCCATCGAAGGGCGTATGGTCACGGTTCTGTTCCCCGCTACCGGAGACAACCGCATGTTCGCCAGGGAGGACGCCCCGCTGACCAGGGTGGTGTTCAATCCCGGCGATACCATCATCAGCCACGAGGGATGGACCCTGGAGGTGGAAGCGGTGCACGACAGGGATGGTCTGCTCTCCTACGAGGGCGTCCGCAGCGACACCGGCGACAACGACACCCTGCGCGAAACCATGCTGGATCACCAGATCCGCTTCAACAAGCCTCAGGACCGCCTGTTTGCCGGTCAGGTCGATCGCATGGAGTACTTCGTCACCCGCTACCTGAGCCAGCGTCAGCGCCACGCCATGCTGAAGAATCCCCTGCGCGCCCTGCAGGGTCCCCGTGCCGGCCTGATCCCTCACCAGCTCTACATCGCCAATGAAGTGGGCCGTCGCCATGGGCCGCGGGTCCTGCTGGCGGACGAAGTGGGTCTGGGTAAGACCATCGAGGCGGGCCACATCCTGCATCAGCAGCTGCTCTCCGGTAAGGCTCAGCGGGTGCTGATCCTGGTGCCCGAGACCCTGCAGCACCAGTGGCTGGTGGAGATGCTGCGTCGCTTCAGCCTGCGCTTCTCCCTGTTTGATGAGGAGCGCTGCATCGAGGCCCTGGCCGACTGCGACAACCCCTTTGAAACCGAACAGCTGGTGATCTGCTCTCTGGACCTGCTGCGCAAGAAGAGCCGCCTCCAGCAAGCCCTGGACGCCGACTGGGATCTGTTGGTGGTGGACGAAGCCCACCACCTGGAGTGGAGTGAGTCTGCCCCCAGCCGCGCCTACCAGGTGGTGGAGCAGCTGGCACAGGCGATCCCCGGCGTGCTGCTGCTGACCGCCACCCCGGATCAGCTGGGCCACCAGAGCCACTTCGCCCGTCTGCGTCTGCTGGACCCGGATCGTTTCTACGATTACAACGCCTTCACCCAGGAGGAGCAGAGCTACCAACAGGTGGCCGACGCCGCCGACGCCCTGCTGGCGGAGCGCCCCCTGTCCCAGGAGGAGCAGCAGGCGCTGGCCGGTCTGCTCAAGGAGAGCGACATCTCCAGCGAACTGACCACCATCCAGAGCGGCGACGATGAGGCGCGCAGCGCCGCCTGTCAGGCCCTGGTGAAGGAGCTGTTGGACCGTCACGGCACCAGCCGGGTGCTGTTCCGTAACACCCGCAGCGGCGTCTCCGGCTTCCAGGGGCGTGAGCTGAACCTGCATGCCATGGCGATGCCCAAACAGTACGCCACCGCCATGCGGGTGAACGCCATGCTGGGGGGCGGCACCGCCAACCAGAAGCTGATGAATCAGCTCTACCCTGAGAAGCTCTACCAGGAGTTTGAAGGGGCCAACGGCACCACCAGCTGGTGGCAGTTCGACCCCCGTGTCGAGTGGATGATGGAGTTCCTCAAGGCCAACCGCAGCAAGAAGGTGCTGGTGATCACCTCCAAGGCGGCCACCGCCCTGCAGCTGGAGGAGGCGATGCGCATCCGTGAGGGGATCCTGGCGTCGGTGTTCCACGAGGGGATGTCCATCCTGGAGCGTGACAAGGCCGCCGCCTTCTTCGCCCAACAGGAGGGCGGCGCCCAGGTGTTGATCTGTTCCGAGATCGGTTCCGAGGGTCGTAACTTCCAGTTTGCCCATCAGCTGATCATGTTCGACCTGCCGCTGAACCCGGACCTGCTGGAGCAGCGCATCGGTCGTCTGGACCGCATCGGCCAGAACAGCACGGTGCAGATCCACGTGCCCTACATCGAAGGCACCGCCCAGTATGCCCTGCTGCGCTGGTACCACGAGGGGATGAGTGCCTTTACCGAGACCTGCCCAAGCGGTCACCTGCTTCACGGCGAGTTTGGCGAACAGATGCTGGATCTGCTCTCCGGTGAGCAGGATGAGCAAGCGCTGGGTGCCCTGATTCAGGCCACCGCCGAGCGCAACGCCGAGCACAAGGCCAAGGCGGAAGCGGGCCGTGACAAGCTGCTGGAGCTCAACTCCCACGGCGGCGCGGCAGCCGATGCCCTGGTGACTGCCCTGGAAGAGGCGGACGAAGACACCGACTTCATCAGCTTCATGCTGAAGCTGTGGGACGTGATTGGCGTCGCCCAGGACGACAAGGGTGAGAACGCCGTGGTGCTGCAGCCCACGGAGCAGATGCTGTTCCCCAGCTATCCGGGTCTGCCGGAAGATGGCCTGTCGGTCACCTTCGACCGTGACACCGCCCTCTCCCGCGAGGATTTCCAGTTCCTGACGCCGGCCCACCCCCTGGTGGCCTCCGGCATCGATCTGGTGACCTCAAGCGATACCGGCAGCACCAACGTCGCCCTGCTGAAGAACAAGGCACTGCCCGCAGGCACCCTGTTCCTGGAGATGATCTTCCTGGTGGAGGCGGTGGCACCCAGCGAGGTGCAGATCGGTCGCTTCCTGCCCCCCACTCCGGTGCGGGTACTGCTGGACAAGACAGGCAAGGACCTGGCGGCCAACGTCAGCTTCGACAGCTTCAACCGTCAGCTGACCCCGCTGAACCGCCACACCGCCACCAAGCTGGTGAGTGCCAGCCAGGCGCTGCTCCATGGGTTGATCAAGCAGGGTGACGAGCTGGCCCAGGCTCAATTGAGTGGTCTGGTGGCCGAGGCGGAGCAGGAGATGACCCGTCAGCTGGGTGGCGAACTGGGTCGCCTGGAGGCCCTCAAAAAGGTGAACCCCAACATTCGTGACAGCGAGCTGGATGCGGTGCGGGAGCAGATCAGCATGGTCAGCGCCCACCTGGGCCGGGCCCAGGTCCATCTGGACGCCCTGCGGATGATTGTGGTCACGCCGGAATAACAACGAAAAAGGCTGCCAATCGGCAGCCTTTTTTCTATCGGGATAGCGGTTAATCCCGCCGCTCGACCACTTCGCCCTCGATGATCACCCCGGAGGCATGATCCACGTCTGTGTCTCTGTGGGAGCTGGTGCGCCCGGGGCGCCGGTAGCGCCACACCGCATTCATGGCCCAGAACACCAGGCTGGCCAACAGCACCAGAGGCAGCATCAGCAGCAGCAGTGGCACCATCAGCAGCAGCAAGAGCAGGCTGAAGCCTGAGGGCTTGATGATGCGGAACCTGTGTTGCCAACCTGCAATGCCGCTGGAGAACTGATTCATATTCCGTCCTATCTTTTTCATCTGTCGGAAAAACGTACACCTATATGTATTGTAAAGCCCCTTGGGCCGATGACAAGGGGGTGGGGCTAGTTGTCACAGGGTGGTACAGTGTGGGTCAAGTTGTATGTCCAAAATGCCCCATGCTGTTACGAACTCTGCTGATTCTGTTGATTGCCGTTCATCCTGTCCTGCAGGCCGCCGAGCGTCTGACCCCCAGCCACACCGCCGGCACCCTGGGTGAAGTGCTGCTGGTGGCGCCCCAGGGGGCCCCGGGTTTCGCCGCCCTGGCCACCGCCCTGGAGACTCAGCTGCCCGAGTACGGTTGGCAGGTCAGGCGCATTGATGCCCTGCCCGAGACCGCCCCGGATCCCGACAGTGTCTGGTTGGTGGAGGGGGCCACCGCCGGATCCCTGGCCAGCCGCATGGCCGAGCAGAGTTGGTTGACGCCCCAGGCCCTGGTGCTGATAGGGGGCTATCAAACCGGTGAACCTGCCCTGGGTCAGTTTCTGGTGGACCTGCCGTCGGCGGTGCTGGATGTGGTTTCCGACTGGGATCACCCCCTGGCCCTGGCGGACCGGCTGGACCGCAAGCGCCAAGCCAAACGTAGTAACAAAACCAACTACCGTCAATGGCGTAGCTACCTCAACTACCATGAGGGGGAGGACCACGATGAGCTGGTCAGTCGCATCCATGGCTGGTTAAAGCGGCAGTTGCGCGCCTCCACAGGCATTCGTTGAATATACTGCCTTGAGTTGACTGGGAATTAGCCCTACAATCGGCGCGCCAAATTTTTTGAGTGGATCAAAATGGACCCTAGCACGAGTAGTCCCAGTTGGGACATCACTAAAGACTCGAATACAAAGCTGATTGACGGCACCGAAGCCCGCCGCTGATAGGGATCCCTCCCTCCTCATGCATGCTTCGTGGCCAATGGAGATGAAGCATGCAAAAAGACAACCTTTTTGCCACCCTGGAAACCGCAGTAATCGCCGGCGACAAACAGTCTGCCCGGGCGACACTGGAGCTTGCCCACCCGGCGGACATTGCCGAAGCGATCTGTGAGTTCACTGCCCAGCAGGCGGTGCACTTCCTGTCCCTGTTGTCCCTGCCGGATCACGCGGTGCTCTTCGGCTACCTCACCCCCCATGCCCAGGCGGAGATCGCCCGGGAGATGAGCCGCAACGACCTGGCGGCGCTGTTCTCGCAGATGGAAGCGGATGAGCGGGCTGACCTGTTCAACCGCTTGAGTGAAGAGGATCAGCACACCCTGCTGCCCGGCCTGGCCCAGGCGGAGCGGGAAGATGTGCGCCGCCTGGCCAGCTATCCGGAGGAGACCGCCGGGGCACTGATGACCTCGGACTACGCCACCCTGCGCGGCCATTGGCCGGTGCGCAAGGCGCTGAAGAAGCTGCGTCTGGAGGCGCCGGACAAGGAGACCATCTACCAGACCTATGTGATTGACGCCAACCGTCACCTGATGGGGACCCTCTCCCTGCGTGAGCTGATCCTGGCCAATCCCGACCGCCTGGTGGAGGACCTGATGCGTACCGAGGTGGTGCACACCCGGGTGGACGAGGACCAGGAGGTGGTGGCCAAGAAGATTCGACACTACGACCTGCTGGCCCTGCCGGTGCTGGATGCCGAAGATCGCCTGGTGGGCATCGTTACCTACGATGACGCCATGGACGCGGCGGTGGAAGAGGCCACCGAGGATGCTCAGAAGAGTGCGTCGGTCGCCAAGCTGGACGCGCCCATGAACCAGGTGACCGGATGGGAACTGTACCGCAAGCGGGTGTTCTGGCTGGTGCTGCTGGTGTTCGGCAGCCTGCTCTCCGGTGCGGGTATTGCCTATTTCGAGGACACCATCGCCAAGTACGTGGCCCTGGTGTTCTTTATGCCTCTGCTGGTGGGCAGCGGCGGCAACGCCGGCTCCCAGTCGGCGGCCCTGATGGTGCGGGCCCTGGCCACCGGAGAGGTGGCGATGAAGGACTGGGCCAAGGTACTGGGGCGGGAGTTCCTGGTGGCCGGTGCCCTGGGGCTGACCATGGCGGTGGCGGTGTTCGCCCTGGGTTGGTTCCGTGGCGGGGTGGAGATCGCCTGGGTGGTGGCCTTTGCCATGGTGTCGGTGGTGATGGCCGGCTCCCTGATTGGCCTGTGCCTGCCCTTCATCCTCAGCCGGGTGAAGCTGGACCCGGCGACCGCCTCCGGGCCCCTGGTGACCACCATAGTGGACGCCACTGGGGTGCTGATCTACTTCGGTTTTGCGACCACGATTCTCGGGTTGTAATCACCCGGTGAAAAAACAAGAAGCCCTGGCCATGCGCCGGGGTTTTTCGTTTAGGCCCGGGTTTCCCCCAGAGTCTGCCTTGGGGGCATCTGATAGTTTACTGGGTGGCGCTCCCGGTGCACATAATGGCGGGTGTTCTTATAGGGCAGCTTCATGAAGCCGGAGATCCCCTGGTCGCGGATCTGTGGCACCTGGGCCAGAATCCGCCCCAGGCAATCGCGGAACTCCGCTTCCCGTTCGGGATCCAGCAGGCGCAGGTAGGAGTGCAGCTTCATGTGGGTGGGCAGCACCTCGAAGATGATGCAGCCGGTGTGGTGGATGGTGTTGAGTTCCGCCAGGGCGGTCATGATCCCCCTGGGCAGGCGCAGGTTCTCGTCCGGGTCCTGGCCATCCTCGAAGTAGCTGTGCAGTCGGGTCTTGTCCTCCAGCTCGGGCACATCGGACAGATCGAAGCGAATCTGCTGCTCCTGTGACGGTACAAACCCCTGCTGCGGCGTCTCCCGCTCGAAGTGCAGGGTATCCCGGGCGTTGAAGAAACAGGCCTTGAACACCCCCTGATGGGGGATGGACTGGGCCAGTTTCACCAGGTTGTTGACCGCATGGGTAAAGGGGGCCTTGAGGGTAGGGTCGAACAGGTTGAGGCTGGAGTCGATGGCCACCCCGGCACCGTGCCAGTGCAGGGCCAGGCCGCCGAGAATGGGAAACTCCCCCAGCCGCCCTACCGCGGTGACAAAGGCCTTCTCCACATCCCCCATCCCCATCAGGTAGTCCCGGTAGTAGCGGTCAATCTGGATGTCGCCACTGGGCAGGGGGGCGTCCCCCTGGTGCTGCTGCAGGAAGGATTTGCGTGAGCTGTAGGCCACGGTGTCGATCCCTTGGCCAAACTGGTGCACCCACACCGGCAGGGAGGGGGTCAGGCTGGGCTCGGGTAGCACCGGCGGCTGCCAGGCCGGTTCCTGAGTCAGGCGCCGGATAAAGTGGTCGCCTCCCTGGCGCTGCACCTGGGAATCGTCACTCAGCATGGCGTCCAGGGTGTCGGCAAAGGCTTTGGGCAATCCCAGGCTGGCGGCGGGCAGCACGCTGCGTCCGAAGCGGCTGGGCAGGCCCGAGGCCAGGGCATACAGGGTGCCGGCCACCCCCTGTTCATCGAATCGTGGGGAGGAGGGGCGTCCGGCCAGCTGGTCGGCGCCGATAAAATAGAGATCCCCCATGCGGGCGTTGCTGTGCAGGGGTTCACCGCCCACCCCCAGCCCGGTGGCGGCGATGGGCTCGCCGTCGGCGTCCTGCTGGGCGAACACCGCCGAGCCCCAATCGATCAGAGACAGGGTCTGGGACAGGGGATCAAACACCAGGTTGGAGGGCTTGATGTCGCCGTGGACTATGGGGCGGGACAGGTCCTGTCTCAGGTAGCGCAGCAGCTCCGCCAGTTGGCGGGCGATGGCGGCCAGCCAGGTCAGGGGCAGGGGACCGCAGCGCAGGGCCAGCTGAGCCAGGTCCCGGCCGGGCGCCAGGGTCATCACCATGATCCCCTGCAGCTTCAGCTGCTGATAACGGATCAACCTGGGGATGTTGGGGTGATTGACCTGATCCAGCATCCAGGCCTCCTCCTCCAGCCGCGCCTGCAGGTGCACCGGCAGGGTGATGCGGGAGAACTTGAACACCTGCTCCCCCTCGGTGGGGTGGCGGCCGGCGAAGACGAAGCCATACACCCCTTTGCCGACGAAGCGGATCTGCCTGTAACCCAGCCTGGCCAGCTGCTTTTCACACAGCCTCAGCCACTGCTTCAGCTTTTGAGCATCGTCATGTTTCAGAAGATAGATCGACTGCTCTTCAGCGATGTAAAAATGGTGTAGCGGCGCCGTGTCTTTCATGGAACTCCCTGTATTTCACAGCTTTGCAGGTGCTCGCTGGCTAAAGTTGGACTTTTCTTTCCTGTTAAGCCCGGTTACCGCCATAGAAAAGCGTTCATTACCTTGATCAAAATCAAGGGTTTCGGGGCGGTTTATGTGATTATTGGATCCGCATTGTAACATGGGAGACCTAGAGATGGCCGAGGCTGCCGCTGCACCCACAGTCGCCGAGCTGGTTGAGTTGTTAAATTATCCGCGCAACAAGATGCGCGACAACATGGATGTGCGCTTCTGTCCCCACGCGGTATTCTATAACCCAGTGGATGAGCGATGCATCTATTGTCACCAGGGCATGGAGTGTAAGTGGCTGAATCATAACGACGAGCTGGTCGCCGTCGAACGAAAGTCCATGAAGGAGTTTCGTCGTGAGCTGACCCTGGCTTGTGATTACGTTGAGGCTCAGCTAACCCCCGCCCACCTGTCGCGTCGCGCCTGCAGTTGCGATAACTGCAAATGGCTGGAACGCGTGAGGGTGGTACTGTCCAAAGAGTGGTAATGACATTCTTTCAGTGAGCAGGTAAGGTGCCAAGCCTGAACAAAGCAGGATTGGCACTTTATGGACGCATCATTCTGGCACGATAAGTGGGAAAACCAGCTTATCGGCTTTCATCAGGACGAGATTAACCCCTTCCTTAAATCCCACTGGTCGAGCATCGACCACGACAGTGGGCGCATCTTCGTTCCCCTGTGTGGGAAATCCCTGGATATGATCTGGCTGGCGGAGCACGGTGAAACCGTGGTGGGCTGTGAACTCAGTGAACTGGCGGTCTCCAGCTTCTTCGACGAACGCGGTCTGTCACCACAAATCGACCCTCGTCCTCCCCTGAAACGCTTCAGTGCTGGCGCCTATGAGCTTTGGCAGGGCGACATGTTCCAGCTGGACGGTGAGCAGCTGACTCCGCTCAGCGCCTTCTACGACCGGGCGGCGTTGATTGCCCTGCCCGAGGCGATGCGCGCCGAATATTGGCACAAGCTGGCAGGCATGCTGGCGCCCGGCACCCAGGGACTGCTGATCACCCTGGATTACCCTCAGCAGCAGCTTTCCGGGCCACCCTTCTCCGTCAGTGAGGAGCAGGTGCTGACCCTGAGTGACGGCCTGTTCAAGGTCGAACTGCTGGAGCGCATCGATGTGTTGGCGCACAACCCCAGGTTCCTCAACAAGGGAGTCGAGCGCCTGGATGAACTGGTGTTCCGCCTGACCCGGCTGTAGTTCGTCTCAGGGCAACTTAGCCCAGCGACAGCAGGAAGGGGATCAGGATGGGGGTGGCCAGACTCAGCAAAAAGCCCGAGACAATGGCCACCGGCACCACCTTGGGTCCCCCGGTCTGCTGCAGCACCGGCAGGGTGAAATCCATGGCGGTGGCCCCGCCGTAGCCGATGGCGCCGGCGGGGGAGATCCGCATTAGCGCGGGGATCAGCACGATGGCGATCAGCTCCCGGCTGAGATCCGCCAGGAAGGCCACCGAGCCCAGTACCGGTCCCAGACCATCGGTGATCAGAATCCCGGACAGGGAGTACCAGCCAAAGCCCGACGCGAGAATCACCCCGTGCAGCAGCGGCAGATCGTGGATCACCGCGGTCAGGGCGCCGGCGGCCAGGGAGGTGAGGGCGACCACGGCGGCGATGGCCAACCCTCGGGGATTGAGCAGGATGCTGCGCAGCCCCAGGTTGGACCCTCTCAGCTGGATGCCGATGAGCGCCAGCAGCACCATCAGGGCGCCATTGGCGGTCTGCTCGACCAGGCTGTGGGGCAGGGTCACCACCAGCCCCAGCGCCACACCGCCGGCCACCACCAGCGCCAGCTTCAGCGATTCCATCACCAGCTTGCCCAGGGGCTGCTTACTTTGTCCCAGGTCCAGGGCCAGGGGCCAGCGTTTGTCCACCAGGGGCAGGGCCGCCAGGTTCAGGCCCAGGGTCAGAACGATCAGGGTGGCCAGCAACACCCCAATGGTGCCCAGCTCCGACGCCAGGTTGTCTACCTGGGCCAAAGAGAGGCCCATCAGGGCCAGAATCAGATAGACGATGCCACTGAGTACCAAATCGATGCGCGCCAGCAGGCTGCGACTCTTTACAGGCACCAGGTAGCCGCCAAACAGCGGCAGGAGAATGATCAAAGATTCCAGGGACATCAATACTAACCTCGGTTGGGGACACAGCAGGTTAGCAGGGCAGCCCCTGGTCTACAACTTCGACGCCCGGCCTGGGCTCAGGCTGGGTTCACTCAGGGTCAGTAGCTCCACCTTGCCTTTGAGCACCGCGACTATGGTTTTGTCCCGGGTGAAGCTCTGCGGCAGGCGGAACCCTAGCCCGGGCTTTCCCTTTCCGGTGTACGCCACTGGCGAGATTTCAGGCAAGCTGGGTGCCACAGGTGGATGTTTGCCAAGGTTCAATGGCTTAGCTGCCGGTGTCCCCCCTTTGATGCCATGGCTGCCCTGAAGGTGGCGAAATATTGCCGGCTGGAGAGGATTCAGGCGGTTTCGTGTATACTGTGCGCTTCGAATTTTTTGGGTTGGAGTATCACCTTTGCAATTTTCTGAACTGGGTCTCGACAAGCGGTTGGTTGAGCGTATGGATCATCAGGGCTTCCAGCAGGCCACTGACATTCAGCAGCAGGCCATTCCGGTCGCCATCGCCGGCAAGGACCTGCTGGCTTCCTCCAAGACGGGATCCGGTAAAACCCTGGCTTACCTGCTGCCTGCGGTTCAGAGAGTGATGAAGCAGAAAGCCCTGAGCAAGCGCGACCCTCGGGTGGTGGTGCTGGCCCCAACCCGGGAGCTGGCCAAGCAGGTCTACGGCCAACTGCGTAGCCTGATCTCCAACACCAGCATCAAGGGTGTGCTGATTCTCGGCGGAGAAGACTTCAACCAGCAGAGCAAAGATTTGGCGAAAGATCCCCATTTCGTCATCGCCACCCCGGGGCGACTGGCGGATCATCTGGAGCACGGCCACCTCTACCTCAACGGCCTGGAGCTGCTGATCCTGGATGAGGCGGATCGGATGCTGGACCTGGGCTTTGCCGAACAGCTCAATGCCATCCACAAGGCGGCGGATCACCGTCGCCGTCAGACCCTGATGTTTTCCGCCACCCTGGACAGCGCGGTGGTGAGCGAGTTTGGCCAGGACCTGCTCAGTGCCCCGGCCCGGGTGCGCATCGATGCCGAGCAGCAGATGCACGCCAACATCCACCACACCTTTATCCTGTCCGATCACTTGGATCACAAGCAGGCACAGCTGATGAAGCTGCTGGAGGAGAAGCCGTTCAACCAGGCGATGCTGTTTACCGCCACCCGGGCAGACACCGACCGTCTGGCTCAGCTGCTGGCGGAGCAGGGGTACACCACCCTGGCCCTGTCTGGGGACCTCAGTCAGTCGGCCCGCAACCGCATCATGGATGAGTTTGCCGCCGGTAAGGCGCAGATCCTGGTGACCACCGATCTGGCCAGCCGTGGACTGGACATCAGTCAGGTTTCCATGGTGATCAACTTCGATCTGCCCAAGCACTCCGAAGAGTACATCCACCGCAGTGGCCGTACCGGTCGTGCCGGTGCCACCGGGGAAGCCTACTCCCTGGTGGGCCCCAAGGACTGGAAGGCGGCGGAAGACTTGCAGCGTTTCCTGGGCCAGAGCCTGAGCTTCGAAGCCCTGGAGGGGATGGAAGCCAAGTTCAAGGGATTCAAGCCCAAGCCCAAGGCCAAGAGCGTCAGCACAGGCGACAAGGGTGGCCCGAAGAAGGCGGCGCCGAAGAAGCCTGCCGCGCCCAAGAAGAAGCGCAAGACCGCCTTTGTGCTCAAGGATGCCGGCGAGCTGCCCTTCATTCCGAAGAAGCCCAGCTCAGAGGAATAAAAAAACGCGCCGAAAGGCGCGTTTTTCTTATGGGGCGGAGTCGCTGTTACTCCAGGCCGTCGTCGACGTCGTCGTCCTCAGGCTCCAGCATGCCCCAGCCGTCACTCTTACCCTTGTACTTCTTGCACAGGGCGGTCAGGGTCTTCTCAATCTCGCAGATGGGGCCATGCTCGGGCACCATCTCTGTTACCAGGCGCAGCTCCCACTCCTTGGCGGCCTCGTTGTAGTTCAGGTAGAGGCCACAGCCCGGGTACTCCTTCTGGACCCGCTCAGCCGCCTTGCGGCCCTGCTCCTCGTCGGCAAACAGCACGTAGAAGTCCAGCATATAGGGCTGGCTCAGATCGATGCCTTCACCCTGCATCAGTTCCAGCAGTTCGCCGGTGGGATCGGAGGGAAATGTCATGGGTTCTCTCTTTGGTTAAAACTCGATGGAGGGGCGGGCCCGCTTCTTGGGGGCACTGCTCTTGGCCTGGGCCTTGGGTTTGGCGCCCTCCTGGGGAGGAGCGATGGTGACCATCTCGCCATTGAAGCTGACCCGATCGCCAGCCACCAGCTTGCGCCGCTTGCGGGTTTCCAGCTCGTCGTTCACCTCAACCATGCCCTCACTGATCACCAGCTTGGCGTCGCTGCCGGAACCGACCCAGCCCTGAACCTTCAGCACTTTATACAGCTCGACGAAATCACACCCCGGCATCAGGGGCAGTTGCTCACTCATCAGTCTCTGTCCTGTTAAATCAACGGCGATAGTATAGCGGTAATCGTTGTGGAAGCGGGAGCGGGAAGAAAGGAAAAAGGTGCAGACTGGGGTTGTGCTGCACCCTTAAGGTAAAACATTCTCTTTTGCCAGCTGCTGCTCTATCAGCTTGGGCTTGTTGCCATAGATCAAGGTGTCGCCAATGAGGAGGATGGGTACGCTGTCACAACCCAGGGGTACGTGTCCTTGAAACCAGTTTGAGCTGGCCGACAGGTCACGCTCCTCAAATTTCACCCCCCGGTTCGCAAGAAGTGAGTGGATCTCCCTGCTTGCTGGACACCAGCTGGCGTTATAGATAACCACCTGGGCCTTGCTGTCTCCGGAATAGGCCGAGAAGTCTCCTTGAAACTGAGCGGGGGGATGGGTCAGGCTCTCCAGGGCGACCATCAGTACCAGTGCCGAAAACGGCAACAGCAACAGTTGAGCCACATTGGTCAGCAAGGGCCAGAGAGAGGAGTTGGCTTGCTGGTCCCGGAGCGTCGACATGACGTACCTCCCGCAGGGATATCAGGAACTGTCCGTTGGGCAGCAAAAAAAGGGGAGAGGTTGTCTGGACCTATCACTCCCTTGACTGCTGCCCAGACGCCTACAGAATACCGATGGCACCGGGTGGCCGACAGTGGTGACTTCCGCTCCTTCGTGTGAGAGATCAGCCATTTACAACGTAAAGCATTCGCCGGATTGGCGAAAAACAGTTCAGATAGGATTGGACCAAGCTGGCCAAGCCTACATGTGACACCTTAGTGCAGGGTGCGGGTCAGGGTGCTTTGGGTGGTAAGCATCCACAGAACATCCACGTCGGGCTCTGAATCCGGGTTAGCTGCCAGGGCGTCGTTAATCTGTCGGCACACCTCCTGAGCGACGGCGCAGTACTCCGAGGATTCACAGTAAACCATGCACAGCCCGAGGAAGTCGCCGTTGACCTTGTCACTCCAGTTCAGGGCAGCCAGGGCCCGACCCAACAGATCCATCTCCTCAAGGGACTTGGTATTGAAGGCTGCTTCGATGAGGGAGTCTAAGTGCATGCTGTCTCTCCTTGGCATTGGCTGACAGGTTACTCCTGACTGTTTTACTCCCCTGGTTTTTAAGGGTCAAATTATTGATGAGTCGAAACTTTTTCTTGTGGCTGTGTGGGAGGCATGACCCGAAAGGAGAGGGGGGCGGAGGCCTGAAACGAAAAAAACCCTTAGCTCAGAGAGCTAAGGGTTTGAATTTTAAAACTTTAGAGCAGAGCTCTTAGTTCATGCCGTACTTCTTCAGCTTCTTGCGCAGAGTACCGCGGTTGATGCCCATGATGTTGGCAGCACGGGTCTGGTTACCACGGGTGTACTGCATGATGATGTCCAGCAGGGGCTGTTCCACTTCGCACAGGACCATCTCGTACACTTCAGAAGCTTCCTGGCCGTCCAGCTGAGCAAAGTAGTTGCTTACGGCGCGCTTCACGGAGTCGCGTAACAGCTGAGGCTTCACGGTGCCGTTGGGGGTTTCGATCTGGCCTACGGTCAGTTGTGCTTCTGGATGGGAGTTCTGCTGATCAAACATACTGCCTTGCTCTTAAATTAAATTGTTAAACCTGGTCAAAATAGCGCGTCAACGCTTCGAGTTGCGCTGCGGCACTTTCCAAACGATTAAACTCGCGTCGTACCGAATCCTGCTGCTGGTGCGTCAGGTACCAACCCACATGCTTCCGGGCGATGCGAAGACCACGCTCTTCGCCGTAGAAACGGTGCAGGGTGTCCAGGTGCTCCAGCATGATGCCCCGAATCTCTTCCTGGCTCGGGGCCGCTAGCTTGGTGCCGGTACGAAGAAAGTGCTCGATTTCCCGAAACAGCCATGGCTGTCCCTGGGCGGCTCGACCAATCATGATCGCATCCGCCTGGGTAACTTCCAGGACATGACGCGCTTTCTCTGGGCTGTCGATATCCCCATTGGCGACAACCGGGATGGACACCGACTGCTTGATGGCAGCGATGGTGTCGTACTCCGCCTCTCCTTTATACATGCACTGCCTGGTACGGCCGTGCACGGCGAGGGAGGCGATCCCATGTTGTTCGGCAATCTGGGCAATCTCGATGCCGTTTCGATGCTCTGGATCCCAACCGGTGCGGATCTTCAGGGTGACCGGTACGTCCACGGCGTTAACCACCGCGTCCAGTATCTGCTTCACCCGGTCCGGTTCCCGCATCAGTGCGGACCCAGCCATCTTCTTATTCACTTTTTTTGCCGGACAGCCCATGTTGATGTCGATGATCTGGGCACCACGCTCCACATTGAAGCGCGCCGCCTGGGCCATTAACTCGGGCTCAGCGCCGGCGATCTGTACTGAACGAATTCCGTCTTCACCACCGTGGTCCATCCGCGAGCGCGACTTGTCCGAATCCCAAACTTTGGGATTGGAAGACAACATCTCAGACACGGCTAAACCAGCGCCTAATCGGCGACACAGTGTGCGGAAGGGGAGATCCGTTACCCCGGCCATGGGAGCCACGATCAGCCGGTTTTCCAGTTGATAGGGTCCAATGCGCATGATGACAAATCTCCTCGTACGTTCACGAGGGAGCGCATATTACTCTTTTTTATCAGTGGTGGGAAGGTCAATAAATGTACGAGGAGCAACTTTTTTTGCTTGACATTATTGGAGTTATTTCAATGAGGGCAGGGGGGGCAAAGTGAGTGGGTACTCACATACCCGACCACCCCTGAAATCGTTCGTTTTTTGAACGTTTACTTGCGAGTGCCGCTAATTCGACACCAATCTTCCATTACCGCGGTGTCGTCCAGCTCAAACCACTGGCTGTAAATTTTGCGAAGTTCGTCATTCTGCTCCTGCAGCAAACCGGACAGTGCCAGGCGTCCACCGGGCTTCACCAGGCCGGCGATCAGCGGCGCCAGTTCCCGCAGAGGGCCGGCCAGGATGTTGGCCATCAGCACGTCCGCCTGCAGGTTCTCGGGCTGGTTCTTGGGCAGGTACAGGTCGAAGCGACTCTCTTCGATGCCGTTGCGGCCGGCGTTGTCCCGGCTGGCGGTCAGGGCCTGGGGATCGATGTCGATGCCGATGCAGTGCTGAGCGCCCAGCTTCAGCGCCGCCACCGCCAGGATGCCGGAGCCACAGCCGAAGTCGATCACCTGCTTGTCGGACATCTCCAGGCCATCGAGCCACTGCAGACACAGGGCGGTGGTGGGGTGGGTGCCGGTGCCAAAGGCCAGGCCGGGATCAAGTAATACGTTGACCGCATCCGGCTCCGGGGCCTCGTGCCAGCTGGGGCAGATCCACAGACGCTTGCCGAATTGCATCGGCTTGAAGTTGTCCATCCACTCCCGTTCCCAGTCCTTATCCTCCAGAGCTTCCACCTTGTGGGTGAATTCGGGGCCCAGTTCAGGTTGCGCTTCCAGCTCGGTCACCACCGCCTTCATGTCGGTGATGGCGTCATACAGGCCGATGACGTCGGTGTCGCCCCACAGGCGGGTCTCTCCGGGCAGGGGTTCAAACACCGGGGTGTCTTTGGCGTCCACGAAGGTCACGGAGACGGCGCCGGTTTCGGTCAGGTGATCGCCGATGGTCTCGGCCAACTCACCATTGGTGTTAATGCGGATCTGAATCCAGGGCATAGTGCGCTCATAGTTAAAGAGGTTTGGTTGCCCCTATTGTATGCGACAACGTGTGTGGCTGCATCCGGCGGATGACAAAGGCTGATCACTGACGGCATTTTGAACAGGGGTCAAATAATGTGATTGATTTCACATGGGCGGAAATCCCATGAGTGATCTTGATCAATGACTGGTGTTTTGTCCCTTAACGAGGAGCGGATGGAACCGTATCGTTGATCTTCCTCTTCTAATCCCTACAACAATAATAGGTTTATCTATGACCCCTAATGGAGTAAGCGGTCGTACCGCAGCCAGGCTGGATCGGTGGCAGGGGCTCTCAGGAGCCGCGCTGGCGATCTTCCTGCTGTTCCACCTGCACTTCGAGTCCAGCATCCTGTTCGGTAAAGAGGCGTTTTACCGGGTGGTGCGGATCCTCGAAGCGGGCTTCCTGGATCCCGAAGGCCATGGCTTCCCCGCCCTGACCGTGCTGGTGGCCCTGACCCTGACCGTATTGCTGCTGATTCACGCCATCACCGCCCTGCGCCGCTTCCCTCAGAAGCACCGTCAGTGGCGTGCCCTGAAACAGCAGGCGGGCATGCGCCTGCCCGACACCCGCCTGTGGCTGGTGCAGCTGGTCAGCGGCTTTGCCCTGTTCTTCCTGGTGCCGGTGCACCTGATTGGCATCCTGCTGGATCCCGCCGCCATCGGTCCTCACCAGTCTGCCTACCGCATCGTTGAGCAGGGCTTCGGCTGGCTGTACATGCTGCTGATGCCCCTGGTGGTGTTGCACGCGGTGATCGGCCTCTACCGCTTCAGCCTGAAATGGTGGGGTGACAAGGTCTCCCGCGCCGGTGCTCGGAAGCTGGCCCTGGGGGTCAGCATCTGGCTGCTGGTGCTGGGCAGTGCCAGTCTGGTGGTGTGGCTGGCCGTGGGCCAGAGCCTGCCAGTTCCCCTGACTCCCTACAGCCCCAACTGAGGACAACAATAATGAAAACCATCTATACCGATGCCTTGGTGATTGGCGGTGGGTTGGCCGGCCTGAGGGTGGCCATCGCCTGTAAGGAGCGGGGTCTCAATACCCTGGTGTTGTCGCTGATCCCCGCCAAGCGCTCTCACTCCGCCGCCGCCCAGGGTGGCATGCAGGCCAGTCTGGGCAACAGTGTCAAAGGCGTGGGCGACAATGAGGACGTCCACTTCCAGGATACGGTGAAGGGCTCCGACTGGGGCTGTGACCAGAGAGTGGCGCGGATGTTTGCCCACGTAGCGCCCAAGGCGGTGCGTCAGGCGTCGGCCTGGGGTGTGCCCTGGAGCCGGGTGCAAAAGGGTGACCGCAAGGCGATCGTCAACGCCGAAGAGGTGACCATCACCGAGCCGGAAGAGGCCCATGGCCTGATCACCGCCCGGGACTTCGGTGGCACCAAGAAGTGGCGCACCTGCTACACCGCAGACGGCACCGGTCACTCCATGCTCTACGCCATGGACAACAAGGCGATCAGCCTGGGCATCCCGGTGCATGAGCGTAAGGAGGCGATCGCCCTGATTGAGGACGGCGACCGTTGCCATGGCGCCATCGTTCGCGACCTGATTACCGGTGAGCTGGTGGCCTACCTGGCTCGCACCACCACCATCGCCACCGGCGGCTACGGCCGACTGTGGTCGGTGTCCACCAACGCCATCATCTGTGAAGGCACCGGCCAGGGTATCGCTCTGGAAACCGGTAAGGTGGCCCTGGGTAACCCGGAGGCGATCCAGTTCCACCCCACCGCCATCGTGCCGGTGGGGATCCTGACCACCGAGGGCTGTCGCGGTGACGGCGGCATCCTGAGGGACAAGGACGGCTACCGCTTTATGCCCGACTATGAGCCGGAGAAGAAGGAGCTGGCCTCCCGGGACGTGGTCTCCCGCCGCATGACCGAGCACATGCGCAAGGGCAAGGGGGTGGACAGCCCCTATGGCCCTCACCTGTGGCTGGACATCACCCTGCTGGGTCGGGAACACATCGAGAAGAATCTGCGCGAGGTGCAGGAGATCTGCCAGTACTTCCTTGGCATCGACCCCGCCGAGGACTGGATCCCGGTGCGTCCCACCCAGCACTACTCCATGGGTGGCATCCGTACCGATGAGCAGGGCGAAGCGCCCAACCTTAAGGGGCTGTTCTCCGTAGGCGAGGCCGCCTGCTGGGACATGCACGGCTTCAACCGACTCGGTGGCAACTCCCTGGCGGAGACCGTGGTGGCCGGGATGATCGTCGGTGAATACGTGGCCGACGCCTGTCAGCGCTATGACATGGGCAGCCAGGCCCTGGCGCAGCAGTGCCTCAACCGCGAACAGGCGGACCTCGACCGGCTGCTGGCGCGGGAGGAGGGGGAGAACCCCTTTACCCTGCGTCAGGAGATGGAAGCGATCATGATGGACAAGGTGGGGATCTTCCGCACCGGCGAAGAGCTGGGCAAGGCCGTGGCCGAGCTCAAGTCCCTGGCGGAGCGCTGTGAGAACCTGGTGGTGAACAACAAGAAGCGTCACGCCAACCCCGAGCTGGTGGCCGCCATTCGTCTGCGCAAGATGATCAAGGTGGCGCTGGCGGTGGCCATGGGCGCCGAGGCGCGCACCGAATCCCGTGGTGCCCACTCCCGGGAGGATTACCCTCAGCGTAACGACCGCGACTGGCTCAAGCGCACCCTGGCGTTCTGGCGCGATCACGACATCGACCTGGAGTATGAGGATCTGGACGTCAATGAGATGGAGTTGCCGCCGGGCTACCGTGGCTACGGCGAGGACAACGCCATCGCCCATCCGGACACCGAAGCTCGCTTGCAGGAGGTGGAGGCGATCGCCAAGGAGTTCAGCGACCGTCATCAGCGTCAGCAGCAGACCATGGCCTTCGAGCTGCCCGTTAAGTTCAAACCGAAAAACCAGCGCCGTGGAGAGGATCTATGAGCCGTACCCTGACTTTCCGTATCTTCCGTTACGACCCTCAGCTGCCCGGCGACAAGCCGATGATGCAGGAGTACCAGTTGCAGGAAGCGCCTGGGATGACGGTGTTCATCGCCCTCAACCTGCTGCGTGAGCAGCAGGATCCCACCCTGCAGTTCGACTTTGTCTGCCGCGCCGGCATCTGCGGCAGCTGCGCCATGGTGATCAACGGCTTGCCCACCCTGGCCTGTCGGACCCTGACCAGCAACTTCGGCAAAGGGGTGATCACCCTGATGCCGCTGCCGGGCTTCGAACTGATTGGGGATCTGTCGGTGAACACCGGCAAGTTCATGCGCGCCCTCTCCGAGCGGCTGCAGGCCTGGCTCAACCCCAAAGAGGTGAACCAGGATATGCACCGGCTGGAGCGCCCCATGGAGCCTGAGCTGGCGGACGTCATCTACGAATCGGAGCGTTGCATCGAGTGCGGCTGCTGCGTCTCCGCCTGCGCCACCGCCCAGATGAGGGAAACCTTCGTTGGGGCCGTGGGCTTCAACAAGGTGGCCCGCTTCGCCCTGGACGATCGTGATGCCAGGGACGCCGAGGAGTTCTACCACATCATCGGTGACGAAGATGGCGTGTTTGGCTGCATGACCCTGCTGGGTTGTCAGGACACCTGCCCCAAGAACCTGGATCACCAGGGGCAGGTCGCCTACCTGCGTCGCAAGTTGAGCAGTCCGCAGCGGATCCTCTGATCCCACCGGCAACCACAATAAAAAAGGCCAGCGTAAGCTGGCCTTTCTCGTTTATTCCAGTTCGATGATGTCGTCCTGGTCGCTGCTCAGGTCGTCGCTGCCGCTGTCATCGTCGGCACCATCGTCCTCGGAGGATGACTTGGAGCTCATGGTGAACAGCTTGCGCCTCTGACTCTTGGCAATGTACTTGGTCCAGGCCTGTTCCAGAACCGACTCGGCCGGGCGTTCGCCCCTGGCCATGGAGATAAACTGCTCCTCCTGTGGAGTGACCGGCGGCTGCTTGCCGTCGGCCAGAGCCTTGAGCCGTCGACCGTACTGCTCAAGCAGGTCGGACTCTTTCATGGTGAAGTGGCCTGAACGGGCAAAGCCACGGGGAAAATGCGTGTCATCGAAGAAACGACCGGTTGGCTGAAATCCTTCAATTTGGCTCATGACATTCTCTCTCGGTGTACTGTCTAACGGTGCCCTCTTGTAGAGGACTTTTGTGGAAGATTTGATGGCAAATATAGGACACTTTTATTACGTCGAGATGGGGATTTTGGCAAGGGCACAGCGCACACTTGCGGCGGCAATAAACTGCTGTTTGTTTCCCACGTTGTGTTATGTTTAGAAAACGTTAAGCAGCGCCAGGTGTCTTATGTTCTTAGATTATTTCGCTCTCGCTTTGCTCTTTTTTGTGGGGTTGGTCCTGTTCTACGGCATTATTGCTATCCACGACATCCCCTATGAAATAGCCAAGAAGCGCAACCATCCCCATCAGGACGCCATCCACGTGACCGGATGGGTCAGCCTGTTTACCCTGCACGTCATCTGGCCCTTCCTGTGGATCTGGGCCACCCTCTACCGCGAAGACCGTGGCTGGGGCTTCAAACAGTTGCAGGAACATGAACAGGCTCTGGAGGTCAAGGTGGCCTCCCTGGAGAATGAAGTCGCCAGCCTGCGGGAGCAGGTGGCCAAACTGAGTGGGGAGAGCTAACAGATGGACCTGCTACTCATAATGACCTACACCGCCCTGTGCGTTGCCATCTTTAAAATTTTTAAGATCCCCCTGAATAAGTGGACCGTACCTACTGCGGTATTGGGGGGCGTGGTGCTCATTGGTGCCCTGCTGCTGTTGATGAACTACAACCACCCCTTTACGCCATTGGCGCGTCAGGTATTTGTTACCACGCCCATCGTCCCCTCGGTGAGAGGCCCGGTGGTGGAGGTGCCCGTGGTGGCCAATCAGCCACTGAAGCAGGGTGATGTGCTGTTTCGCATCGATGACACCCGCTACCGGGAAGTGGCGGAAGAGAGGCAGGCCCAGGTGACCGCAGCCACCGCCGACCGGGACCGTACCAAGGGGGAATACCTGAGGTACAAGGAGGGCTACGATAAGGGCGGCGCCTTTACCCGGTCGGAACTGGATATCCGCGAGCAGCTCTACCTGGCCGCGGAAGCCAAGCTGGCGGCTCGCCAGGCGGAATTGACCAATGCGGAGTATGACCTGAGTGAAACCGTGGTCCGTGCCCCCACCGACGGCTACGTGACCCAGGTGGCCCTGCGCCCCGGCATGATGGCCGTGCCCCTGCCGCTGCGTCCGGTGATGGTGTTCATCAACAGCAGCGACTCGGCTTATGTAGGTGCCTTCAACCAGCGCTCGCTGCTGAGGATCAGTGAAGGCTACGAGGCCGAGGTGATCTTCCCCGCCATTCCCGGCCGGGTGTTCAAGGGCAAGGTGTCCCAGGTGCTGCCGAATATAGGCGAAGGTCAGTTCCAGGCTCAGGGGCAGCTGTTCACCACCGCCGTCCTGATGGGCCAGGGCAGGGCCTTTGTCCAGATAGAGCTGGACGATGAGATTGACCAGTACGTGCTGCCGGACGGGGCCAACGCAGAGATGGCGGTGTACTCGGACAGGTTTACCCATGTCTCCATCATCCGCCGGGTACTGCTGAGGATGAAGAGCTGGCAAAACTACTTGTTCCTCGAGCACTGATTTTGTGTAGCAGCAGACAGCTTGGAATTTAAGCTGTTGTTACCATGGATGGAATTTGTTAAGAGTCAGACTGAAACGCCGTCGGTATGGCGAGTCGAATAAGGATTATATGAAATGCTGAACCCTACCTTCAGTCGCCGGCTGATACTGATGCATGAGATCGCCCATCACGAGAAGGCCAGCGTGCCGGCGTTGATGAAGAGTTTGGGCTGGCCTCGCCGCACCATCCAGGATGTGCTCAAGGCACTCATTGGCATGGGGGTACAGGTGGAGTTCATCGAAGACGGCGTGCGCCACAATGACGGCCACTACCGGGTGGCAGACTGGGGCCCCATCGATCCCATCTGGGTGAGGAACAACCTGAACAGCCTGCTTGCCACCCTAGAGCAGTAACGATGTTTCAGGCATAAAAAAAGCTTCGCACCAGGCGAAGCTTTTTTATTGGGCGTCGTCTTAGGACTCGGCAACCATGCGACGGGCGGCTTCCACAACGATGGAAACGGCAGAGGTCTCGGTCTTCTTCATGGTGGCTTCGTCAGGGATCTCCTGCTGGGTGCGGTTTACGATCACACCGGCCACGCAGCCCGCGTACCAACCCTGGCTGGCACACATGGTCAGCAGAGTGGCGGATTCCATCTCGTAGTTCAGTACGCCCATCTCCTGCCACTCTTTCATGGAGTCTTTGAAGCGACGGGTTACGCGACCGGATACGGTGTCGTAACGCTCCTGACCTGGGTAGAAGGTGTCGGAAGAGGCGGTGATGCCCACGTGAGGCTCGTGGCCCAGGTCGTTGGCGGCGTTCACCAGGGCGGTGGTGCAGGCGAAGTCGGCAACGGCAGGGAACTCCATGGGAGCAAAGTGCAGGCTGGCACCGTCCAGACGGACAGAGCCGTTGGTTACGATCACATCACCCACATTAACGTAGTCCTGAATGGCGCCGGTGGTGCCCACACGCAGGAAGGTGTTGATGCCCAGCTGAGCCAGCTCTTCCACCGCAATAGAAGTAGAGGGACCGCCGATACCGGTGGAGCAAACCACAACAGGCTTGCCGTCGAGGTAACCCAGGTAGCTGGTGAACTCACGGGTGCTGGCCAGGAAGGTGGGGTTTTCCATCAGTTCTGCAATGCGCTTTACACGCTCTGGATCGCCGGGAACGATGGCCACGTTGGCGCCGTCCAGCATCTCTTTGGTCAAACCGAGGTGAAACACTGTGCTCATGGTTGTTTCCTTAATTAAGTAAAATTCGGTGGTGCTTAAAAGCGGTGAAACTGATTTCCGTAATTAAACAACATTCAGCTCACATCTTTGTAGACCCATGTGGCATAAATAGCCCATTTTTGCGCCCATGCCTGTGATCTAAGCACAAAAAAAGTAACTTTCAGCCGGTGTGAGCAAAAAAAAGCCGATCGAACACGATTGTGGAGATTTCCCTTGCAGGAAGCGTTCCAGTCCCTATAATGCGCTTCCTGTCGACGGGGCAAAGCGGGTCATCAAACACCGCGCTGAGCAAAACATCGACACCCGGAA
>NZ_JBLXDO010000015.1:0-99177 GCF_048263965.1 Ferrimonas sp. | reverse complement strand
ACGCTGATGCCGGTGATGTCGTCCGCGCCATCCTCATCGCTGAAGTTGTCTTTGACGTTGAAGGAGATCCCGCCCTGGCCGTCCTCGAACGCCTTGTCGCCTTCGGCGTCGCTCACCACAGGGGCGTCGTTGACCGGGGTCACGGTGATCTGCAGCTCGGCAGTCTGATCGGTGTCGGTGGTATATATGATGGTCGGCACACTGCCGTTCCAGTCATCCACCGGGTCGAACACGTAGTCACCGTTGGCGTCGATGGTGATGGTACCGACGTTCTCCAGGGTTATGGTCTCCCCGGCGGCCACAGTCTGCTCTCCAACGCTGAAGCTCTTCACACTCAGCGCCGCGTCGTCCGCCAGGTCGTTGCTCAGCACGTTGCCGGTGGCATCAATGTCTTCCGCCACCGTCTTGCTGTCATCGGCGAGTACCGCGTCGGCGTTGTCTGGGGTCACGGTGATGGTCACCGTCTGAGTGCTGCTCTCGCCACTGGCGGCGTCAGTCACCGTGTAAGTGAAGCTGTCGGTGCCGTGGTAGTTGGCGTTCGGGGTGTAGGTGTAGGTGCCGTCGGCGTTCATCACCACGCTGCCGTTGGCGGCATCGGTTGCCAGAGCAAAGGACAGATCGCCACCGCTGGTGGTGCTGTCGTTACCGGCCACAGAGCCGGACACCGCTGTGTCCTCGGTGGTGCTGTTGCTGTCATCAGCTGAAGTCAGGTCGTCCACCGAACCGACGGTGATGGTCACCGTCTGAGTGCTGCTCTCGCCACTGGCGGCATCGGTCACCGTGTAAGTGAAGCTGTCGGTGCCGTGGTAGTTGGCGTTCGGGGTGTAGGTGTAGGTGCCGTCGGCGTTCATGGTGACAGAGCCGTTGGCCGCATCATCCGCCAGGGCGAAGGACAGGCTACCACCGCTGGTGGTGCTGTCGTTGCCGGCGACGGTGCCGGAGACCGCGCTGTCTTCCTGGGTGCTGTTGCTGTCGTCGCCGGCAGTCAGATCGTCCACCGACCCCACGGTGATGGTCACCGTCTGGGTGCTGCTCTCGCCACTGGCGGCGTCGGTCACCGTGTAGGTGAAGCTGTCGGTGCCGTGGTAGTTGTCGTTCGGCGTGTAGGTGTAGGTGCCGTCGGCGTTCATCACCACGCTACCGTTGGCGGCATCGGTCGCCAAGGCGAAAGATAGATCGCCACCGCTGGTGGTGCTGTCGTTGCCGGCCACAGAGCCGGACACCGCGGTGTCCTCGGTGGTGCTGTTGCTGTCATCAGCTGAAGTCAGGTCATCCACCGAGCCGACGGTGATGGTCACCGTCTGGGTGCTGCTCTCGCCACTGGCGGCATCGGTCACCGTGTAGGTGAAGGTG
Organism: Ferrimonas sp.; assembly: GCF_048263965.1. NCBI lineage: Bacteria > Pseudomonadati > Pseudomonadota > Gammaproteobacteria > Alteromonadales > Ferrimonadaceae > Ferrimonas > Ferrimonas sp. Next base: position 97,824 of record NZ_JBLXDO010000015.1, on the reverse strand, counting down.
TCGGTGCCGTGGTAGTTGGCGTTCGGGGTGTAGGTGTAGGTGCCGTCGGCGTTCATCACCACGCTACCGTTGGCGGCATCGGTCGCCAGGGCGAAAGACAGATCGCCACCGCTGGTGGTGCTGTCGTTACCGGCCACAGTGCCGGACACCGCGGTGTCTTCCTGAGTGGCGTTGCTGTCGTCGCCGGCACTCAGGTCGTCCACCGAACCGACGGTGATGGTCACCGTCTGGGTGCTGCTCTCGCCACTGGCGGCGTCGGTCACCGTGTAAGTGAAGCTGTCGGTGCCGTGGTAGTTGTCGTTCGGGGTGTAGGTGTAGGTACCGTCGGCGTTCATGGTGACAGAGCCGTTGGCGGCATCGGTGGCCAGGGCGAAGCTCAGGCTACCGCCGCTGGTGGTGCTGTCGTTGCCCGCCACAGAGCCGGACACCGAGGTGTCTTCCTGGGTAGAGATGGAATCATCTGCCGCAGTCAGATCATCCACGGCCCCGACATCGATAGTGACCGTCGCAGTATCGAAGCCGCCGTTGCCGTCACTGATGGTGTATTCAAAGGTTGCCTGGCCATTGAAATTGGCATCTGGAGTAAAAGTCACTGTGCCATCGGCGTTCAGCACGACTGAACCGTTGGTGGCATTAGCCACGCCGGAGATAACCAGGCTGTCGCCATCAAGATCCGTATCGTTGGGATCAACGAGGTCACTCAGCCCCAGAGTGACCGCACTGTCTTCCTGAGTTGAGGCTGTATCGTCATCGGCCACCGGCGCATCGTTTACCGATGCGACGTTAACAACCACAGTGGCGGTATCCGTGCCGCCATTGCCATCACTGATGGTGTATTCGAAGCTAGCCTGGCCATTAAAATTGGCGTCCGGAGTAAAGGTAATGGTGCCATCGGCATTCAGAGTCACTGTTCCATTGGTGGCGTTGGCCACACCGGTGATCACCAGGCTGTCGCCGTCCACATCAGTGTCATTGGGGCTAACGATGTCGGATACCCCAAGGGTCAGTGGCGTATCTTCCACGGCATTGAGGGTGTCATCTTGAGCATCAGGGGCATCGTTGACCGGGGTGACAGTGACGTCGATGGAAGTCGTTGTGGTGTTGCCAACCGCATCGACCACATCATAAATCAGCTCAAATTCACCATTGGTGTTATCAGCAGGAACAAAAGTCCAGGTTCCATCGCCATTGTCAACCAAGGTCCCTGCAGAAGTATCAGCGAGGCGCAGCGAACCCACAGACAACGCATCACCCTCGGGGTCGGTGATATGGCTGAGCAGTTGCTCACTGGTGATCCGGATGCTGGTATCTTCAGGGGTAACTAAGGTTGGAGCAGATGCACTTAGAGCAATCGGGGCTTGGTTAGTAGTGATGTCTTCAGGGGCGTCGTTTACCTCAGGCTGATCATCTGGCGCAGCGGTGTCATAACCGCTGGTGGCGATCACCTCTTCTGCCTGGCGGTCAATGGAAGCAACCTGTGAAGAACCGGAGCTCTGCGGCTCGGCATCTGGCGTTCCGCCTGCTGCAGCCGCTTCAAAAGCCTTAGTTGGGTCGACCCCTGCCAAAATGCTCTCCTGCAGCGCTGCAATCTCATCCTCGGCAGAGGTGTCAGACTCCTGATTCGGCTCCTTTGCCTCAGCAAACTGCGCCTGCAGTTCCATGAAGGAGAACTCCCCAGACTCAACAAAGAGAGGAAGCTTATCGGGATCCTGCAGTATCACCTCTTGGCCATCCGGCACCAGAAGGGTATCCGTCTCCAGAAGAAGGTCTCCGGCTTTCGCCTCCCGACGAGTGCCATCTTCTGACAAGACCCAAGCACCCTTGGCGGATGCCGCGATAACTAAGCTAATAGCCATACTGTTCCCCGATGATTCCTTGCTGTTTGTAATTTCCTACACATGTCCCGCCAGTAGCCCGGCAACCGAATATCTGCAATAGCCGGCCCCGAAAGGACAAATATCTAATCCAGGACCCTATTGCGGGCTTTATCTCTTAATCCCCAAAAGATATAGCTGATCCCCAAAGCCAAAAAATGACCGCCCCATGGCAGTCATTAAGTCCTGAAAATCTATTTCATATTGAGCCCAAAAGCATTCGAACATGAATTCAGTTGAGATACGAATGTAGGTAGAACTAGACTACCAACCCAAGGTGTCAAAAACAAGACAGCGTCAACTATCTGACCACAGTTCAGGATATTCGAAAGACGTTCGGCACTTTTTCATGTCTCATCCGACCTCGTCAGGGTAAAAGCATTGGCATAAAGTCAGAGGGCGGAGCAATGACTCACTGTTTTGAGGCAGAAAAAAGCAGAATCAACCTTAGCTAGCCTACAGTCTCAGACAAAGCTGCGCTTAGCTGGAAAAGTAAGGAAATAGAGGGACTGGCAACACCATTGGTTACCCGAACCAGACAGCAGTAGTACAAGCTTCAACAGTACAATAATCCATCCGCGCCGTTTTCCGGCAGAACATGTCTCTGCCAATTGGCTCATATTTTTTGCTCACTCAAAGAAACGGAATAAATAAGCAGTCAACCTGCATTTTTGGTGAAGGTACATATTCAACCCAACATTAAAGCCCTTGCCTCATCCCAATAATGAGGCCACTTCTCTTCCTAAAAGGAGTTGACCGCTCACAATTCCAGTAAGACCTAATCTGTATTTGGCCACCTTTCTTCACCCTCCCATTTTCGCATGAACTTGCTTTCTCGCCCCATTAAAAATTAACACTTCTGGTAGTGCTAAATCCCCCCTTCAGAGCAACCACTCAGGAGTGGTGAGACTGACAAGCCAGTTCTGACACCGGCATCAATCGCGACAAGAGCTAAAAAGAAAGGGGTCCTACTGGACCCCTTTTCTCTTTCGGTTTCGCAGCCTTAATTGGCTTGTTCCGCTTGCTCCGCCTCTTCCATCAGCTGCTCGGCTATCTGACGCATCTCCATGATGGAGTAGCGATGCTCAACAAACTCATAGACGTTGGTGGCCAGCGACAATTTGAACAGGTTCAGAGCTCGCCTTGGTTGACCATCCATCCGGGCTTGCTTGCCCATATAGAAGTAAGCCTCACACAGACGCTCTGCCAGCTGCTTCTGATGACTCAGGTCCTGCCTGGCGGCAGCCAGAAGCTGCCCTTCGTCCAGTTCACCCAGGTAGTAGGCGACCAGAGCAGCCCCCCAACCATCCTGAATGCCCTGACTGCGAGCCTTTAGCCCAACCAGCGCCTGCTCAGGGTTCCCCTGTCTCTCGGCCAGGTAGAGCCACAGGGCACGATAAGCATCTCCGGTGTCCCGGAGGTAGAACTCCTCCAGGTCAGACATCGCCAGCTGTGGGCGACTGCCGTAGTAGAGGGCAATACCGCGATTGAGGAAGGCAAAGTCATACTCAGGATCGAGCTCCAGCACCGCGTCAAAGGCTTCATAAGCCTGGTCAAACTCCATCGCCTGGGTCAGGTAGATCCCCATGAAGTTGTAGGCATCGGGCAGGTCCGGGCGCAGCTTCAGTGCGCGGGAGAAATCGATGCGAGCCAGGGTACGCAGACCAACGCTGTCGTACAGCACACCACGGTCATAGAGGAAGCGGGCACGCTGCTCCTCGGTCAACTCGGCGGTCACCAGCACTTCGCTGATCTTGGCCAGGGCCAGTTCCAGGTTGGCATCTGGCTGCAATGGCGTCACCAGCATCATCTGGCCACCGCCCTGCTCCTTGGGTGCCTCTGGGGTTGCGGCGCAACCGGTCAAACCGAGGCAGAGGACCCCCAGGGCCAGCCAGTATTGTCTTAATCTCATAGAACCATCCTTTTGCCACCGCTAAAGCAGCGGCGTGCCATGTATGCTCTCATTGTAGAGGGGGACCATAGCAAACGCATTAACTATTTGTACAACGTCAAAAAACTAAGGAGTTAGAGACTCAATAGCCCCCAGGGTTCCCCAAGCATCCAGAGGAACTTCAAAGCACCAGAAAAACAAAAGGGAGCCCTGAGGCTCCCTTTCACTATGGGTGAAGACCGGACTTATTCGCCCTTGGCTTCACCTTCGATAGCGTCTTTGATGGAAAGACGGATGCGGCCCTGACGGTCCACTTCCACAACCTTCACTTTCACTTCCTGGCCAATGGACAGGTGGTCAGCCACGTTGTTTACGCGCTCTGCGGTGATCTGAGAGATGTGAACCAGACCATCTTTACCAGGCAGGATGTTCACGAAGGCACCGAAGTCAACGATACGAACAACCTTACCGTCGTAGATGCGACCCTCTTCCACGTCGGCGGTGATCGCTTCGATGCGACGAACCGCTTCGGCAGAAGCCGCGCCATCGCTGGAGGCGATCTTCACAGTACCATCGTCTTCGATCTCGATGGTGGTACCGGTCTCTTCGGTCAGAGCACGGATGTTCACGCCGCCCTTACCGATCACGTCGCGGATCTTGTCAGGGTGGATCTTGATGGTGGTGATGCGAGGTGCATGCTCGGACAGCTCTTCACGAGCGGAAGGCAGGCTCTCATCCATCACGTTCAGGATGTGAATACGGGCCTCGTAGGCCTGCTTCAGGGCAACCTGCATGATCTCCTGGGTAATACCGGCGATCTTGATGTCCATCTGCAGGGCGGTAATACCGTCACGGCTACCGGCAACCTTGAAGTCCATGTCACCCAGGTGGTCTTCGTCACCCAGGATGTCAGACAGAACCACGTAGTTGTCGCCTTCCTTCACCAGACCCATGGCGATACCGGCTACGGAGGCCTTAATTGGCACACCGGCGTCCATCAGGGCCAGAGAGGTACCACATACAGAAGCCATGGAGGAGGAACCGTTGGACTCGGTGATCTCACTTACCACACGGATGGAGTATGGGAACTCTTCAGCAGACGGCATAACCGCCATTACACCACGCTTGGCCAGCTTACCGTGGCCGATTTCGCGGCGCTTGGGAGAACCGATCATGCCGGTCTCGCCCACACAGTAGGGAGGGAAGTTGTAGTGCAGCATGAAGCGATCGGTGCGCACACCGGTCAGCTCATCGATCATCTGAGCATCGCGCTCGGTACCCAGGGTGGCGGCAACCAGGGCCTGAGTCTCACCACGGGTGAACAGGGCAGAACCGTGAGTACGGGGCAGAACACCTGGAGCCACGGACAGAGCGCGGATCATCTTGGTGTTACGGCCATCGATACGAGGCTCGCCGGCCAGAACACGGCCACGAACCACGGTCTTTTCCAGGCTACCCAGAACGTCGGAGATCTCCTGACCATCCAACTCTTCGTCTTCGGCCAGCAGCGCTTCTTTGGCTTTGGCTTTAACGGCGTCGACGGCGTCCTTACGCTCCATCTTGTCGGTGATGCGGTAGGCATCGCCCATGTCGGCTTCGGCCAGCTCGGCCACCTTGGCGATCAGGGCTTCGTTCTTCTCAGGGGCAGTCCAGTCCCAGGTAGGCTTACCCGCTTCGGCTTTCAGCTCGTTGATGGCAGCGATCACTTTCTGCTGCTCCTGGTGACCGAATACTACGGCACCCAGCATCACGGACTCGGACAGCATGGCGGCTTCGGACTCTACCATCAGTACCGCGTCGGCAGTACCGGCAACCACCAGGTCCAGATCGCTCTCTTCCAGATCGGTGATGGAGGGGTTCAGCAGGTAGTCACCATCTTTGAAACCTACACGGGCACAACCGATGGGGCCAGCGAAGGGGATACCGGACAGGGCCAGGGCAGCGGATGCACCAATCATGGCAACCACGTCAGGCTGGATCTCAGGATCTACAGACACTACGGTGGCAACAACCTGAACCTCGTTCTTGAACCCTTTAGGGAACAGAGGACGGATAGGACGGTCGATCAGGCGAGCAGTCAGAGTCTCACCTTCGGAAGGACGACCTTCACGCTTGAAGAAACCGCCTGGAATCTTGCCCGCTGCGTAAGTTTTCTCCTGGTAGTTCACCGTCAGAGGGAAGAAGTCACGACCGGGATCGGCCTGCTTTTTACCAACAACGGTAACCAGCACGGTGGTATCACCCATGCTTGCCAGTACGGCGGCGTCAGCCTGACGAGCGATGACACCGGTCTCCAGAGTGACCGTGTGACGGCCATACTCAAAACTCTTAATGACGGGATTCACGTTATGTGTTCCTTAGCAGTATTTTTAACCTTAAATTTCGCGGATTAGTATACTGCAATGCTGGGGGAATGACAGGCGTCAAGGGGGAAAAGGTGGAAAAATCGCTCACTTAGGTTGAGGAACTTAACGAACTGGCAACCAAATACAAAAAAGGGGACCCCAAAGGGTCCCCTCTCTTTCGGATTGCATCTATTAGCGACGCAGGCCCAGCTTGGCGATCAGCTCAGCGTAGGAGGTGTGGTTCTTACGCTTCAGGTAGTCCAGCAGCTTACGACGCTGGGAAACCATGCGCAGCAGACCACGACGGCTGTGGTGATCGTGGATGTGCTTCTTGAAGTGACCTTGCAGATGGTTGATCTGGTGGGTCAGCAGAGCAACCTGAACCTCAGGAGAACCGGAATCGTTCTCGCCGCGGCCAAACTCAGCCAGAATCTTTGCTTTCGCTTCAGTGCTTAGTGACATAATAATCTCCGAATTTACAAATAGGCTGGGCCGATCACTAATTCAGCTCCAGCAGGACGGGGTATTCTAGCGGCTGTGTCCCCTGGACTCAACCCTGGCTGACGTTAATCAGCCTCTTTGGTGCCACCAGGCCGTCTGCGTCGATTTCACCGACACCGACAAACACCCGCTGGCTGCCCACGGTCAGGCGTACCGCACCCTCTTTGGGCGCCTTGGGAACCTGAACAGGCTGGCCCTGCATGATGTAGCTGGCCACCACCTCGTTCATGTTCACTTCAGGCAGAGTCATCACCGCAGTGTCCATTGGCAGCAGCAGGGGATCCAACAGCTCCTTAGGCTTACGGCCCTGGTCCAGGGCCTGTTGCAGCAGGTTTTCCAGCTGTTCCAGGTTGACCATACGCTCATAGGGGTAACCGGCCACTTGGGTACGACGCAGCACGGTAACGTGCGCTCCGCAGCCCAGCAGCTCGCCCATGTCGTCGACAATGGTGCGGATGTAAGTGCCCTTGGACACGTGCAGTTCCATCTCCACTTCATCGCCTTCGAATCGGATCAGCTCTGCTTCGTAGACGTTGATGGGGCGGGCCTCACGGGGCACCTCGATGCCCTGGCGGGCATACTTGTACAGTGGCTCACCCTGATACTTCAGGGCGGAGTACATGCTGGGGATCTGCATCGACTCACCACGGAAGTGGTCAATGGCCTTGTTAATCTCTCCCAGGCTGATGTTCACCGGGCGCTCCTCAACCACTTCACCATCGGCGTCCGAGGTGGTGGTGCGAACACCCAGCTTAGCAACAACGCGATAGCGCTTATCCGCCTCCAGCAGGTACTGGGAAAACTTGGTGGCTTCACCAAAGCACAGAGGCAGCATCCCGGTCGCCAGAGGGTCCAGGGCACCGGTGTGCCCCGCCTTGGCGGCGTTGTAGATGCGTTTTACCCTCTGCAGGGCATCGTTAGAGGTGATGCCCGCCGGCTTGTCCAGCAGGACAATGCCGTCAACCAATCGGCCGCGAAAACGACGTCTGGCCATTACTTCTGATCCTCATCTGACTCTTGAGTGCCGTGCTTTTCGGCCTTAGCCTCATCCTGGGCAACCGCCTTGTTCACCGCATTGGTCATGCGGATCCCCTCCACCAACGACTTGTCGTAGGTGAAGCGCAGCTCAGGAATGGCGCGCATATTGCGCAGGCTGGAGGCCAGCAGTGAGCGGATGTAGGGCGCCAGCTCAAGCAGCGCGTCCATCTGGCTCTTAACCTGCTCTGGCTCGTCGTCCAGGAAGGTCACAAACACCTTGGCATAGTTGAGATCCCGGGACACCTCAACGTCGTTGATGGTGGTCATCCCCAGGCGGGGATCCCGGATCTCGCGCATCAGGATCATCGCCAGCTCGCGCTGGATCTGCTCATTGACACGCCGGGTTCGACTGAATTCTCTCGCCATAACACCTAAATCCGGGGAGGGTTTCCCCTCCCCTACTCAATTGCTTACAGGGTACGCTTCACTTCGACGGTTTCGAAGACTTCGATCTGATCGCCGACTCTCACGTCATTGTAGTTCTTCACGCCGATACCACACTCCATGCCGTTACGCACTTCGGCAACGTCGTCCTTGAAGCGACGCAGGGACTCCAGCTCGCCTTCGTAGATAACCACGTTTTCGCGCAGTACACGGATGGGGGCGGAGCGCTTAACGATACCCTCGGTAACCATACAGCCGGCAACCGCACCAATCTTTGGCGACTTGAACACGTCACGCACTTCGGCCAGACCGATGATCTGCTGCTTGAACTCAGGGGCCAGCATTCCGCTCATGGCCGCCTTCACCTCGTCGATGAGGTCGTAGATCACGCTGTAGTAGCGCAGATCCAGGTTCTCGTTCTCCACAGTGCGACGGGCAACGGCATCGGCACGGACGTTGAAGCCCACCATGATGGCGTTGGACGCTGCCGCCAGAGAGGCGTCGGTCTCGGTGATACCACCCACGCCACGACCGATGATGTTCACCTTCACCTCGTCGGTGGACAGCTTCATCAGGGAGTCGGCAATGGCTTCCAGGGAGCCCTGTACGTCGGCCTTCAGTACCACGTTCAGTTCGGACACATCGCCTTCCTGCATGTTGGCGAACATGTTCTCCAGTTTCGCCTTCTGCTGACGGGCCAGTTTCACCTCGCGGAACTTACCCTGGCGGTGCAGGGCAACTTCACGGGCTTTCTTCTCGTCACGAACTACGGTGGCTTCATCACCGGCAGCAGGTACCCCGGACAGACCCAGGATCTCTACAGGGATGGACGGACCGGCAGACTTGATCTCTTTACCGTTCTCATCGCGCATGGCACGAACACGGCCATACTCCAGACCACAGAGAACGATGTCGCCCTGGTTCAGAGTACCTTCCTGTACCAGGATGGACGCGATAGGACCGCGCCCCTTATCCAGACGGGACTCGATCACCACGCCGCGGGCCATGCCCTCTTCGCGTGCGCTCAGCTCCAGTACTTCAGACTGCAGCAGGATGCCTTCCAGCAGTTCGTCGATGCCCATACCGGACTTGGCGGACACGTGAACAAACATGTGCTCACCACCCCAGTCCTCTGGGATCACTTCGTGCTGAGACAGCTCGTTCTTAACACGATCCGGATCGGCGGACTCTTTATCCATCTTGTTCACGGCAATCACTAGGGGCACACCGGCCGCCTTGGAGTGCTGAATCGCTTCGATGGTCTGAGGCATTACGCCGTCATCGGCCGCCACCACCAGAACTACCAGGTCGGTAGCCTGGGCACCACGGGCACGCATGGAGGTAAAGGCTGCGTGGCCAGGGGTATCCAGGAAGGTGATCATGCCGTTACCGGTTTCTACGTGGTAGGCACCGATGTGCTGGGTAATACCACCGGCCTCACCATCGGCCACCTTGGCACGACGGATGTAATCCAGCAGAGAGGTCTTACCGTGGTCAACGTGACCCATGATGGTCACGACTGGCGCGCGAGGACGCACTTCCGCTTCGGTGTCACGATCGGACAGTACGGAATCTTCCAGCTCATTCTCGTTGCGCAGAATCACCTTGTGACCCATCTCTTCACATACCAGAACGGCAGTTTCCTGATCGATCACCTGGTTGATGGTCGCCATGGCGCCCATCTTCATCATCACTTTAATCACTTCGGTGGCTTTCACGGCCATCTTGTTGGCCAGCTCACCTACGGTGATGGTTTCACCCACTTCAACGTCGCGAGTCACCTTCTCAACAGGCTTCTGGAAGCCGTGCTGATTGGCAGCAGTTTTGCCACGGCCACGACCGCGACCACGCTGAGGACCGCGAGCGGTGCGATCGTCGGCAGGCTTCTTCTTCTTACGACGACGGCCGCGCTCGGCCTGGGCGTCGGAAGCGTCTTCTGCTGCACGGGCGGCGGTAGAGGTGGTCACGTGGTAATCCGCCTGTTCGCGGGCCTTACGTTCTTTCTCTTCCGCTTCCCAGCGCTTGGCGTTCTCTTCTGCCAGACGCTTGGCCTCTTCGGCCTTGGCTTTGGCTTCCTCTTCCGCTTTACGGGCGGCTTCGGCTTCCTGGGCTGCCTTCAGTTTCTCCGCTTCCTGACGGGCGGTATCATCTTGGGCCTTATCTTTCGCCATCAACTTCTCTTGCTCCTCGCGCTTGGCTTTGTCTGCTGCCTGTCGCTTGGCCTTCTCCTCGGCGTCACGTTTGGCTTTCTCTTGTGCTTCGCGCTTGGCTATCTCTTCGGCTTCACGTTTGGCCCGCTCCTCCGCCTCTCGGCGTGCCGCGTCTTCTGCGGCCTTACGGGCTTCCTCTTCCTGACGTTGCTGCTCTTCAATCGCGCTGCGCTTCACATAGGTGCGCTTCTTGCGCACCTCAACCTGTACGTCCTTTGATTTGCCTCCACCGGCGTTCACGCTCAGAGTTGAGCGCTTCTTGCGTTGCAGAGTCATGCGGGTGGGCTCCGTGCCGCCCCCGTGCTGGCCAGACAGGTGGTTCAGCAGGGTCTCTTTCTCCTGCTGAGTCACGTTGTCGCTAGCACCTTTCTTGATGCCGGCTTCGGCAAACTGGGCAACCAAACGATCAACCGGCTTACCTACTTCTTTGGCGAGTTGTTCTACTGTCAAATCTGCCATATTTCTTGAATCCTCCGTTGATCGACTCAGGCCTCGTCACTGAACCAGCAAATGTTGCGGGCGGCCATAATCAGTTCGCCGGCCTTTTCTTCGGTCAGCTCTTCAATTTCACTCAGGTCATCGATACCCTGCTCGGCCAGATCTTCCAGGGTGATGACACCCTTGGAAGCCAGCACATAGGCCAGGTGACGATCCAGGCCCTCCAGACCCAGCAGGTCTTCAGCAGGCTCGGCACCGTCCAGGGCTTCTTCGCTGGCCAGGGCCTTGGTGGTCAGGGCGGCTTTGGCGCGCTCTCGCAGCTCCTCAACCATCTCCTCCTCCAGCCCTTCGATCTCCAGCAGCTCCTGAATTGGCACGTAGGCGATCTCTTCCAGGCTGGTGAAGCCCTCATCAACCAGTACTTCGGCGAACTCGTCGTCGATGTCCAGGCCGTCTACAAACAGGGTGATCAGACGATCAGACTCTTCCTGGTGCTTGGTGGCCATGTCGTCGGTGGTCATCACGTTCAGTTCCCACTCGGTCAACTGAGACGCCAGACGTACGTTCTGACCGTTACGGCCAATGGCCTGGGCCAGGCTGTCAGGCTCTACGGCAACGTCCATGGAGTGGGCGTCTTCGTCCACCACAATGGAACCGACATCCGCAGGCGCCATCGCCTTGATCACGTACTGAGCCACGTTGTCGTCCCACAGGACGATGTCGATACGCTCACCACCCAGCTCACCGGATACCGCCTGAACACGCGCACCGCGCATGCCCACACAGGCACCTACGGGGTCGATACGCTTATCGTTGCTCTTCACGGCGATCTTGGCTCGGGAGCCTGGATCACGGGCGGCGCCCATAATCTCGATCATCTCTTCACCAATCTCCGGCACCTCGATGCGGAACAGCTCGATCAGCATCTCTGGCTTGGTCCGGCTCAGGAACAGCTGGGCACCACGGGACTCGGGGCGCACAGAGAACAGCAGAGCACGAACGCGGTCGCCGGGGCGGAAGTTTTCGCGGGGCAGCATCTCTTCGCGATACAGGATCGCGTCGGCGTTGTTGCCCAGGTCCAGGATGACGGAGTCGCGATTCACCTTCTTCACCACACCGGTCACCAGCTGTCCCTCTTTATCGCGGAACTGCTCGATGATCAGGCCACGCTCGGCTTCACGTACCTTCTGCACGATTACCTGCTTGGCGGTCTGGGTGGTGATGCGGTCGAACTTCACAGACTCGATCTGCTCTTCCACGTAATCACCGGCTTCGATGCTCTCATCTTCGTACATGGCACGGGCCGCGGACAGGGAGATCTCCTTGGTAGGCTCCTCCATCTCCGCGTCGTCTTCCACTACCAGCCAGCGGCGGAAGGTGTCGAACTCACCGGTTTTCTGATCGATCTCGACGCGAACCTCGATCTCAATCTCATACTTTTTCTTAGTGGCAGTCGCCAGGGCCGTTTCCAGGGCCTCGAAAATCTTCTCACGCGGCAGTGCTTTTTCGTTAGATACCGCTTCGGCGACTAATAAAATCTCTTTGCTCATGGGTCAGCCTCGTTTCACCCTGAAACTCTCAGAATTTAGCTACCAGGTGGGCTTGCCGCACGTTAGCTAAAGCCACTTCCTGATCCTTACCTTGCACTGACAGGGTGATCATTTCGCCTTCTACAGCCTTGATCTCGCCCTTCAGCTTGCGTTTACCCTCCATCGGCATGTTGAGCAGGACATTCACCTCCTCGCCGATGAAGCGTTGATAATGGGCCGGCGTAAACAGCGGACGCTCGATACCGGGAGAAGAAACCTCCAGGTTGTACTCGGTGCTGATGGGGTCTTCCACATCCAGCACCGCGCCTACCTGGCGGCTCACCTCGGCACAGTCATCCACTGTGATGCCGTTTTCGTGGTCGATAAACACCCTAAGAGTGGAGTGCGAACCGGCACGAACATACTGAATACCAACCAGCTCGTAGCCCAGGGCCACAACTGGTTCTTGCAACATATCGGTTAAGCGTTGCTCTAACGTAGCCATTGCGCCTCCCCCTACAAACGAAAAAAGGGCCTAAAGCCCTGTTATCAAAGTGACAATTACGATAAACACAATCAGATGGCCTGTTCTCTACAGCCCCATGTGATTGCGCTATCGTCTCCATCACAGTGGTTCAGATAACAAAAAGCCCCGAGCAAAACGGGGCTTAAAGTGCGCTGGACCCTGTTTAGGATGACTTGGGTCATCGAACCATTCCAGGGGAACAGCTCACCGCCTCCGTCGCGGCCTTCTCGGTAGTACAACATCACCTTGCGGTGATTACGGAGATCTGCGGTTTGCCCTCAGCACCGGACAACAACCGCGAGATTACCCTCAACAGTTTAGTCCATCGCTACCCCTTGGGAGGGGGGTCAAACCAGCGGCCTAGATTATACTGATGCAGCCTTGACCACGCAAGGGCATCACCAAGCCACAAAAAAGAAAAAAGGCCGATTTTTCAATCGACCTTTTTCGGTATGGTGCCGAGAGCGGGACTTGAACCCGCACGTCCATAGGACACTACCCCCTCAAGATAGCGTGTCTACCAATTCCACCACCTCGGCGTATTCTGTTACTGCGGCAGGTTGTCCTGTACAGGCTGCTCTACTTCGATGGTTTCGAAGTCGCTGGTCACCTTGCCCTTATGAGAGGACATGTTACCCAGAACCAGGCTCAGTACAAAGAACAGTACGGCGCAGATTGCGGTGGCACGGGTCAGGAAGTTACCTGAACCTGTGGACCCAAACAGGGTACCGCTGGCACCGGCGCCAAAGGAGGCACCCATGTCTGCACCTTTACCTTGCTGAATCAGCACCAGGCCGATAATGGCCGCGGCGACCAGCAGGTAAGCTACCATCAAAACCGTAAAAAGCATATCGCTTATTCCGCGTTCATTGCGATGCTGCACACTGCCAGGAACTCACTGGCATTGAGGCTCACACCGCCAATTAATCCACCGTCCACATCGGGCTGAGAGAAGAGATCCGCTGCATTGCTGGGCTTAACGCTGCCACCATACAGGATTCGAATCTTCTCGCCGATAAAGGGCGAAACGTCAGACAGTCTCTGTCTGATAAAAGCATGCACCTCTTGGGCCTGCTCTGGGGTGGCACTCTTGCCAGTACCTACGGCCCAGAGGGGCTCGTAAGCAATAATGGCATTATCGAAGGCCAAGGTCCCGACTTTTTCGATTACCGCATCCAGTTCACCGGAGATAACTTCAAAAGTTCGGCTCGCTTCGCGGGCCGCCAGGGACTCCCCGACACACAGAATGGGGGTCAATCCCATCTTCTGCGCTGTGGCGAATTTATCTGCCACGATGTCACTGGTCTCACCGTACATACGACGGCGCTCGGAGTGACCAATGATCACGTATTTACATCCGAACTCGCGCAACATGGAGGCGGAAACTTCGCCTGTGTATGCGCCATATTCGTGGTGGCTAACGTTCTGCGCTCCGAGGCGAACCAGTCGGCCGTCCAGACTCTGCTTGCTCTCTTCCAGCAAGCGGCTGGCACTCTCCAGGAATACAGTCGGCGGACAAATCAGCACTTCGGCGGAATCATCCTTAAGCTTGGCAAACTTTTTGACCAGCTCATCAGCTAACTGACGGGAGCCGTTCATCTTCCAGTTGCCGGCGACCATAGGGCGTCTTAGTGCCATACTTCTCTCCTGTGAAAGCGGGCGAGATAATAACGAACCCCTTTTTAAGTTACAAGTCCTCACCCGTTAAAAACCGTCTTAAGCGGCTTAACTGCTTCTATTTTATCCGTCTTACCACTTCTGTGTCTCTGCCAGCACCTTAAGAACGTCGACCGTCTCACGGACATCGTGCACCCGCAGCACAGAAGCGCCCCCCTGGGCACAGAGCAAGGCTCCGGCAAGGCTGGCGGCAAGGCGCTGATCCACCTGACGTTCCAGCAGATTTCCAAACATGCTCTTTCGGCTCAGCCCCGTCAGCAAGGGCAGCCCCATGGTCAGAAACTCCTTCAGCCTGGCCAACAACTGGTAGTTGTGATCCAGGGTCTTGCCAAAGCCAAAGCCAGGATCCAGCAGCAATCGCTCTCTGGGGATCCCCGCCGCGACACAGGCCTCGATGCGCGCGTCGAAAAAACCACGGATGTCAGTCATGAGTTCGCCGTACACAGGATCCTGCTGCATGGTCCTGGGTTGGCCCTGCATATGCATCAGGCACACAGGCACCTGCAGATCCGCCGCCGCCGCCAGGGCGCCGGGTTCCTGAAGGGCTCGAACATCATTGATCAATCCGGCGCCGGAGGCCACCGCTTCACGCATCACCTGGGCCTTGCTGGTATCCACGGATATCACCACGTCCAGTTCGGAGCTGATTGCCTCTACCACAGGCACCACCCGATTGAGCTCCTCCTGCAGCGCCACATCCGGCGCCCCCGGACGGGTGGACTCGCCGCCCACATCCAGGATGGTGGCCCCATCGTTGACCATCTGTCTGGCCTGCTCCAGGGCCGCATCCAGCCGGTTGAAGCGACCGCCGTCGGAGAAGGAGTCCGGAGTCACATTGATGATCCCCATCACCTGGGGCCGGGTCAGGTCCAGCACTCGGCCGGCGCAATCGAGTCTCATCGTTTCCTCTCTCCATAAAAAAGTCCCGCCGATGGCGGGACTTCGTAGTGTATCAGATTCTGTTACTTGGCGGGGGCGCCGGCACCGTCAATGTCGGTGTCTTTGCTCTCAGGGGCCTTGGGCTCAGACTCCACCTTACTGCCACCAGTAGGCTTGTCGTCGGAGTCGCCACTGGACCAGTCCGCAGGCTCTCGCACGTCGCGACGGGCCATCAAGTCATCGATCTGCTTGGCATCAATGGTTTCGTACTTCATCAGCGCGTCGGTCATGGTGTGGAGGATATCCATGTTGTCCTCCAGAATGCTCAGGGAGCGCTGATAGTTACGGTCGATGATGTCCTTGATCTCTTCGTCGATCATCTTGGCGGTCTCATCGGACATGTGGCTGGCCTTGGCCATGGAGCGGCCCAGGAACACCTCACCATCCTCTTCCGCATAGTTCATCGGCCCCATGCGAGAGGAGAGACCCCACTGGGTCACCATCTTACGGGCGATCTCAGTGGCCCGTTCGATGTCGTTACTGGCACCCGTGGTCACCTTGTCGGCACCATAGATGATCTCTTCGGCGATACGTCCGCCATAGAGGCTGGAGATCATCGACTCCAGGTGCTGCTTGGAGTGGCTCCAACGGTCCTGCTCAGGCAGGTACATGGTGACACCCAGGGCACGGCCGCGAGGAATGATGGAGACCTTATAGACCGGATCGTGCTCAGGCACCATACGACCGACAATGGCATGACCTGCCTCGTGGTAGGCGGTCATCTTCTTCTCCTCCTCGGTCATCACCATGGAGCGGCGTTCCGCCCCCATCATGATCTTGTCCTTGGCTTTCTCAAACTCCTCCATGGAGACCAGGCGACGGTTACCGCGAGCAGCAAACAGGGCTGCTTCGTTCACCAGGTTGGCCAGGTCGGCACCGGAGAAGCCGGGAGTACCGCGGGCAATGAGATCCGCTTTCACGTCTTCTGCCAGGGGCACCTTGCGCATGTGCACCTTGAGAATTTGCTCACGACCTCGCACATCAGGCAGACCCACAGTCACCTGACGGTCGAAACGGCCGGGACGCAGCAGTGCGGGGTCCAGTACGTCAGGACGGTTGGTGGCGGCAATAACGATGATACCTTCGTTACCCTCGAAACCATCCATCTCAACCAGCATCTGGTTCAGGGTCTGCTCACGCTCATCGTGACCACCACCCAGGCCGGCACCACGCTGACGACCCACGGCATCAATCTCATCGATGAAGATGATGCAGGGGGCAGATTTCTTCGCCTGGTCGAACATGTCGCGAACCCGGGAGGCACCCACACCCACGAACATCTCGACGAAATCGGAACCGGAGATGGTGAAGAAGGGTACCTTGGCTTCGCCGGCGATGGCCTTGGCCAGCAGGGTTTTACCCGTACCCGGAGGACCGACCATCAAAACACCGGTGGGAATCTTGCCGCCCAGCTTCTGGAACTTGGTGGGGTCACGCAGGTAATCCACCAGCTCCGCCACCTCCTCCTTGGCTTCGTCGCAACCGGCAACGTCAGCGAAGGTGGTCTTGATCTGGTCTTCACCCATCAGGCGCGCCTTACTCTTACCGAAGGACATGGCACCTTTGCCACCGCCCCCCTGCATCTGGCGCATAAAGAAGATCCACACGCCCACCAGCAACAGCATCGGGAACCAGGAGATGAAGATCTGGGCCAGCACACTGGGCTGCTCAGGCGGCAGACGGCTGATGTCGACCTTGTTCTTAATCAGGTCATCAATCAGCTTGTCGTCGAACGCCGGCATGTAGGTAATGAACTGGTCGCCGTTGCGGGTCTTGCCCGTAATGGTGACGCCATCCTCCTGGAACTCCACCGCAGGCACCTGGCCATTGCTGTAGGCTTCAACGAAGGCGGTATAGCTGATGGCATTGCCGGTGCTGCTGGCAGGGTTGTAACCCTTAAACACAGACATCAGCACGACAGCGATAACCAGCCATAAAATCAGATTTTTCGCCATGTCACTCAAGGTAGAGAACCTCGCAAATTCCTTTGTTTATTCTTAGCAAGCTTACAACTTGTAGCCGCTTGCCACAATGTAGACCTCTCGGGACCGAGCACGGGAGGAATCCGGTTTACGAATTTTTACAACTTTGAAGGCTTTACGTATGTCAGCCAGGTATTGATCAAATCCTTCCCCCTGGAACACCTTCACGATGAAACTGCCGTTGGGGGCGAGTACCTGGTAACACATGTCCAAAGCCAGCTCCACCAGGTACATGGCGGAGGGTTGGTCCACCGAGGCGTTACCTGAGAAGTTGGGGGCCATGTCCGACAGCACCACGTCCACCTTATCGTCACCCACCTTTTTCAGCAGGGCACCCAGTACCGCCTCTTCACGAAAATCCCCCTGGAGGAAATCGACTCCGGCGATTGGGTCCATCGATAAAATGTCGCAGGCGATCACCTGCCCCTCCAGGCCGATCTCCTGTACCGCGTACTGGGACCAGCCTCCTGGGGCCGCCCCCAGATCCACCACGGTCATCCCGGGCCTGAGCAGTTTGTCCTTGCCCTGGATCTCCTCCAGCTTAAAGACCGCCCGCGAACGCAGCCCCTTCTTCTGGGCCTCCTTCACGAAGCGGTCATCGAAATGTTCTTTCATCCAGCGCGTGGAACTGGCGCTGCGTTTCTTTTTCGGATTACCGGCCATAACTCTCCAGACCGTCAATGTGCCAATGATCTTACCGATAGTGGAACACTACGGTAAGAATTAGTATTACGCTATAGATGGCGTTAGAATACGCGCTTTTCAAGTCCCCAAACGAAATGAGTGGCCTAATGAGTCAATTAACAACCAAGCAGAAGCAGTACCTCAAGGGTCTGGCCCACAGCCTGAAGCCCGTGGTTCTGCTCGGTGGCAACGGCCTGACCGAAGGGGTCATGGCTGAAATCGAACTGTCCCTGGCTCACCATGAGCTGATCAAGGTGAAGGTTGCCAGCGAAGACCGCGAAAACAAGCGTGCCATCATCGATGCCATCGTCCGTGAATCCGGCGCCGCCGAGGTGCAGGTTATCGGTCATATCCTGGTGCTGTATCGTCCTTCTGAAAAACAGAAGATCGAACTGCCCAGAGCCCGATAACAAAAAAGCCGCACACGATGCGGCTTTTTTGTGCGCGGGGCGCCTGGAGACAAGGTATTACTTGTACTCCACCTGAATAATTTCGTACTCAACCTCGCCGCCCGGTGCCTTTACCACCACCACGTCATCCAGCTCCTTGCCAACCAGAGAGCGGGCAATGGGCGAGTTCACCGAGATCATCCGCTGCTTCAGATCCGCTTCGTCGTCGCCCACGATGCGGTAGGTCACCTCTTCATCGGTTTCCACATTGAGAATGGTTACCGTGGCACCGAAGATCACCCGACCATTGTTGGGGATCTTGGTGACATCGATGACCTGGGCTGTGGACAGCTTGCTTTCGATGTCACGGACTCGGGCTTCGCACAGACCCTGCTCTTCGCGGGCGGCATGATACTCGGCGTTCTCTTTTAGATCACCCAGCTCACGGGCCTCAGCGATGGCCTGGGAGATCGCGGGGCGCTTAGTATGTTTCAGATGCTCCAGCTCTTCACGCAGCTGCTGAGCACCCACAACGGTCATAGGAACCTGGGTCATAATCTGCTTCCAATTCAGTTCGGACAAAAGCTCTCCCGGCCAGGACAGATCCTGACCCCTAAAGGCTACTTCCGGGGAGTTTATTCTTACTAGGTGGACCGATTGTAATAAGAAAACGCCGGCGGGTCACCCCTGCCGGCGTCTCAGTTAGGTTAAAAAACCCAGCTTACTTCAAACTGCGTTGATGCAGCTCCTGCACAGAACTGACCTTGCCACGGTCATCGGCCGCGTGGGCCAAACAGGTGGCGAAAGCCGCGTTCATGGTGGTGGTGTAGTTCACCTTGTGCTGCAGGGCGCCACGACGCAGGTGCTTGGAGTCCTCAATCGCCTGACGACCCTCGGTGGTGTTAACGATGTAGGTGTACTCATCGTTCTTGATGCGATCCAGGATGTGGGGGCGTCCCTCATGGATCTTGTTCACCAGGCGAGGGTTGATGCCCGCCTCCCCCAGAGCCACGGCGGTACCATGGGTGGCATCCAGCTGATAGCCGAGCTCGATGAGCTGGCTGGCCAGATCCGCCACCCGGGCCTTGTCACCCTGGCGAACGGACAGCAGAGCCCGGCCGGACTTGGGCACATCCTTGATGGCACCCAGCTGCGCCTTGGCGTAGGCCTCGGCGAAGGTATCACCGACCCCCATCACCTCACCGGTAGAGCGCATCTCTGGACCCAACAGGGGATCCACGCCGGGGAACTTGTTGAAGGGCAGCACCACCTCCTTGACGGAGTAGTAGGGCGGAATCACCTCCTGGGTGAAATCCTGCGCCTTGAGGCTGGTGCCGGCCATCACCCGGGCGGCGATCTTGGCCAGGGGCACGCCGGTGGCCTTGGACACAAAAGGCACGGTGCGGGCAGCACGGGGGTTCACCTCGATGAGGTAGATGGCGTCGTCCTTCACCGCGAACTGCACGTTCATCAGACCCACTACACCCAGCTCCAGGGCCAGCTTACGCACCTGATCCCGCATCCTGTCCTGGATATCCTGGCTCAGGGTGTAGGGAGGCAGAGAACAACCTGAGTCACCGGAGTGAACCCCCGCCTGTTCGATATGCTCCATGATGCCGCCGATGACCACGTCCACACCGTCGCATACGGCGTCCACGTCCACCTCGGTGGCGTCGTCCAGGAAGCGATCCAGCAGTACCGGAGATTCGTTGGACACGCTGACCGCCTCATTGAAGTAGCGGCGCAGGTCCTGCTCGTCATAGACGATCTCCATGGCACGACCACCCAGCACATAGGAGGGGCGTACCACCAGGGGGTAACCGATGCGCTCGGCATCAAGAACTGCCTGCTCCATGGTGGTCACCGTGCTGTTCTCAGGCTGCTTCAGGCCCAGGCGTTCAACCGCCTGCTGGAAGCGCTCACGATCCTCAGCGCGGTCGATGGCGTCCGGGCTGGTGCCGATGATGGGCACACCGGCCGCCTCCAGGGCACGAGCCAGTTTCAGCGGGGTCTGACCGCCATATTGAACGATAACGCCCTTGGGCTGCTCAACACGGGCAATCTCCAGCACATCCTCCAGGGTTACCGGCTCAAAATAGAGTCGGTCGGAGGTGTCGTAGTCGGTGGACACGGTTTCCGGGTTGCAGTTAACCATGATGGTTTCGTAGCCGTCGTCACGCATCGCCAGGGCGGCGTGCACACAGCAGTAATCGAACTCGATGCCCTGACCGATGCGGTTGGGGCCACCGCCAATCACCATGATCTTCTCTTTGTCGGAGGGCTGAGCCTCACACTCCTCCTCGTAGGTGGAGTACATGTAGGCGGTGTTGGTGGCAAACTCTGCGGCACAGGTATCCACTCGTTTGTACACCGGCAGCACCTGCTGACGCTGACGCAACTTACGAATTTCAGACTCGGAGTGAGCCAGCAGCTGCCCCAGGCGGGCATCGGAGAAGCCTTTGCGCTTCAGTTTGCGCATGAAGTCGGCATCCAGGCCGGCGAACCCGTGCTCTTTCACCTGCTCCTCAAGGCTGACCAGCTCTTCCAGCTGCACCAGGAACCAACGGTCGATGTGAGTCAGCTTATGAATCGCTTCCATGGACAGACCGGCACGGAAGGCGTCGCCCACGTACCAGATGCGCTCACAACCCGGCTCCTGCAGCTCATAGCGGATCTTCGACAGAGAGGCGTTCTCCTCCAGGTCGACCACAGAATCCAGACCGTTCATGCCGGTCTCCAGACCGCGCAGGGCTTTCTGCAGGGACTCCTGGAAGGTGCGGCCGATGGCCATCACCTCACCCACAGACTTCATCTGGGTGGTCAGGCGGTCGTTGGCGCCGGAGAACTTCTCGAAGTTGAAGCGCGGCACCTTGGTGACCACGTAGTCGATGGAGGGCTCAAACGACGCAGGGGTGGCGCCACCTGTGATGTCGTTTTGCAGCTCATCCAGGGTGTAACCCACAGCCAGCTTGGCCGCCACCTTGGCAATGGGGAAGCCGGTGGCTTTGGAAGCCAGGGCGGAGGAGCGGGACACCCGAGGGTTCATCTCGATAATCACCAGACGACCATCTTTGGGGTTTACCGCCCACTGTACGTTGGAGCCACCGGTCTCAACGCCGATCTCCCGCAGCACGTTCATGGAGGCGGTACGCATCAGCTGGTACTCCTTGTCGGTCAGCGTCTGGGCTGGGGCGACAGTGATGGAGTCTCCGGTGTGAACCCCCATGGGGTCAAAGTTTTCAATGGAGCAGACGATGATGCAGTTGTCGGCGCGGTCCCGCACCACCTCCATCTCGTACTCCTTCCAACCGATGAGGCTCTCATCGATCAGCAGTTCATTGGTGGGGGAGAGATCCAGGCCGTTGGTGCAGATGTTCTCGAACTCCTCCCGATTGTAGGCGATACCGCCACCGGAGCCGCCCATGGTAAAGGAGGGGCGGATGATGCAGGGGAAGCCCACCTGATCCAGTACCGCGTTGGCTTCCTCCATGGTGTGAGCGATGCCGGAGCGCGGGGTCTCCAGGCCGATGGATTTCATCGCCTTGTCGAAACGGGCCCGGTCTTCCGCCTTGTCGATGGCGTCGGCGGTGGCGCCGATCATCTGAACACCGAACTCCTCAAGGACACCGTGCTTCTCCAGCTCCAGGGCGCAGTTCAGCGCGGTCTGGCCACCCATGGTGGGCAGTACGGCGCAGGGGCGCTCCTTCTCGATGATCTTGCGCACCACCTCCCAGTGGATGGGCTCGATGTAGGTGGCGTCGGCCATCTCAGGGTCGGTCATGATGGTGGCCGGGTTAGAGTTCACCAGAATCACCCGGTAACCCTCTTCCCTCAGGGCCTTACAGGCCTGGGCACCGGAATAGTCAAACTCACAGGCCTGGCCAATCACAATGGGGCCGGCGCCCAGAATCAGAATGCTTTGAATGTCGGTACGTTTTGGCATTGTTCTATCTCTTCACTCCGGACTACTGGGCGGCTCTGGCTTGCATCAGTTCGATAAAGTGATCGAACAGCGGGGCGGCATCGTGAGGCCCGGGGCTCGCTTCGGGGTGACCCTGGAAGGAGAAGGCGGGCTTGTCAGTGCGGTGAATTCCCTGCAGGGTGCCATCGAACAGGCTCTTATGGGTGGCCTTGAGGTTGGCGGGCAGGCTGGCTTCATCTACGGCAAAGCCATGGTTCTGGGCGGTGATCATCACCTGACCACCATCGAGATCCTTCACCGGATGGTTGCCACCGTGGTGACCGAACTTCATCTTCACCGTGTTGGCGCCGGAGGCCAGCGCCAGCAGCTGATGCCCCAGGCAGATGCCAAAGACAGGGATCTCGGTCTCCAGGATGTGGCGAATCGCCTCGATGGCGTAATCGCAAGGCTCAGGGTCCCCCGGGCCATTGGAGAGGAAGATGCCATCAGGGTTCATCGCCAGCACTTCGGCGGCCGGTGTCTGGGCAGGCACCACGGTCACGCCGCAGCCACGATCCACCAGCATGCGCAGGATGTTCTGCTTCACGCCGTAATCGTAGGCCACCACCTTGAACTTCAGCTCCTCGGAAGGCGTGTCACTGGGCAGACCGCCCATCAGCTTCCAGCTGCCTTTACGCCAGCTGTAGGGTTCGCTGACGGTCACCTCTTTGGCCAGGTCCATCCCCTTGAGGCCGGGGAAAGCCTGAGCCAACTCCTGAGCCTTGGCGACCTCAGCTTCGCCAGTGATGATGCAGCCGGCCTGGGCGCCCTTCTCCCGCAGAACCCGGGTCAGCTTGCGGGTATCGATATCGGCGATGCCGACAACGTTATGCTGCTTGAGGTAATCGGAAAGGGTTTGTTCGTTTCTGAAGTTGGATGCCAGGGCTGGCAGGTCACGAATGATAAGGGCGGTAGCATGAATGGCTGAGGATTCAACGTCTTCGGAATTGGTTCCGGTGTTACCGATGTGAGGGTAAGTAAGAGTAACAATTTGACGTGAATAGGAAGGATCGGTCAGGATTTCTTGATAACCAGTCATAGAAGTGTTAAAAACGACTTCTCCGACAGCCTTTCCATCGGCACCTATAGAAGTACCATGGAAAACAGTGCCGTCCTGGAGCACTAATAGGGCAGTTTTGTTCAACTTGACCTCCCACCAGATTATTTATAAGTTATTGTTTTTACGTTGGTACAGAACGTAAACCTCCAACTTGCCAAGGGCAAAAAGTGTATTTTTGGCAAATTCCGGAAATTATAGCGACCAAAGTCTCATTTGTATATAGGCAAGTAGAAAAAAAGGGCTAAAAAGCCCCTTTCTTATTTGAAACCCAATACTTGCTGCATGTCATACAGCCCGTTTTCCCTCGATGACAACCAGAGCGCTGCCCGCATGGCTCCGTTGGCAAAGGTCATTCGGCTGGACGCCTTGTGGGTGATCTCCAGTCGCTCACCGATGTCGGCAAACAGGGCGGTGTGCTCACCGACGATGTCGCCGGCGCGGATGGTGGAGAAGGCGATGGTCTGACGATCCCGCTCGTCCGTAATCCCCTCTCGACCATAGATGGCACACTCTTCCAGATCCCGACCCAAGGTGTCGGCAATCACTTCGCCCATGCGCAGGGCGGTACCGGAAGGCGCATCCTTCTTATACCTGTGGTGGCCCTCGATGATCTCAATGTCGGTGTAGTCGCCCATCACCTTGGCTGCGGTCTCCAGCAGCTTGAACAGCAGGTTCACCCCCACCGCCATGTTGGGAGCCAGTACTATGGGCAGATCCTGGGCCAATTCGGCAATGCGCTCCTTCTGATGGCTGTTGAACCCTGTGGTGCCAATGGCCATGGGCTTGCCGTGCTGGGCACACCAGGCGGCCAGTTCCACCGTGGACTCAGGGTTGGTGAAATCGATCAGCACGTCGAAGTCATCACTCACCAGGTCCGGTTTATCCACCAGGGTAACGCCGACGGAGCCGTGGCCAATCAGGTCACCGGCATCCACGCCCATCAGAGTGGATCCAGAACGCTCAATGGCAGCCCCCAAACGGATCTGAGGATGAGCCAGTGCGGCTTCAATCAGGGTGCGGCCCATTCGGCCGCTGGCACCCACTATGGCAACCCGGACTTTATCCATGGTTTACAGCTCCCTACTCTCTTTAACTATCCGAACCATCATATGCCTAATGGCAGGGGACTTAAAGGGGATGTCACTCTCCCATAACCGGTACCGCGAGAGTCCATAAAAAAAGGGGGAAGCCTTGGCTTCCCCCTGATGTCCCTTACTTAATCTCCAGCAGCTCCACTTCGAAGACCAGAGCGGAGAAGGGAGGGATGGCACCACCGGCACCACGCTCGCCGTAGGCCAGCTGGTGAGGGATGTACAGCTTCCACTTGGCACCCTTGCTCATCATCTGCAGGGCTTCGGTCCAACCAGCGATTACGCCGCTAACGGGAAACTCTACGGGCTCGCCACGCTCTACGGAGCTGTCGAACACGTTGCCGTCGATAAAGGTACCGTGGTAGTGGCAGGCAACAGTGCTGTTCAGGCCAGGCTTATCGCCTTCACCTTCACTGATGATCTCGTACTGCAGGCCGGACTCAGTGGTGATCACGCCATCACGCTTGGCGTTCTCCACCAGGAAGGCGTCGCCTTCAGAAGCGGCTTCCTTAGCCTTGGCTTCGCGGGCTTCCGCCAGACGCTGAGAGATTACAGCAAAAGCCTGCTGCAGCTCAGCCATCTCTACCAGGCTGTCTTTGCCTTCGAAAGCATCGGCCAGGCCCTGCTGAACGGCGGAGATCTCTACGCCTTCAAAGCTGTTGGCGGCCAGTTGCTCACCCAGCTGACGGCCTACGCCGTAGCTGGCCTTCTGTTCTACTGATTCGAACTTCATGGTATTGGTTCCGGTCGGGAAAAACTGTTGCGGAGTGTATCACCTTGGGAAAGGCGTGAACACAGGTGGGAGAGGAAAAGAGCCCGATTCAAACTGGCGGGCTCTTTCGGTTCTGACCATGAAGGTTAGTCAGCGCTTACACCGGGGTGTAATCCCCTGCCCCTGAGCCTGCTGGAACAGCGGCTGTACCTGGGGTTGCAGCGACTTCAAATCGCCAATTCGGGTACTGTGAGAGGGGTGGGTGGAGAGCAGCTCCGGTGGCGCATTGCCACCGCCGGCTTCAGCCATGTTGTGCCAGAGATCCACCGCCTGTCCCGGATCGAACCCGGCTCGGGCCATCAGCTCTGCGCCCATCACATCAGCCTCACTCTCCTGGGTACGGCCATAAGGCAGGGTGATTCCCACCTGCACCCCCAGACCCAGACCCGCCATATACACATCCTTGTTGGCATTGCCCTTAAGGAAGATATCGGCGATCTGCAAGCCCGCGTTGCTGAGCTGAGAGCGAGAAACCCGCTCATTACTGTGCCTGGCCAACACATGAGCCACCTCATGGCCCATCACCGCCGCCAGCTGATCCTGGTTCTTCGCCACCTCCAGCAAGCCGGTGTAAACACCGATGTGCCTGCCTGGCAGAGCGAAGGCGTTCACCTGCTCCGAATCGAACACCACCACTTCCCAGGCCTTGGGGTTATCCCCCAGGGCGGTGATGATGCCATCGGCCACACACTGGACATAGGCGTTGGTGGCCTTGTCGGTGGAGATGGTCTCCTTCTCCTTGATCTGGGCAAAGGACTGATCCCCCATCTGCGCCATCTCCTGGGGAGAGAACAGCAACATCTGATCCCGGCCGGTGGGCGACTGATGAGTCGCACAGGAGGTCAGCAGGCCCAGGAGTGAAAGGGTGGCAATCAATCGCATATCGGTCTCCATAAAAAACTGAGGGGCGCTTGCGCGCCCCTCTAGGTTAACCGAAATCGGCTGTGAAACTACAGCTTCAGGTTGTCGTCCAGGAAACTGAGGATCTCACCATAAACTTCGACCCGGGTTTTCTCGTCAAACACGCCATGGCCCTCTTTATCCAGCTCTACCCACTTGTAAGAGAGCTTGTGCTGATCCAGAGCCTTGCGCAGCGCCTCGGCATGCTCGATCGGCACACGCTCATCCTCACCGCCGTGGATGATCAGCAGCGGGATCTTCAGCTTGTCCACATTGTGCACCGGGGAGAAGGCTTTCATATTGCTGTCATCCTCACCCACCACATCCTTCAGGTAGCGAACGCCGGATTTGCGGGTTGGAATATCCCCCACCTCATACATCAGCTCCAGATCATAGACCCCGGCAAAGCCGATGGCACACTGGAACAGATCCGGGGCCAGAATGGGGGCCTGCAGCGCGGAGTAGCCACCGAAGGAGCCGCCGTAGATGCAGATGTTGTCCTTATCCACCTTGCCCTGCTCAATCATATGTCTGGTGGCATCGATGATGTCGTACTGAATCTTACTGCCCCAGTTGCGGTAACCGGCCACCTCGTAGTTACGGCCATAACCGCCGGAGCCGCGGAAATTCACCTGAAGTACCGCCATGCCCCGGCTGGCCATCATCTGGGCCTGGGAGTCATAGCCCCAGTGGTCTCTTGGACCATGGGGGCCACCGTGGGGGTTGACCACCAGGGGCAGATTCTTGGCCTCCTTACCCGCAGGGACGGTCAGATAACCATGAATGGTCATGCCATCCCGGGCCTTAAAGCTGAAGGGCTCTACCGTAGCCGCAGCCTTTGAGTCCACCCAGCCTCGCTTGGCAAGAAGGGGGCGGACGTTGTTCTTTTTGCGATCATAAAGGTAGTAGGTTCCAGGATTGGTATCGCTATAGGCAAGCACTACGGACAGATTACCATCCAATGTCTGGCTGGTGATGGCTACCTGGTGGCCGGGAAAGGCCTGCAACAGTCCCTTCAGGGTTTGGGCATCTTTACTCTTACCATCGACAAATATGTAGCTGGGATAACCCGGCTCCACCTCCAGGGCATAGAGGTTCTTGCCATCGGCGGAGAACTTCCAGCCGGATGGATTCACCACATCATCGCGATACACCACCTTGCTCTTGCCGGTCTTCAGGTTGACCTTTTTCAGTGCCTGCAGGCTGTGGTCATTGTCATCCAGCACATAGACCTCATCCTTGGAGGCAAAGGAGATAGGGTAGATTTCTCCGTCGTTACTCTCCTCATCGTAGAACAGGGTCCAATCCTCCCCCATCCCTTCCCGGTAGTACATCTTGTAGAAGCCGTCGTTGTTGGTGCCGGCAACAAAACGCACTTCACCATCATGGTCTGTCAGGAAACCTGAGTAAGCCACTGGGGCGTAAGCCACCTTCTTGCGTTTGCCATTGTGGATATTCACCTTGAATACGGTAGCGTTGCGATCTCCTTTGGAGCTCATGGGAGTGGACTTGATCAGCACATAGTCCTCATCCTCAGGCAGGGGATCGATCATATGCCCCCAGGCCTGAATGGGATCAGAGCCCTTGGCCAGGCGGGTGCCAGTGCTGAACTTCCCTGAGTTGTAACCAAACAAATAGAGGGGCTTTTTGCCGTTGAAATCCACGGCCATCAGCTCGCCATAATCCTGAGGCTGAGCAACCCAGCCCTTAAGATACTCCTTGGTGGTCACCAGGCGATCATTGCTGGCCCAGTAGTAGGCGCCGACCTGGCCATTACCCTTATAGCGAATTCCGTGGCGCAGCTTCAGGGTGTCGGTGTCCAAAATCGCCACTACCTGCTTACCATCAGCCTTAGTCAGCATCGCCAGATGATCCCCTTCGGGGGAGATCTTAACTGAATAGGCCTGGCTGGCTTTGGCAAAATGCTCCACCGGCAGCTCGGCCGCCCAGGCGGGCAACGCCAGCAAAATTGCCAGCATGGAAATAAGTCGGGTCACGGAAACGCTCCTTGTTACATAGATGATTCTTATGGGTTTCCGCATGTTAAAGAAAAAGAGCCGCTGTTAAAAGCGGCTCTTTTATAAATGGGATTCAGTCGGTTAACTGGTCAGGTCGTCGAAAAACTTCTTCACACCATCAAAGAAACCTTCCGCCTTGGGGCTGTGTTTCTTGGAAGAACCGGACATGGTCTGCTCCAGTTCACGCAACAGCTCCTTCTGACGCTCGGTCAGATTCACCGGGGTTTCGATGATCACCTTGCAGATAAGATCGCCCACTGCATGGCTGCGTACGGACTTCACACCCTTACCGCGCAAGCGGAACATGCGACCTGTCTGAGTCTCCGCGGCCACCTTGAGGCTGACGCGGCCATCCAGAGTCGGCACTTCGATGTCGCCACCCACCGCAGCGGTAGCGAAGCTGATGGGCACTTCGCAGTAGAGGTTGTTGCCATCGCGCTCGAAGATGGGGTGGTCCTTGACGTGCACCTGTACATACAGGTCGCCCGCTGGCGCGCCCACTTCACCCGCTTCCCCTTCACCGGAGAGACGGATACGGTCACCGGTATCCACGCCGGCCGGAATCTTCACAGACAGGGTCTTGGTCTTCTCGACACGACCCTGGCCATGACACTTGCCACAGGGGTCTTTAATTACCTTGCCCTTACCTCGACAGGTAGGACAGGTCTGGTTTACCGCAAAGAAGCCCTGGCGCATCTGGACCTGGCCCTGGCCATGGCAGGTGCCACAGGTCTGGGCACTGGAACCGGACTTGGCGCCGCTGCCGTTACAGCTGTCACAGGTGGCAAGAACGGGAATGCGGATCTCCTTGGTGATCCCCTTAACCGCTTCCTCCAGGGTCAGCTCCATGTTGTAGCGCAGGTCGTTGCCGCGGGCAGGACCGGCACGGCCGCCCCGGCGGCCGCCGCCAAAGATATCGCCAAACACGTCACCGAAGATGTCACCGAAATCGCCACCGGCGCCACCACCGAAGCCGCCGCCACGGTTAGGGTCTACACCGGCATGGCCGAACTGATCGTAAGCGGCCCGCTTCTCGGAATCGGTGAGGATCTCGTAGGCTTCCTTCACCTCCTTAAAGCTCTCCTCAGCCTTGGCGTCCCCCGGGTTACGGTCCGGGTGGAACTTCATCGCCAGGCGTTTGTAGGCCTTTTTAATATCTCGCTCGCTGGCATCTCTGGCCACCCCGAGCACTTCGTAGAAATCGCGTTTGGACATATCTCTAGCCGTCAGTAGTCTCGCAAAAACGGGCGGTCGGTGGTACCGAACGCCCGTTGTATTGTCAGGTCAAAGGACGTTAAGAATTACTTCTTGTCGTCTTTCACTTCTTCGAACTCGGCGTCTACCACGTCGTCCTGAGGCTGCTCAGCCTGTTGGGCGCCTTCGGCACCACCTTGGGCGGCCTGAGCCTTGGCCTGAGCAATCTCCATCAGCTTCTGGGAAGCCTGGATCAGCTCCTGGGTCTTGGCTTCAATGGCTTCCTTATCGGAACCCTTAGTCGCCTCTTCAACCTCTTTGATGGCCGCTTCAATCTTCTCTTTCTCGTCCGCAGGCAGCTCTTCACCCGCTTCCTCGATCTGCTTACGGGTGGCGTGCGCCAGACCGTCAGCCTGGTTACGGGCCTGAACCAGCTCCTCGAACTTCTTGTCCTCTTCAGCGTGGGCTTCGGCTTCGTTCACCATCTTGCTGATTTCGTCCTCAGACAGACCGGAAGAAGCCTGAATGGTGATCTTCTGCTCTTTGCCGGTGCCCTTGTCCTTGGCGGACACGTGCAGGATACCATCGGCATCGATATCGAAGGTCACTTCAATCTGAGGCAGACCACGAGGAGCCGCCTGGATGCCTTCCAGGTTGAAGTTACCCAGAGACTTGTTGGCGCCGGCTTGCTTACGCTCACCCTGCAGCACGTGAATGGTCACGGCAGACTGGTTGTCCTCGGCGGTGGAGAACACCTGAGACTTCTTGGTGGGGATGGTGGTGTTCTTCTCAATCAGAGAGGTCATCACGCCACCCATGGTCTCGATACCCAGAGACAGAGGAGATACGTCCAGCAGCAGTACGTCTTTCACGTCACCGGCCAGTACACCACCCTGAACCGCAGCACCCATGGCCACAGCTTCGTCTGGGTTAACGTCCTTACGAGGCTCTTTGCCGAAGAAGTCGGCTACCGCTGCCTGTACCTTAGGCATACGAGTCTGACCACCGACCAGAATCACGTCCTGAACGTCGGAAACGGACAGGTCGGCGTCACGCAGGGCCACTTTCAGAGGCTCCAGAGAGCGGGTGATCAGATCTTCAACCAGGGCTTCCAGCTTGGCGCGGGTTACCTTGATGTTCATGTGCTTAGGACCGGTGGCGTCTGCAGTCACGTAAGGCAGGTTCACTTCGGTCTGCTGAGCAGAGGAGAGTTCGATCTTGGCTTTCTCGGCAGCTTCTTTCAGACGCTGCATCGCCAGGGGATCGTTCTTCAGGTCAATGCCCTGCTCTTTCTTGAACTCTTCTACCAGGTAATTAATCAGACGGTTATCGAAGTCTTCACCACCCAGGTGGGTGTCACCGTTGGTGGCCAGTACTTCGAAGGTCTTCTCACCTTCAACGTCGTCGATCTCGATGATGGAGATATCGAAGGTACCACCACCCAGGTCGTATACGGCGATGATGTTGTCACCGGTCTTCTTGTCCAGGCCGTAGGCCAGGGCAGCAGCGGTAGGCTCGTTGATGATGCGCTTCACATCCAGGCCAGCGATGCGACCGGCATCCTTGGTGGCCTGACGCTGGGAGTCGTTGAAGTAGGCAGGAACGGTGATCACCGCTTCAGTCACCTCTTCACCCAGATAATCCTCTGCAGTCTTCTTCATCTTCTTCAGAACTTCTGCAGACACCTGAGGCGCAGCCATCTTCTTGCCCTGGGCTTCAACCCAGGCATCACCGTTGTCAGCCTCAACAATCTTGAAAGGCATGATGTCGATGTCACGCTGTACCACTTCATCTTTGAAACGACGACCAATCAGACGCTTGATGGCGAACAGAGTGTTGTGAGGGTTGGTAACCGCCTGGCGCTTGGCAGGCTGACCGACGAGAATCTCGTCATCGGTGTAGGCGATGATAGAAGGAGTAGTACGATCCCCTTCCGCGTTTTCAATAACCTTAGGCTTGTCGCCATCCAGGATAGCCAGACAGCTGTTGGTGGTACCCAGGTCGATGCCGATGATCTTGCCCATCGAAAGCCTCCAAAAAATACGTTTATATCTAAAGCTAACTAAGCTAATTCTTTCGTTAACCCCTATCTGGGGTTAGCGCCCTGCCCTTTCAAGGGGGCAATTAAAAATTTTTCCCTGTGGATGGCAGGGATATGGGGCCTGCAGAGAAAAAACCAAGGGGGGAGTGCAAAAATTTGATCAAAATCCGTGCCCAGACAGAATTGTATAAAATATAATAATTGCGCCTATTGTATGGTTTCCGTGAAGTTTTCCAATGGTTAAGAATCAACGCCGTGCCCTGATGTACGGCGGCGGGGCGGTGCTGGCCTGGTCCACCGTCGCCTCCGCCTTTAAACTTTCTCTGCAGCACCTGTCTCCCAGTCAGTTGCTGCTCTATGCCGCCCTGGTTTCGACCCTGGCATTGGCTGCCATGGTGGTGGCCCAGGGAAAGGGCGCGCTGGTGAGATGCCAGCTTCGAGCCACGCCGATGCGCTACCTGCAAAGTGGCCTGCTTAACCCTTTCCTCTATTATCTGGTGCTCTTTGGCTGTTACGACCTGCTGCCCGCCCAACAGGCCCAGCCGCTGACCTACACCTGGGCCATCCTGTTCAGCCTGCTGTCCGTCCCCCTGCTGGGACAGAAACTCAAGGCCTGGGATCTGGTGGCCGCGGCGGTCGCCTATGGCGGCGTCGTGGTGATCGCCACCGGCGGACAACTGCTGGATTTCGAGATGGAGTCCCCAATGGGTTATGGGCTGGGAATGCTGTGCACCCTGCTGTGGTCGCTCTACTGGATAGTTAACGCCAGGGACAAGGGCGATCCTGTGGTCAGCCTGCTGCTGAGTTTCCTGATTGGCTTGCCCTTTATCTTTGCCGTCAGCTGGTACAGAGACGGGCTGGCACTGCCCAGCCTGGAGGGCCTGGCAGGCGCAGCCTATGTAGGACTGTTCGAGATGGGCTTTACCTTCGTGCTCTGGCTTAAGGCACTGAAGAGCGCCGAGCGCACCGCCCCCATCACCAATATGGTGTTCCTGGCCCCCTTCCTGTCGCTGTTCTTTATCTCCACCCTGGTAGGAGAGACCATCGCCCCCGCCACCTTCACAGGCCTGGCGCTGATCGTCCTGGGCCTGGTGAGCCAGCAACTGGGCCCCAGGCTCAGACCGTTACGACGCTCCAAGATGGCCGACTCAGGCTCCCTGTGATCCCCAGGCTTCGGCGGCGCCCAGCAGCGCCGCCTGAGCCGGTTTGCCACTGTCGCTGGCGTGCAGAGTCAGGCCGATGCGACGGAACATCCTTGGCGCGTCCAGGGCCACCTGAACCAGATCATCCGCGGTCTCCAGCACGCCCCAGGGCAGAAACGAGATCCCCACCCCGGCACTGACCAGGTGTCTCACCTGAGTCTTATGCTGAGCCTTGGCCACCAGGTTGACCGCAAACCCCTCACTGGCCAGCAGGCTCAGGGTCTGCTGATGAGCCTCGCAGGCCACGCACTCAATAAAATTGAAATCATTGAGATCGGCAATGGATACCCTGCCCCGTCCTGCCAACGGATGTCCCTTGGGAACACAGAGCACATAGTCCTCCTCCCACAAGGGCAGAAACAGTTCATCCTCCCGCTTAAACACATCCAGGGTCACCCTGGCCTGGGCCTGCTCATCCTCATGATCCAGCAGCTCCAGGCTGAGCTGGGGCACCAGTTCGGTACAGTGCCTCAGAAAACGGGCATAGTGGCTGGGACTGACGTCGTGAAAGTTTCCCAGTGACAGGGGCACGCGGGCACTGGCGTCATCAAACAACCGACTCATCTTCTCCATCTGCCCCAAAGCCTGCAGCGCCAAGGGATAGAGCTGATGGGCCTCATCGGTGAGATCCACCCCACGCTTGTGACGACGGAACAAAGTGACCCCCAGTTGCGACTCCAGCTGCTTGATCGACGCCGACAGAGAGGGTTGGGAGATAAACACCCGCTGGGCAGCGGCAGTGATGGCACGCTCCTCGAATACCGCCACGAAGCAGCGTAGCAACCTTACATCCATAGGAAACACCTATCTCTAACAGAGAAAATTAATATTTTAAGGCTATGAAGCCTAGCACTATAGTGAGCGCCATCGCCAGGGCCGTCGCCCTGCATCACCCCCTTGGAGAGAATGTTATGACCAAGCCTCTGGTAATCATCACCGGCGCCAGCTCAGGCATCGGCGAAGCCACTGCACGCACCCTATCCGCCGCCGGCCACCCGCTTTTGTTGTTGGCCCGTCGCCTGGAGAACCTGGAGGCGATGAAGTTGCCCAACACCCTGTGCCGCAAGGTGGATGTCACCGACATCAACAGCTTCGCCACCGCCATTGAGGAAGCCGAAGCCCAATTTGGCCCCGCTGACTGCCTGATCAACAACGCCGGTGTGATGCTGCTGGGCGATGCCCATAGCCAGGATCCCGCCGAGTGGCAAAAGATGCTGGATGTGAACGTGATGGGCCTGATGAACGGCATCCACCTGGTACTGGGCAAGATGCGTGAGCGTAAGTGTGGCACCATCATCAACATCAGCTCCGTCGCTGGCCGTAAAACCTTCCCCAACCACGTAGCCTACTGCGGCACCAAGTTTGCCGTTCACGGCCTGTCTGAAACTCTGCGGGAAGAGGTCTGCGGCGACGATGTCCGGGTGATCACCATCGCCCCAGGCGCTGTAGAGACCGAACTGCTGAGCCACACCACCAGCGACGCCATCAAAGAGGGCTATGGCGAATGGAAGGAGAGCATGGGGGGCGTCCTGGCGGCCCAGGATGTGGCCAACGCCATTGAGTACGCCTACCGCCAGCCGCAAAACGTTCATATCCGAGAGATTGTTTTGACCACCACCCGTCAGCCCGCCTAATCTTCTCTCCGTATTGGAGTCTTGCCCCACGCTTTGTGGGGCAAGCCCCGCCTCCCCAACGCCAACCCAGTTCACGAACAGCGCTCACACCCTTGTGAACCCAGAGCGCAAAAATGCTATGCTCCCCGGCAACCAGACTGCGTTCGGAGAGAGATAATGGCAGCCAGATGGGCACTTTTAACAACAGTTATCACGACTTTATCCCTGGCACCGATCTCCTTATCTCAGGCGCAGGGAAAAGCCGCCGAGCGACTGGAAAGCGCCCTTGCAAGAATGCCTGGCGGCACCTTACCGGTGCAGCTCACTCTGGTGGCCATCAAATCGGACTATCGTCTGGAGGTCTGGGGCGCCGATGTACAGGGTAACTGGCACCCATTGCGCACCTATCCCATCATGGGATTCAGTGGCGGCCCCGGCCCCAAGCTGAAAGAGGGCGATCTGCAGGTGCCCGAGGGTGTCTACCGTCCTGTGGCCCTGAACCCCAACAGCAAATACCACCTCTCGGTCAAACTCAACTACCCCAATGGCCTGGACAAGCACTATGCCAGGGAAGAGGGACGCACCCACCCCGGAGGGGATATCTTTATCCATGGTGACAAGGCCTCCAGCGGATGTCTGGCCATGGGCAACACCGCCATCGAGGAGATCTATCACCTGGTGGAGCAGGTGGGCCTGGGGGACACTCAGGTGGTGATCACCCCGGTGGATCCCCGCACCACCAGGCTGCGTCCCTGGCCCTCCAGCCCGGTGTGGACTGAGCACAAATACCGGCGCATTCGCGACTCATTGGCCAATCTGGGGCACAAAAAAAGCAGCCCGGAGGCTGCTTCTGCGTCAATCATCGCCCCAATCAGGCAGTAGTATCCACTGAGGGCTGATCACTGCCCTTGGAGATCATCACCATGGCAGGGCGCAGCAGGCGGCCGTTCAGCTCATACCCCTTCTGCATCACTGCCATCACGGTGTTGGCAGGAAACTCCTCGCTGGGCTGCATCGCCATCGCCTGGTGCTGGTCAGGGTTAAAGGGCTGGCCCATGGGGTCAATCTCTTTAATTCCAAACTTGTCGACACCGGCCAGGAAGCTCTTGTGGGTCAGTTGCACACCCTCAAGCAGAGGTTTCACCGCTTCATTGTCCGCATCCCCGGTGGCCAGGGCCCGCTCCAGGTTATCGATAACAGGCAGCAGCTCACCGGCAAACTTCTCCAGGGCAAACTTACGGGCCTTCTCCACATCCTGAGCGCTGCGGCGACGGACATTTTCCATCTCGGCGAGAGCACGAACGACGCTGTCCTTCTGCTCTTCCACCTTCGCCTGGGCAGCTGCCAGGGCGTTTTCCAGTTCCTCAATGCGGGCGGCCTGTGGATCCTGCTCGGCATCAGCCTGCTGTTGTTCCATCTCAACCTCTTCTGGCTGCTCCACTTTTTGCTGCTCGTCGCTCATTTCAACTCCGGCTAAAATACTTTATTCCCAAAGGCTCTGAGCCTATTATGGGGACTGATTTACGGACTTCAAGGGCCACAGAGCCACAAGATTCCCGTCCGCCCTACAGATGAGCAGAAGATGCAGACACACTTCAAATCCATTGGCCTTATCGGCAAGCCTCGTCATGAAGGCGCAAACCAGACCCTGGCGCAGCTATTCTATTGGCTGGATAAGCAAGGATATGAAGTACTTATCGAGTCAAACATCGCCCGGGAGCTCGGCTGCACCAAAGCTGAGGCTGTGGAGATCAACGAGATTGGTGAACGCTGCGACCTGGCCATTGTCGTGGGTGGCGACGGCAACATGTTGGGGGCAGCCCGAGTGCTGTCCCGCTACGACATTGCCGTATTGGGGGTGAACCGGGGCAACCTGGGCTTCCTCACCGACGTGGACCCGGACCAGTTCAAGCCCACACTGACCAAGGTGCTGGCAGGCGAATTCGACACTGAAAGACGATTCCTGCTTCGTACCGAAGTGCATCGTCACGGAGAGCAGAAAGCTCACAATGTGGCCGTGAACGAAGCCGTTCTCCACGCCGGCAAAGTAGCCCACATGATCGACTTCGAGGTCTATATCGATGGCCACTTCATGTACAGCCAGCGAGCGGACGGGATGATTGTCGCCACCCCCACAGGATCGACCGCCTACTCATTGAGTGCCGGTGGTGCCATTCTCACCCCCAAACTCAACGCCAACATTCTGGTGCCGATGTTTCCCCACACCCTCTCCTGTCGCCCCATCGTGGTCAATGGCGACAGTGAGATCACCCTGAAAGCCTCCTGCAACAGTCAGTCATCGGAACTGGCCATCAGCTGCGACAGCCAGGTAACCCTGCCCTGTCAGCCCGGTGACGAGATCCGCATTCGCAAGGCGGACGCCTGCCTACGACTGATCCACCCCAAGGGCTACAACTATTTCGAAGTCCTGCGCAGCAAGCTAGACTGGGGCAACAAACTGTTCTAGCCCGCTCCGGGCATGTTGCACTTTCGTGGGGGAACTTGCAGCCCAGGGGCAA
This sequence comes from Ferrimonas sp., assembly GCF_048263965.1. Lineage (NCBI taxonomy): Bacteria > Pseudomonadati > Pseudomonadota > Gammaproteobacteria > Alteromonadales > Ferrimonadaceae > Ferrimonas > Ferrimonas sp. Next base: position 61,046 of record NZ_JBLXDO010000015.1, on the reverse strand, counting down.
CCTGCCCTGCCTACCAGGGGATCGATTTACCATCTCGCAAGAAGGCGCCATTGGGGCCCTGGGGATCCAGGGTCGCCGCCCAGGTGATCCAATTGGCTGACTCTGCAGGGTCCCGGCTCGCTTGGGGCCCGCCCATGTCGGTCCTGGCCCAGCCAGGGCAGACGGAATTGACCTTGATCCCCTCATCGGACACCTCGGAGGCCACCACCCGAGTCAACGCATTGAGGGCCGCCTTGGACACCCTGTAGGCCACCTGCAACTCTCCCATCTCCGCCAGGGAGCCATATCCTGAGGAGACATTGACGATCCGGCCATACCCTCTGGGGCGCATCAAGGGCAGAATCATCTTGCACATCAGCATGGCGCCGGTGACATTGGTTGTCAGGGTTTGCTGCCACTGCTCCAGGGTGATGTCAGACAGGGACTGCCCCTGGTCGATGAAAACCCCGGCGTTGTTTACCAGCACCTCAACCCCGCCAAACAGCTGCCCCAACCAGGCCCCCAACGCATTAATCTGCTCGGCATCGCACACATCCAGCATAAAGGGGCTGGCCTCGCCTCCCCGCTCCCGAATGGACTCCGCCACCTGGGTGGCGGCCTCATGGCTTCGGGCACAAGTCACCACATGGTATCCCTTTTCAGCCAACTGATGCGCCACGTGCCACCCCAGTCCTCTGTTACTGCCGGTCACCACTGCTATCATGCTGACACCTCCAAAAATCGTCCTCCATGAAACATAGAAGGCGGTTACCCGCTGTACAACTTTTTGTCTCTGTTGCTTTACTGAGCAAAAAAAAACTCTATACTGTCTTTCCATACAGTATGTCTATTCATACAGGAAACTGAGATGCTGAGCCAACTGACGGTCTCCAATTTCGCCATTGTAAAGTTCCTTGAGCTGGAGTTTTGCTCCGGAATGACCACCATCACCGGGGAAACCGGTGCCGGTAAGTCCATCGCCATCGATGCCCTGGGGCTCTGCCTCGGAGGCCGGGGGGAGGCTGCCATGGTGCGTCCGGGCGCGCCCCGGGCTGAACTGTCGGCCTGCTTTGACATCAGCGCCATTCCCGACGCCATACACTGGTTAAAGGAGAATGAGCTGGACGACGAGGACCAGTGCATCCTAAGGCGCAGTATCAGCAGTGAAGGCCGCTCCAAAGCCTGGATCAACGGTCAACCGGTGCCTCTGGCGCAGCTTAAGGCTCTGGGCCAGATGCTGCTGACCATCCACGGTCAGCATGCCCACCAGGGGCTGCTGCAAAGCCAGACTCAGCAAAACCTGCTGGACAACTACGCCGCCCATCATGGCCTGCTTGAGGCTTGCACCAGCTCCTACCGACGTTGGAAACACCTGGATAATGAACTGGTGCGGCTGCGCGACGAGCAGGAGCAGCGCCAGGCCCGGCGCCAGTTGCTGGAGTACCAGGTTCAGGAGCTGAATGAATTTGGCCTGGAACCCGGAGAATTTCAGGCTATTGAAGCTGAACACAAACGACTGGCCAACTGCACCACTCTGATGGAGCAGAGCCAGCGTGCCTGCTACTTTCTCAGTGAAGGGGAGGAGGTGAGCGCCCTTTCCCTGCTGCAACAAGCCATAGGTGAGGTTGAGGCACTGGCCGAGGAAGATGCCGCCCTGGCGCCGACGGTGGAGCTTCTGCATGAGGGGCTGATTCAGCTGCAGGAGGGAGCCGCCGAGCTGGATCGCTACCATCAGAGCCTGGAGATGGACCCAGAGCGGTTCCACGAACTGGAGGATCGACTCTCCAAAGCCATGACCCTGGCGCGCAAACATCAGGTTAAGGCCGCCGAGCTGGCCGAGTTCCACACCCAGTTGGCCGACGAGCTCTCTGCCATCGGTGCAGGTGAAGAACGCCTTGAGCAGTTGGAGCTGGAGCGTGACCAGGCAAGAGAGGCCTGTGGTCAATCCGCTCAGAGACTCAGCAAGAGTCGCCAGCGATATGCCAAAGAGCTGAATAAACAGATCACCGCCAACCTCAGGGAGTTGGCCCTGCCTCACGCCAAATTCCAGATAGAGGTGAATTTTGAGCCCGAGTCGCTCTCCCCCAGCGGCAGCGACCGGTTGCAGTTTTTGGTCTCCACCAACCCGGGTCAGCCTCTGCAACCCCTGGGCAAAGTGGCCTCAGGGGGCGAGCTGTCCCGAATCAGCCTGGCGATCCAGGTTATCACCGCCCGCAAAGTGGCCACCCCCACCCTTATCTTCGACGAAGTGGATGTGGGGATCTCCGGGCCTACCGCTGCCGTGGTGGGACGGATGCTCCGTACCCTGGGAGAATCCACCCAGGTCTTCTGTGTTACCCACCTGCCTCAGGTGGCCGGCAATGGCCACAACCATATGTTCGTCAGTAAATCCACCAAAGGAAAAGCCACCGAGACTCTGATGGTTACTCTGGCCCAGACTCAGCGTTTGGATGAACTGGCCAGACTGCTGGGTGGAGACAGCATCACTGACGCCACCCTGGCCAATGCCAGAGAACTCCTGGTCAAAGAGTAATCACCCTCTGAAAATCGACCGGTGCCGGCCCATCCGGCACCCCGATCCCACTTTCTCCCCTCATGTGATCCCCAGCAAATCCACTTGCGAGTTTTTTAGTCAGGTTCGCAAGATCTTCATCTAAAAATCTGAGTTTTGCGGATCCAGCCGACGAAACTGCGGCTTTTCCAACAGAGGTAATGTTTCTGTCATATCTCACAAACTTTCAGGAAAAAGTCTGCGAAAAGTCACAAAAGAGGGGTGATGGACGGGTTATTTTGATTCCAGATAGAATTTTAATTTCAAACTTAAAGGAGACAGCCCATGTCCGTAGCGAAGTTTTTTATTCCTTCCGTGAACACTCTGGGCACCGGCGCCGTGGATGCAGCCGCAGACGATATTCTCCAGTTGGGCTTCAAGCGTGCCCTGATCGTCACCGATAAGGTGCTGGTTGAGGTAGGCCTGGTTGCTCAGGTGGTAGACAAACTGGCCACCCGTGGCCTGGAGACCGTTGTATTCGACGGTACCCAGCCCAACCCAACCGTTGGTAACGTAAACGACGGTCTGGCTCTGCTGAAGGAGAACGACTGTGACTTCGTTATCTCCCTGGGCGGTGGTTCACCACACGACTGTGCCAAGGGTATCGCTCTGGTAGCCGCCAACGGTGGCGACATCCGTGACTACGAGGGCGTGGACAAGTCCGCCAAGCCTCAACTGCCTCTGGTTGCCATCAACACCACCGCTGGCACCGCGTCCGAGATGACTCGCTTCTGCATCATCACCGACGAAGATCGTCACATCAAGATGGCCATTGTGGACAAAAACACCACTCCCATCCTGTCTGTTAACGATCCTCAGCTGATGGTTGGCAAACCCAAGTCTCTGACTGCTGCCACCGGTATGGACGCACTGACCCACGCCGTTGAAGCCTATGTGTCTATCGCTGCCAACCCCATCACCGACGCCTGTGCAGAGAAAGCGATCACCCTGATCGCCAACAACCTGCGCAATGCGGTTGCTGACGGTTCTGACATCGAAGCCCGTGACCAGATGGCCTACGCGCAGTTCCTGGCAGGCATGGCCTTCAACAACGCCAGCCTGGGTTACGTACACGCCATGGCTCACCAGCTGGGCGGTTTCTACGACCTGCCACACGGTGTATGTAACGCCATCCTGCTACCGCACGTCCAGGCTTACAACGCCCAGGTGGTTCCCGAGCGCCTGGCCGACGTAGCCCGTTGCATGGGTATCGACACCACCGGTATGACTGCTGCTGACGGTGCCGAAGCGGCTCTGAACGCCATCCGCGAGCTGTCCGAGGACATTGGCATCCCAGCCAACCTGACTGAACTGGGTGTTAAAGAGGAAGACATTCCTACTCTGGCCACCAACGCATTGAACGATGCCTGTGGCCTGACCAACCCCAAGCAGGCCACTCACGAGGAGATCAGCGCCATCTTCCGTGGTGCCCTGTAATAAGGTTATCCGTGTAGTGTGCAAACCAAGGCCGGCCTAGCCGGCCTTTTTTTATCCCTATGTTGCCCCTGGTTACGGGAACCTCCTGAGAGGCGGGCAGTCCTAGTGGTATTGAATTTCCCTTTCTCCCCCGGGCTGGGGTATTATCGCGTTTCACTTACAGGGGATAACGATTAACAGCATGAAGCAGTGTAAGATTTGGTTGGCCGCGGCTCTGACCGCAGCAACCCTCAGCGGGTGTTCGGCGTTTGACAGCCTGGTGTACAAGATCGACATTCCTCAGGGCAACTTCATCGAGCAGTCTCAGGTAGAAAAACTGAGAGTTGCCATGACTCGTGAGCAGGTGGAGTTTATTCTGGGCCGCCCAGTATTGCGGGACTCCTTCGCCGACAACACCTGGTACTACGTTTATCAGTTCAAGAGCGGTCGCACCAATGAGATCACTCGCAAGGAGCTGATCATCAAATTTGAACAGGACAAGGTCGCCTCAGTGAGCGGTGACTACACACTGTCTGAACAGTTTGATACGCCCTTGAGCATCTCTGGTCCTCAGTAAGAAAAAAGCCGGCATCGCCGGCTTTTTTGATCTCTCCCCTGGCATCCGACCCGGAGTCATTGAGAATAGTTCTCGCTATCACCGGTTCAAGGAGATGACTTTGACCCGCATCAGTCTGTTTGGATGTGGCTGGCTGGAGCTCCCCCTGGGAAAACGCCTGGCCGAGGCCGGGTACGGCGTCAGGGGAAGCACCACCACCGAAACAAAATTGTCGCAGCTTCGTCAGGCGGAGATCGACCCTCACCTACTGACACTCACCCCGGCTCCCCTGCTGGCACTGGAAGCAGAATAGAAAACGGGCTCCAATGGGAGCCCGTTTTTCTCTGTCAGATGGCTTATTCGGCCTTGGCTTTGGCCTGTTCGGCCCGGCGCTTACGCACCTCTTTGGGGTCTGCAATCAGCGGCCGGTAGATCTCGATTCGCTCACCGGGCTTCACCTCATAGTCCAGCTTCACCTGGCGGCTGAATACCCCAATCTTATTCTTGGCAAGATCGATGTCCGGATGCCTGGACAGTATGCCGCAGGCCTGAATCAGCGCCTGGGCACTGTTGCCCGGTTCAGCCATGGCCTTGACCACGGTCGCCCCTTGCGGCAAGGCATACACCACCTCAACCTGAAAACTCTTATCCACGGTATACCTCCTTGGCACGCTCGGAGAACGCCATCACCATATTTTGAGCCAGGTCATTGAAAACCTTGCCAAAAGCCTTCTGGGTGACCGGATTATTGAATTCAAAATCCAGGCAGAGCTCCACCTTACAGGCCGCTTCAGTAAGCGCCTTGAAGCTCCAGGTCCCTTTCAGGGCCTGGAAGGGACCCTCTTTCAGGCTCATGGTGATCGCATCCGGTGCCTGCAAACTGTTTACCGTGGTAAAACTCTGGGCAATGCCAGCCTTCTTGACCGAGACGGTTGCTACCATCTCCTCTTCAGTATGGCTATGGACCTCTCCGCCAATGCAACCAGGCAGAAACTGCGGATATGACGCCACGTCATTGACCAGGTCATACATCTGCTGCGCACTGAAGCGGACCAGCGCGCTGCGGTTTATCTGCGGCATCGATTCACTCTCCCAACTACAATTCCCGGGCATTGTAACAATCCCTTGCCCAAGGTCATACCAAATCTACGGCAGACGGGTATAATACGCCGCTATGGCTAAGAAAAGTTCTAAAAAATCCAAGCCCACCTCCTCGACCATCGCCCTGAATAAGAAGGCGCGCCACGAGTATCACATCGAGGAGAAGATTGAGGCAGGTCTGTCCCTGATGGGATGGGAAGTGAAATCCCTTCGCGAAGGCAAGGTAAACCTCACCGAAGGCTTTATTCAAATTAAAGATGGCGAAGCCTACCTTCACGGCGTCACCATTACTCCCCTTAACACCGCCTCCACCCACGTGGTGGCCGATCCCCTGCGTCTGCGAAAGCTGTTGCTTAAGCGCCGGGAATTGGATCGCCTCATTGGTCAGGTGGAGCGCCAGGGCTACAGCATGATCCCCACCGCCCTCTATTGGAAGAAGGCCTGGGTGAAGCTGGAGTTCGGTCTGGGTAAGGGTAAGAAACAACACGACAAGCGCGATGATGCCAAACAGCGTGACTGGGACCGTGAAAAAGCCCGGGTCATGAAGGGTTCCAAGCGCTGATCGCCTAATGCTTATCCACACTGGCCTTGGCGTCCTCTGTGGATAAATGGTATAGTAGTTCTACCTGGGGTCGATTTTGGATTCGACGGGATTCTCGAAACCCAAGGTGCATGCCGAGGTGCGGTTGGCCTCGTAAAAAAGCCGCATTTTAATAGTCGCAAACGACGAAACTTACGCAATCGCCGCCTAATAAGCGGTAAGATCGCCTACCTCCAATCCCCCGCCTATTGGGAAAGGGTCAAGGTAGTCAAGCCATATAGGATCGCGCGGCGTCTTCTCCAGTAGACAAAGCGTTAAACTCAATCTGGATCGCCCAGGTGAAGCCTGCCGCTCGGCGCCACTATGGGTTAACTAAAAGAGCCGGCTAAGCATGTAGGACCGAGGATGTAGGTTTTTCGGACGGGGGTTCAACTCCCCCCGACTCCACCAAACATCATTAAAAGCCCACCGCAAGGTGGGCTTTTTTGTGCCTGGTCGATGGTGCGTCGTCCTACCTTTGCCGCCAGAGCAACCACCCCTTATGCATCTCCATCACCACCAGCAACAGCAGCGCCGCCAGTAGCAGAGATGTCCACTGGTCCAAGGTGACCGGTGCAGCCTGCAGAATTCCGGCAAGCCAAGGGGTATGCATCGCCCACAGGTGGACCAATTGTGCCGCCAGGGTGCCAAACACCAGCAGAGGATTGCCCAAGATGGGATGACGGAACAGCGACAGAGTCTCTGAGCGACTGTTGAACACCTGAACATTCTCAAACAGGACCATCATCAGCAGAGTGAGATTTCGTGCCTCATCCACACTGGCACCCAGAGCCAGTTGCCACTGGAACAGCAGGAAGGCCATGGGCCCTATGGTTAACGCCGACAGAATCACCCGTTCAAGCATCAACCGGTTGAAAATGGTCTCTTGGGGATCCCTGGGAGGGCGTATCAACTCGTTGCCCTCCGCCGGCTCGAACGCCAGAGCCACATCCTGGATGCCGTTGGTGACCAGGTTGAGCCACAGTAACTGCACCGCAGTCAGGGGCAGAGGCAACCCGGCAAGCAGAGCCAGGGTAAACAGCACCAGCTCGGCGGCGGCAGTGGAGATCAGCAGGAACACCACCTTACGCACGTTGGCGTAAGCCACCCGGCCCTCCTCCACGCCCGCCAGTATCGAGCTGAAATTGTCGTCGGTAACAATGAGATCACTGGTTTCCTTCGCCACCTCGGTGCCACTTTTGCCCATGGCCACGCCCACCTCCGCCGCCTTGAGAGCAGGAGAGTCATTGGCACCGTCACCGCTGACCGCCACAAAATGGCCCAGGCGCTGCAGTGAGTGAACGATGTCCAGCTTCTGTACCGGCTCCACCCGGGCAAACACCCGTCCCCGGTCGACGATGGCGTCCATCGCCTGCGCCCCACCTGCTTGCCTCAGTGACTCGCCGGTCACAATCTCATCGGCCCGCTCCGCCAGCTCCAGATTTCTTGCCACCGCCAGGGCGGTAATGGGGTGATCCCCGGTGACCATCACGACCCGGATCCCCGCCCTCTTGCAATCGGCCACCGCCTGGGCTGACTCCGGCCTGAGGGGGTCCACCATCCCCACAAGGCCCAACAGGGTCAGCCGATTCAGGCTGGCATGCTCCAGTTCACCATCACTGTGCAGCTGCGACGGCGCGGTTCCCTCCGCCACCGCCAGCATACGAAAACTCTCCGAGGCCAGCGATTCCGCCACCCTGCGCAGCTCCTCATCTTCCAGAGGCACATCCCCTTCCGAGGTCGCCATGGTGGCGCACATGGGCAATATTCGCTCTGGCGCCCCCTTTACCGACACCTGAACCCGGTCACCGCAACGGTTGGCACTGGCACAGAACATCCGTTCAGACTCGAACGGCAGGCTGGCCACCTCCGGGCATTGCCCAAGTAGGGCTTCCTTCACCAACCCCAGTTTTTTGCCCATCACCAGCAGTGCCACGTCGACCGCGTCGCCCTGTCCCTGCCAACTGCCGTTGTGATGAAGCAGATGCGCGGGGTTGCACAGGAGTGCCGCCCGCGCCAGTCGCTGCAGCCTCTGCTGTTGGTTTTCGGTCAAGGGTTCCTGGCCTTCGACCCTTCCCGTCGGCTCCAGACCCTCACCGCTGACCGTCAGGATCTTATCTCCGGGCAGCACAACCCTTTTGACCGTCAGGCGATTGACGGTCAGGGTGCCGGTCTTGTCGGAAGCGATGCAGGTGCAGGAACCCAGCGCCTCCACGGAGATCAGGCGCCGGACGATCACCTGCCGTTTGGCCATACGCCCCTGACCAATGGCCAGTGCCACAGTCAAGGCTACGGGCAAACCTTCAGGAATCACCGACACAGCCAGAGCCACAGCAAGGAGAATAATCTCCATCAGGCCAGCCCCTTGATAGAAGGCCACCATCGCCATCAGCGACACCGTCCCTGCCACCATCAGCGCCACACGGCGGACAAAGATTTCCATCCTCACCAGCAGCGGCACCTTGGCGTCGGGGTCCCCCATCACCTGGGCGGCAATCCGCCCGATCTGGGTGTCCAGGCCGGTGGCCACTACCACGCCCCTCGCCCTCCCCCTTCCAACCAGAGTACCGGCAAACACCATATTGCGACGGTCCCCCAGGGCTGTCTCTTCCGGTAGGGTGGTGTCATGCCGCTTGGTCACAGGCAGAGATTCTCCTGTCAGCAAAGACTCGTCGATGGCGGTGTCATGGCAGCTCAACAGCCTCAGATCCGCGGGAACCCGGTCTCCCGATTCCAGCAGCACAACGTCCCCGGGTACCAATTCCTCGGCCAGCAAATCGTAGGGTTCGCCACTTCTGAGTACCCGGGTCCGGGTTGCGACGACCCGCTGCAGCGCCTCGGTGGCCCGCTGGGCGGAAAATTCCTGAACCGTGCCAATGGCAGCGTTGATCATCAGGATGGCGGTGATGAATAGGGCATCGGTCAACTCCCCTGTCAGCAAAGACAGCAGAGCCGCCAGCATCAGAATGTAGATAAGAGGGCTCTTGAACTGGCGAAGGATGATCTCCAGCACCCCAGGTGATGGGGGTTTCGGCAAACGATTGGGGCCATAGCGGCGCAATCTCAGCGTCGCCTCATCAGACTCCAGTCCGGTGGTGGAGGTTTCCAGGCGAACAAACAGGGCCTGGGTCTCTTCCGCCCAGGGGCAGGCGTTGGCGGCACCTCGGTTCCCTTCCCTCTCCCTTTGCTCAATAAACATGTTCACCTTCAGCCCTCCCTCACCTCCTAGGTATAGGTCAGAGGCGATGACAGCAGCCAGTGACTTCGGCAGAAAATCACCGTGAACCACTGATCTAGGTCAAATAACTTCCAGACAGGCCCCTGCAACACTTCGGGACAACTATGCTTTGGAAGACCCGTAGCCAGGTGTGGGAGGGACAGGCCTGTCATGAGCACAGATAGCGGCATCATCAGCAAGGTGGGCCAGCCACCGTCAGCCAGCAACCTGGGCAACTACACCGAACAACGCCGCCAGTTCAGCTGGCGATCGCCGCCGATGACCCCCATGGGGCTGCCCGAAGGGGGACTCAACATCGCCTACGAGGCCCTGGATGCGCACCTTTACGATGGCGAAGGGGAGCGCACCGCACTGCGTTGGCTGGGTAAGTCGGGAGAGCAACTGAGCCTGAGTTACCGTGAACTGATCCAGCTAAGCGCCCGCTTTGCCAGCGCCCTGCCCACCATAGGTGCCGGCCGCAACAGCCGGGTGTTCAGCCTGCTCGGTCGCCGCCCGGAGCTCTATTACACCGCTCTGGGCACCCTGCGTGCCGGTGCGGTGTTTACCCCGCTGTTTTCCGCCTTTGGTCCTGAGCCGGTGCGCGCCAGGATGGAGATTGGCCAGGCCAATCTGCTGCTGACCACCGAAAAGCTCTACCGCAAGAAGGTGGCCTCCTGGTGGCGGGAGTTGCCCCAGATGCAAGGGGTGATCCTGGTGGATGTCGACCACACAGAGGAGCCGGGCTGCATCGCCCTTGGTCCGCTGCTGGCCCAAGGGGACCCCAACAGCCCCTGCGCCAAAACCGGACCGGAAGATATGGCATTGCTGCACTTCACCAGCGGCACCACGGGCCAACCCAAGGGGGTAATTCATGTCCACCAGGCGGTGCAGATGCATATGCTCTCTGCCCACTTTGCCCTGGATCTGCGCCCCGGCGACATCTATTGGTGCACCGCCGATCCCGGCTGGGTCACCGGCACCTCCTACGGCCTGATAGCCCCCCTGTGCCTGGGGGCAACCCTGGTGGTGGATGAAGCGGAATTTGATGCCCTGCGCTGGTACCGCATCCTCGAGGATCTCAAAGTCAACGTCTGGTACACCGCTCCGACCGCCATCCGGCTGCTGATGCGAGCCGGTGCGCCTTCGCCTCAGTGTGACCTGTCGGCACTGAGGTTTATGGCCAGTGTCGGTGAGCCGCTGAATCCTGAGGCGGTGGTGTGGGGCCAGCACAGCTTTGGCCAGCCCTTCCACGACAACTGGTGGCAGACCGAGACCGGCGCCATCATGATCGCCAACTACGCCGGGGAAGCGGTCAAGCCCGGCTCAATGGGACGCCCCCTTCCCGGCATTGAGGCTGCCATCCTGTGCCGCCGTGTCGATGGCACCCTTGAAGAGTCACACCAAGCCGGTGAAGTGGGGGAACTGGCCCTGAAGGTGGGCTGGCCCTCCATGTTTCGTGGCTACCTCAATCAGGAGGAGCGCTATCGGCGCTGCTTCGAACAGCAGTGGTACTTGAGTGGTGATCTGGCCAGCCGGGATGAGGATGGCTACTACTGGTTTGTGGGGCGAGCTGATGACCTGATCAAATCCTCCGGCCACCTGATCGGCCCCTTCGAAGTGGAGAGCGCCCTGATGGAACACGAAGCGGTGGCTGAAGCTGGCGTCATCGGCAAGCCAGACCCGGTGGCAGGCGAGGTGGTTAAGGCGTTTGTGCTGCTTAAGCCCGGTGTCGAAGCCGATGAGACTCTGCGCCTCGCCCTGATGGGGCACGCCCGCAAGCGCCTGGGCGCCGCCGTGGCGCCCAAGGAGATCGCCTTTTGCCAGCAACTGCCCCATACCCGCAGCGGCAAAATCATGCGCCGATTGCTGAAGAACCGGGAATTGGGCCTTCCCGAGGGAGACACCTCGACCCTGGAGAGGGAGGAGCGATGAGCAACAAACTTCATATCGGTCGGGATCACCTGATGCGGCAGCTCAGGGAGATGATGCGCATCCGCCGCTTCGAAGAGCGCTGCGAAGAACTTTATGGCCAGGAGAAGATCCGAGGCTTCCTGCACCTGTGCATCGGCGAGGAGGCTATCGCCGTTGGGGTAATGGCGACGCTGCAACAGAGCGACTCTGTGGTTTCCACCTATCGGGAGCATGGCCATGCGCTGGCGCGGGGCGTCCCCATGGGCTCCGTGCTCGCCGAGATGTATGGCCACAGCAACGGCTGTTGCCGGGGCCGCGGCGGTTCCATGCACCTGTTCCATCGCCAGCACAACTTTTGCGGCGGCAACGCCATCGTTGGTGGCGGTCTGCCCCTGGCGGCAGGACTGGCAATGGCCGCCAAACGGCAGGAGCGCCGTGACGTCGCGGTCTGTTTCTTCGGTGAGGGCGCCGTGGCTGAAGGGGAGTTCCATGAAGCCCTCAACCTGGCTGCCCTTTGGCAACTGCCGGTGCTGTTTGTCTGTGAAAACAACCAGTACGCCATGGGTACCGCCCTGAGCCTCTCCGAATCAGAGACCGACATCGCCCGCAAGGCCACCGGCTACGGCATTGTCTCTGCCAGGGTAGACGGCATGAACGTAGTCGATGTGGAAACCGCCGCCCGCACGGCGGTGGAAGCGATCCGTTCTCAGGGCCAACCCAGATTCCTGGAGTGCCTGACATACCGTTTCCGGGGTCACTCCAGCTTCGACGGCCAACTCTACCGCGATAAGGCCGAGGTAGAACAGTGGAAAGAGAAGGGGCCGGTGCGACGCCTGGTCGGTTGGCTCAGGGAAAACAATCACCTCCAGAGTGAGGAGCTGCGGCAGATGGAGCAGGAGGTGGACCAGGAGATTGACGATGCCGTCCGCTTTGCCGAAGCCGGAGAGCCGGAGGCAGTGAATGACCTCTATCTCGATCTCTACAGTCCGTCTCAGCAGGGAGAGAGCCAATGAGCGAACAGCTGACCTATCGTGACGCCCTGAGAGCCGGCCTGGATCATGCCCTTTCTACCGATTCCCGGGTCCTGCTGATGGGAGAGGACGTGGGCCGCTACGGCGGCTGTTTTGCCGTCAGCAAGGGGTTGCTGGAGCGGTATGGACCCGAGCGGGTGGTCGATACCCCCTTGTGCGAGTCCGGGTTTGTTGGAGTGGGAATCGGCGCCGCCATCGGTGGCCTGAGGCCCATCGTCGAGGTAATGACGGTCAACTTCAGCCTGTTAGCAATGGACCAGATCGTGAATACCGCCGCTACCCTGAGACACATGTCCGGGGGCCAGTACCATGTGCCTCTGGTGATCCGCATGTCCTGTGGTGGCGGCCGCCAACTGGCGGCGCAGCACTCCCATAGCTGGGAAAACCTCTATGCCCACATCCCCGGCCTCAAAGTGATTTGTCCCGCCACCCACACCGATGCCCGCCATATGCTGGGCCAGGCCCTGGCGGATCCGGATCCGGTGATCATCTTCGAACACCTGATGCTGCTTAACGACAGTGGCGAGGTGGCCCCCGAGCCTGAGGCGCCCATGGAGCAGGCGCTGGTGCGCCGACCCGGCCGCGATCTGACCCTCATCAGCTATGGAGGCAGCCTGCCCAAGACAATGGAAGCCGCCCTTCGGTTGGCCTCAGAAGGGATTGAAGCAGAGGTGATAGACCTGCGTTGCCTACGGCCGTTGGACCGGGAAGCGATACTGCATAGCCTCAGTCGCACCCATAGGGCCGTGATTGTCGACGAAGGCTGGCAAAGTGGCAGCCTGGCTGCCGAGATCAGCGCCAGCATCATGGAGCAGGCCTTTTGGGAGCTGGACGCCCCCATCCGAAGAGTGTGCTCCGCCGAAGTGCCCTTCCCCTATGCCGCCCATCTGGAGCAGGCCTGCCTGCCTCAGGTAGCCGACATCCTTGAGGCCGCCAGAGCCGTGATGGAAGCCCGCCCATGAACTCACATCACATCGACATCACCCTACCCTCCTTCGGAGCCGACATGGCAGAAGGTCAACTGGTCAAGTGGCTGGTGAAAGAAGGCGACAAGGTCCACCGTGGCGATGTGGTGGCGGTGGTCGAAACCCATAAGGGGGCCATCGATCTGGAAGTATTCCAGGATGGGCGCATCCTGGAGTTGCTGCACCAGCCCGTGGCCACCCTGCCAGTGGGCACAGTATTGGCAAGGATGGAGAGTGACCAGCCAAAGAAGAGCGTCGACGTCCCGCCCCCAGGGATATCAGCACCATCGCCGGTCAGGGGTGAATCAACACCAGCGCCACCACCTGTGGACGCCTCCCGCTCAACTCCCAGAGTGATCGCCACCCCCCTTGCCCGCCGCCTGGCAAGACAAGCCGGTATCAACCTGGCCGAGGTGCACGGAAGCGGCCCCAAAGGAGAAGTGCTACAGCGCGATCTGGCGGATACAGAAGGCACCCGCCAGCCAGTCGAAAAGAGCATGATGGAAGCGGACCCAATGCGGGCAGCGATCGCCACCGCCATGACCCGCTCCAACCGGGAGATCCCTCACTACTACCTCTCCCTTGAGCTGAATCTGGACCCTTGTCTGACCTGGATGGAGCAGCGCAACGCCGAGCGAGAGCCCGAGCAGAGGCTGTTGTTGCCGGCCCTGCTGATGCGGGCCTCCGCCTTGGCACTGGTGGACTTCCCCCAGATGAATGGCCATCTGTTGCCACAGGGCTACCAGCCATCGAACCAGGTCAACGTGGGCCACGTCATCAGCCTGCGCCAAGGGGGCGTAGTAGTACCAGCCATCCGTGGGGTGGAATCTCTGTCGCTGGATCAGGTGATGGAGACTCTAAGGGACCAGGTGCAACGGGCTCGCGGCGGTCACCTTCGCAGCTCGGAACTCAATTGCGCCACCGTGACAATCACCAGCCTGGGAGATCGGGGCTGTGACAGTGTATTCGGGGTGATCTATCCCCCCCAGGTGGCCTTGCTGGGGTTTGGCCGCGTGCGTCAGCAACCAGTGCTTCAGGAAAATCAGTGGCGTCCCGGCCGAATACTGACCGCCACCCTCAGCGCCGACCACAGAGTCAGCGACGGCATGAGCGGTGCTCGCCTGCTGGCGGCCCTGGCAGACCGCCTGTTGAAACCGGAGGAGTTATGAGTGCAGACAACATCGAACAATGGATCTTTAATGCTCTGGCTCGGGTAGCCCCGGAGGTAGAGGGGGACCAGCTGGATCCAGAAGAGGACATCAGAGAGGCGTGCGACTTGGACTCCATGGACTTTTTGATCCTGCTCACCAATCTCAAACAGGAGTGCGGCATCAGCATACCGGAGCGGGATTACCCTCAGGTGATGACCCTCGCAGACATGCGTCGCTACCTGGCCCGGCACCTGATCCGCTGATCCCGCCGGAAGTTTTAGCCATAACCCGCCAAATCACCATTTCTTACCGGTATCTACCCCAAATACCGCGTGATCTTGCCCACATTTTCACCACTTGGATAAAGGTCACTTTTTAACCTTGAAAAATCTTCATTGTTAACATAACCCCAGCTTACAACGCCTGCAGCACGGGGGATTGAACGTATAGGGAGAGTAAACTCCTTCAATTAACGTCAATTTTCCATCACAACTCTAGATATGAAATCAACAACGAGTTAACATCCGGAGTGTCAGGAGCAACACACATTAACAGCCCCTAAACAAGGTTCAATTGCTCTTATCTCTGCCTGGGGCTGCAATCCAATAATAAATCGACTTTAGGGAGAACAGAATGTTCGTGAAGTCTAGCTTGGCCAAGTCCGTTAGGTTGGCTGTAGTATTTGGCGCAGCCGCATCTTTGGCTCAGCCTGCTGTAGCCGCCGAGGAAGGCAATGACGAGGGAAGCGAAATAGAGAAGATTACCGTTACCGGTTCTCGTATCGCCCGTCCTGAATTTACCCAACCCGCCCCAATCGTAAGCATCGGATCCGACGAAATTGCCAAATTTGGTAACGTCGACCTGGGTTCTATCCTGGCCGAACTGCCTGCAGTGGGTGCAACCGACACCATCATTGGTAACAACAACAGTAACGCCCTGGCCGGTATCAGCTCCGCTGACCTGCGCCGCCTGGGTGCCAACCGTACTCTGGTACTGGTCAACGGCAAGCGTCACGTAGCCGGTGCCCCTGGCTCCGCTCAGGTTGACTTGACCACCATCCCCGCCTCCCTGATTGAGCGCGTGGAAGTGGTAACCGGTGGTGCGTCTGCGATCTACGGTTCCGATGCGGTATCCGGTGTTGTAAACATCATCCTGAAAGACAACTTCGAAGGTTTCGAGCTGGATGTGGGTTACGGTAACTCCATGGAAGGCGTGGACACCGAAGGTCACGTGATCAGCCTGCTGGGTGGTGCTGACCTGTCTGACGGCCGTGGTAACGTGACTTTCTTCGCCAACTACGACCGCACCAAAGAGGTGATGTCCACTCAGCTGCGTCAGCTGGATGGCTGGGGCACAGTGGGCAACCCTGACAACACCGGCGAAGAAGACGGGATTCCAGATCGTCTGCGTGTACCCCGCGTATACTCAGAGATGATCAACGACACCGGTGTGATCAACCCCTTCGGTGGCGATGCTGGTCGCTGGACCTTCGATCAGAACGGCAACCCCATGTTGCAAACCGAGCGTGACCTGTCTAACAGCTTCGCATTCGGTAACTTCCCCAACGGTTGTGACACCTGCTTCAACCCTGAAGAGTACGAGAACTACATCCCGGGTGTTGAGCGTATCACCGTAGGTTCTACCTTTAACTACGATCTGACCGACAACGTTCAGTTCTTCTCAGACTTCAAATACGTAAGCTCCGAGATCAAGCAGCAGTTCCAGCCCTCCTTCCGCTTCGGCAACATCACCATCGATGTAGAGGACAACCCATTCCTGGATGAAGGTCTGCGTACCACCCTGCTGGATGCCGGCCAGACCAGCGTCAGCATGGCCAAGTTCTTCGACGAACTGGGCAACCGCTCTGCCGACAACCAGCGTGACCTGTTCCGCTTCGTTGGCGGCTTCAAGGGTGACTTCACCCTGAGCCAGACCGACTTTAACTGGGAGGTGTTCTACGTTTGGGGCGAAACCCGCAACGAGCGTAAGACTCTGAACGACCTGATCCCCGACAATCTGGTTGCAGCCATTGATTCAGTGATTGATCCTGAGACTGGCGAAGCCGCCTGTCGCAGCCAGGTGCCCAGCGAACAGGGCGAAGGCTACCAGGATCCAGCCTCTGTTAACGGCGATCAGTGTGTGGCCTACAACCCCTTCGGTTTCGGTCAGGCTTCTGAAGCGGCACGTGACTTCGTCTCTGCCGACGTAACCCGTAACGACAAGATCACTCAGCAGGTGATGGGCGCCACCCTGGCTACCGACTCTTCCGAGCTGTTCGAACTGCCTGGCGGTCCGGTAGACGTGGTTGTGGGTTGGGAATATCGTGAAGAGACCTCCGAAACCACCACTGACGAGTTCACCAAGGCTGGCTTCCTGACCAACGCGGCAACTCCGGACTCCTACGGTGAGTACGACGTTACCGAATACTTCATCGAAGTTAACCTGCCCATCATTCAGGGCATGACCGGTATCGAAGAGCTGACTCTGGACGCCGCCTTCCGTGGCGCGGACTACTCCCACGCCGGTAACGCCGATGCGTGGAAAGTGGGTGCCTTCTACTCTCCATTCGACGGCCTGAGCTTCCGCGGTACCATTGGCGAGGCAGTACGTGCGCCTAACGTCGGCGAAGCTTTCGATCCTCTGTCTCCTGGTTTTGCCCGTGTATCCGATCCATGTGACGCGGACAACATCAGTGACGATCCGGATCGCGCCGCCAACTGTGCTGCCCTGGGCATGCCTCCTGGCTTCGAAGCCAACGACAACGTGAGTGTGGACCTGCTCTCCGGTGGTAACCCCAACCTGGAGTCCGAGACCTCCAAGTCTAAGACTGCTGGTATCGTGTGGAGCCCCAACTTCATCGAGAACCTGTCCATCACCGTTGACTACTACGACATTGAGATCGAAGACGCGATCATCTTCGTAGCAGCTCAGGACGTTGCCGACAACTGTGTTGACGCCACCGGTGGCCCAGACGCCAACTTCTGTTCTCAGGTTGACCGTGACCCCAACACCTTCGACATCACCCTGGTGCGTTCCGGTTACCTGAACGCCGCTGCCTACAACACCCGTGGTATCGAGCTGCAAGCCAGCTACTCCATGGACCTGGGCCCAGGTGAACTGGACCTGAACCTGGTTGGTAACCAGCTTCTGGAACTGGAACAGTTTGAGTTCCAGGATCGTCCAGACGAGGTGAACGACGAGAAGGGTGAGGTTGGTGATCCAGAGCTTCAGTTCCGACTGAGCGCCAACTACCGCTGGGATGACATGACCGTAAACTGGGTGACTCGCTTCATCGATAACTCCGTTACCTATGATGTGTCCCCCAACGGCGGATCTCCAGAGGACGTAAGCCCTCACTACGTACCAACCATCGTTACTCATGACCTGGGTGGTACCTACAACTTTAACGACACCGTACAGCTGCGTGCCGGTATCCGTAACCTGTTTGACAAACTGCCCCCAGGTTACACCGTTAACCCGATCTACGATCTGGTTGGCCGTCGCTACTACGTAGGCGTTAACGTTAGGCTGTAATCTCCCTGCCTAAACTTGAAAGGCGCAGCTCAAGCTGCGCCTTTTTTATCTTCTGGCGATCCAGCTCTCATCCACCGCCTCCTCCCTGTGACACCGCATCACGAACATCACTACGAAAGTGGCGGATTTCCATACAGAAAAAGTCATTTGCTGATCAAGTAACAATGGTCAGACCTGGACGGCCGCAATAGAGCTCGCCAAGAAATAACGAAAAAATATATATAATTCATGCGCATGACAAAAAACAAACACCTTTTGGGAATATGCTGCATGTAACTTTATTCCGTTTTATTATTAGAATTTGCTTCACCTTTTACTACAAAGTGTGACCTCCCTAAAGGAAGTTGAAGCGATGAAGTTCTATCCTTGTCACAATTTTTTTGTAATCGAAGACTGCAATGGCGACGACAACTAAGGTAACGACCGTAAAACGGGGGCTGGATGTGCCCCTGGCCGGTGAACCCCGGCAAGAGATCGACGGCCGCCTGTGTCCCTCCCATGTAGCCCTGCTCGGCGAAGAGTACGCCGGCCTCAAGCCCACCATGCTGGTGGAGCTCGGGGACAGGGTGAAGAAGGGCCAGCCGCTGTTTGAGGATAAGAAGCAGAAGGGTGTGCTGTACACGGCCCCCGCCGCGGGGGTGGTCAGCGCCATCCACCGGGGCGAACGCCGAGTGCTGCAGTCCGTGGTGATCGACATCGAAGGGGACGAACAGATGCTGTTCGACTGCTTCGACGATCTCGACGGCCTTACCCGGGAGCAGGTACAGACCAATCTGCTGGCCAGTGGCCTGTGGACCGCCCTGCGCACCCGTCCCTTCTCCCGCGCTCCTAAGCCCGGCAGCACCCCAGCGGGCCTGTTCATCACCGCCATGGACACCAACCCGGTGGCGGCAGACCCCAGGGTCGTCATCGCCGAAGAGGCCCAGTCCTTCGCCGACGGCCTCAAGGTGCTCAGCACCCTGACCGACGGCAAGCTGTACCTGTGTCACGATGCTGGCGAGGATCTGCCCGGTGCCAACCTGCCCCAGGTAGAAACTCACCGCTTCGACGGTGTGCATCCTGCAGGCCTGGTGGGCACCCATATCCACCACATTCTGCCGGTCAGCCTGGAGCGTCAGGTGTGGCACATCGGCTACCAGGATGTAATCGCCGTGGGCAAGCTGTTTACCACAGGTGAACTGTACACCGACCGGGTGATTGCGCTGTCCGGGCCGGACATCCTCGATCCCCGTCTGGTGCGCGTCCCCCTAGGGGCAGAGCTTACTCGCCTTCTTAGGGGCGAGCTCAAGCCCAGCCACTCTCGCGTGGTCTCCGGTTCCGTGCTCTCCGGCCATACCGCCGACGGACCCCACGACTTCCTGGGTCGCTTCCACAATCAGGTGACCGTGCTCACCGAGGACAGTGAGCACGAGCTGCTGCCCTGGGAACGGCCTTCTCGGAAAGCATTCTCCATCGCTCGCAGTCTGGTCTCCCTGTTTGCCGGCAAACAGAAGTTCGACCTGACCACCCAGACCGGGGGCTCCAAGCGCGCCATCGTGGCCTTTGGCCAGTTTGAGAAGGTGATGCCGCTGGATATCCTCCCCACCCTGCTGCTGAGAGATCTCATCTGCCAGGACACCGATGAAGCCCAGGCTATGGGCGCATTGGAACTGGATGAAGAGGACTTGGCACTGTGCACCTTTGTCTGCCCGAGTAAGTATGACTTCGGCAAGGAGCTGCGCACCTGTCTGGACATTATTGAGAAGGAGGGCTGATGAGCGGTTCCAACCCCAAAAAACGCCAAGAGGCGTATTACGCCCACGGCAACTCCATGAAGGCCTTCATGCGGTCGCTGTTTGTTGCCCATGCCCGTCCGACTTCGGGTAAGGTACACATCCGCGACGGCATCGATGTAAAACGCACCATGTGGGTGGTGATGTGGTGCCTGGTGCCAGCCATGCTGTTTGGCCTCTACAACCAGGGCCT
Source organism: Ferrimonas sp. (assembly GCF_048263965.1). NCBI lineage: Bacteria > Pseudomonadati > Pseudomonadota > Gammaproteobacteria > Alteromonadales > Ferrimonadaceae > Ferrimonas > Ferrimonas sp. The sequence continues at coordinate 41,089 of NZ_JBLXDO010000015.1, read as the reverse complement.
TCAGGCGCAGATCGCCATAGCCAGCGGTGCCGAAGCGGCCAATGGGCTGTTCAGCGCCCTGTTTGGCGGGCTGAACGCCGACAGCGGCGTCCTGGCCAAGTTTACCTACGGCGCCTGCCTGTTCCTGCCCATCTACGTTACCGCTCTGGCGGTCAACCTGTTCTGGGAAATAGTCTTTGCCCGAGCCCGTGGTCAGGAGCTGCATGAGGGCTTCCTGGTCACCTCCATGCTGTTCGCCCTGATCCTGCCCATCTCCACCCCGCTGTGGATGGTGGCCCTGGGCGTCACCTTCGGTGTGGTAATGGCCAAAGAGGTGTTCGGTGGCCTGGGCTGTAACTTCCTCAACCCGGCTCTGGCGGGCCTGGCGTTCCTCTACTTCGCCTACCCCACGGTGTTTGCTGCCCCGGAACAACTGGTGGCCGTAGACGGCTACACCGGTGCCACTGACCTGGCTCTGGCCGCCAAGGGCAAGCTCGCCTTTGCGGATTACCCCTGGTACCAGGCGTTCACTGACTCAGCCTGGTGGGATGCGTTCCTGGGACTGACCCCGGGCGCCATTGGCGAAACCAGCACCCTGGCCCTGCTGATTGGCGGCGGTCTGCTGATGCTCTCCAGCCTCTCCTCCTGGCGAATCGTTGCCGGCGTGTTCATCGGCATGGTGGCCACCGCCACCCTGTTCAATGTGATCGGCTCCGACTCCAACCCCATGTTTGCCATGCCCTGGACCTGGCACCTGGTGACCGGCGGCTTCGCCATCGGCATGCTGTTTATGGCCACGGATCCTGTGACCAGTACTTACACCCGTAAAGGACGCTGGGCCTACGGCATCCTCATCGGTTTCATGGTGGTTCTGGTTCGTGTGGTCAACCCCAAGATGGCCGAAGGGATGATGCTGGCAATTCTGTTCAGCAACCTGTGGGCACCGATTTTCGATTATCTGGTGGCACGCGCCAACATCAAGCGGAGGCTGTCACGCAATGGCATTTAATAAAGATTCCGTGCTGGGAACCATGGTCTTCAGCGTGGTTCTCTGCCTGCTCTGCTCCTTCATGATCACCGGCACCGCCGAGGTCCTGAAAGAGCGCAAACTGGCGAAGAAGCGCAGCGAACTCAAGCGCTACGTGCTGGTCGCCGCCAATATTCAAGGCGACAACATCGAGGAGCTGTTCGACAGTCGTGTCACCCCGATGCTGGTCAACCTGGACAGCGGCACCACTGAAGATCTCAGCGCCAACGAGATTCTGGACTTCGACGACCGCATGGCGGCCATCAACCCTGAGACCTCCATCAAACCGAAGAAGGACACCGCCCGCATCAAGCGCCGCGCCAACCAGGCCCGGGTGTTCAAGGTTACTGACGAAAGCGGCCAGCTGGCCAGTGTGGTGTTCCCCATCCATGGTAAGGGCCTGTGGTCCGTGGTGTATGGTTATGTGGCCATTCAGCCAGACCTGAACACCATCGAAGGACTGGTGATCTCCGAGCACGGGGAAACTCCGGGCCTGACCGATTTCCTGAAAGACACCAAGTGGCTCTCGGGTTGGCACAACAAGCAGATCTTCGACGACAGCGGCAAGCCTGTACTGGCGGTAGTCAAAGGCGGCGCCAAGAAGGGCGACGTTCACGGTGTCGATGGCGTCAGTGGCGCCACCAAGACCGCCCGGGGTCTGCAGAAAGCGGTGAAATTCTGGTTCGGTCCAGAGGGCTACCAGAACTTCCTGAACACCATTAAGAAGGAGGCTTGAGATGAGCAGTCGCAGTAATGCAGCCAAGCAGGTGCTGACCTCTCCCATCTTTGCCAACAACCCGGTCGCCATGCAGGTTCTGGGTGTCTGTTCCGCCCTGGCGGTGAGTAACTCCATGGAGACCGCAGTGGTGATGACCCTGGCGGTGACCTTTGTACTGGTGTTCTCTAACCTGTTTATCTCGCTGATACGCAACTTCATCCCCAACAGCGTGCGCATCATCGCCCAGATGACGGTGATCGCCTCTCTGGTGATTGTGGTGGACATGGTGCTGCAGGACGTGGCCTATGAGCTGTCCCAGAAGCTGTCGGTGTTTGTGGGTCTGATCATCACCAACTGCATCGTAATGGGACGGGCGGAAGCCTACGCCATGAAGAGCGGACCGCTGATGTCGGTCATCGACGCCCTGGGCAACTCCCTGGGCTATGGCGTCATCCTGGTTGGGGTGGGCTTCGTTCGCGAACTGTTGGGCGCAGGCACCCTCTTCGGTCATGAGGTGATCACCACCACAGAGAATGGCGGTTTCTACCTGGCCAATGAGATGTTCAAGATGGCCCCCAGCGCCTTCTTCCTTATCGGCCTGATGATCTGGGGCCTTCACGTGATTCAGAAGCGCAAAGGCTAAGGAGCGAATATGGAACACTATATCAACCTGTTCGTTCAGGCTGCCTTTATCGACAACATGGCCCTCTCCTTCTTTATGGGGATGTGTACCTTCCTGGCGGTGTCGAAGAAGGTCTCCACCTCCTTCGGCCTGGGCGTCGCGGTGGTGGTGGTGATGGCCCTGGCCGTTCCGGTTAACCAACTGATCTACGTGAACTTCCTTAAACCTGGCGCCCTGGCGTGGGCGGGGATGCCGAATCTGGATCTCAGCTACCTTAAGCTGATCACCTTCATCGGTGTTATCGCCGCCCTGGTACAGATCCTGGAGATGGTGCTGGACAAGTACGCCCCGGCGCTCTACCAGACACTGGGGATCTTCCTGCCGCTGCTGACGGTAAACTGCGCCATCTTCGCCGGGGTGATCTTCATGGCTAACCGCGAATACAACATGACCGAGTCCGTGGTGTTTGCACTGGGCTCCGGCTCCGGTTGGGCCATGGCCATCGTACTGCTGGCCGGCCTGAGAGAGCGGATGAAGTTCTCTGCCATCCCCGAGGGGCTGCAGGGTATCGGCATCACCTTTATCTCCACCGGACTGATGGCACTGGGCTTTATGGCCTTCGTGGGCATCGCCCTGTAACCCAATTTGTGACGATTTAAGAAGGTAACGCGATGGAAATGGCAATCGGCATCAGCATGTTCACCATTGTGGTGTGTCTGCTGGTCGCGGTGATCCTTATCGCCAAAAGCAAACTGGTCGCCTCTGGCGACGTCACCATCGGCATCAACGGCGACCCGGATAAAACGGTCAATACGCCAGCCGGTGGCAAACTCCTGGGTGCCCTGGCGGGCCAGGATATCTTTATACCCTCCGCCTGCGGCGGCGGCGGCACCTGCGGCCAGTGCCGGGTGCATGTGAAGTCCGGTGGTGGCGAGATCCTGCCCACCGAGCGGGACCACATCACCAAGAAGGAGGCCAAAGAGGGCTGTCGTCTCGCCTGCCAGGTGGCGGTGAAGGACGATATGGAGCTGGAGATCGAAGAGGAGATCTTCGGGGTGAAGAAGTGGGAGTGTGAAGTTATCTCCAACGACAACACCGCCACCTTCATCAAGGAGCTGCGCCTCAAGGTGCCCGAAGGGGAAGAGGTGCCCTTCAAGGCCGGTGGCTACATCCAGATTGAAGCCCCGGCCCACAAGGTGAACTACGCCGACTTCGACATCCCGGAAGAGTACCGCGACGACTGGGAGAAGTACGAGCTGTTCCAGTTGGAGTCCGTGGTCGAAGAGGACGTACTGCGCGCCTACTCCATGGCCAACTACCCGGATGAAAAGGGCCTGATCATGCTTAACGTGCGTATCGCTACGCCACCGAGCAACGACCTGCCCCCGGGCAAGATGTCCTCCTACATCTTCAACCTCAAGGCCGGTGACAAGGTGGTGATCTCCGGGCCCTTCGGCGAATTCTTCGTCAAAGAGGAGAGCGAGGCGGAGATGATCTTCATCGGTGGTGGTGCCGGCATGGCGCCCATGCGCTCCCACATCTTCGACCAGCTTAAAGCGAAGAAAACCAAGCGTAAGATGAGCTTCTGGTACGGTGCCCGCTCGGTGCGGGAGATCTTCTACCAGGAGGACTTCGATGGCCTGGCAGCGGAAAATGACAACTTCCACTGGAACGTGGCCCTGTCCGATCCCCTGCCCGAGGACAACTGGGATGGCTACACCGGCTTCATCCACAATGTGCTCTACGAGAACTACCTGAAGGACCACAAGGCCCCTGAGGATTGCGAGTTCTACATGTGTGGCCCACCGGTGATGAACGCCGCGGTGATCAAGATGCTCAAAGACCTGGGCGTCGAAGACGAGAACATCCTGCTGGATGACTTCGGTGACTGATTAGGGGGCACCCTGCTGGGTGCCCGGATTTGGAGACAAGCTATGACCGCCTTTGCCACCACCTTTGCCATCATGCTGCTGGTGATCCTGATGATGTCCGTCGGCTACCTGTTCAGGCGCAAGACCATTGCCGGTTCCTGCGGTGGCCTGGGAGGCGTCGGTATCGACAAGGTGTGCGACTGCCCTGAGCCCTGCGACAAACGCAAGGCGAAGATGGCCAGGGAGGCGGAACTGGCGCGCCGGGAGCGCTTCCTCAAGGAGCGCATTCTCTGAATCTGCCCCGAATGAAATAAGGCACCTTGCGGTGCCTTTTTTATTACTTAATCAATGGACTTCATTTCTGACGTCGATGGATTTCTGATACCCTGACCTCTGATTTTCGCCACCTTTGTCCTCTGGAGACCCAATGAAGTTTGCTGTGCCCCTGCTGTTGTCGCTGACTGCCCTAAACGCTGCGGCCCAGGTGCTGGACCTCTCCATCGAAGTGGTGCTTCCCGGTACCCTACCCATGCAGCTGGACGCCCGAGTGCCCATCAATCAGTGGAGCGATCACCAGTTGGGCGACTACCGCCTCTCTCTGCAACCCAGCACCCACAACGAACAGATCACCGTAGACGCGGTGCTGACCAGTGGCGAAGGCGAACGCCTGAACCAGCTGCTGATGCCAGCGGTGGTGATCAAGGTGGGCGAACAGGGGAAGATGGAGCTGGGTGAACCGCCCAGGATGCTGAGCTTCAGTGTCGGTGCCGAACTGGCGGAGTGATTCAACTGACCAGATAAAAAGGGCCGCATCATGCGGCCCTTATCATTAGCGAGTGTTCTTTACAGCACTGGCAGGTAGGTCAGAACGCGGTAGTCGCGCTCCAGTTGTCCATCCAACAACTGTTGTACAGTTTCACCACTGCCCAACTTCTGATCCATCAGTGCCGCATGATCTGTCTTAAACGTCTCGATCTGCATGATCCGAGTCATCAACTTCATAGCTAAAACGTTTTGAGAAGTTGCGGCATAGATACGACCGTTATAGGCAACTTTGGCTTTTACATCCAGGTAGGAATCATCCCAGTGCACACCCACATATTCACGCCACTTGCGCGCCTTCTCATAGCCCTGGTAATCACTATCACGTGACGCGTGCTTGACTTGGCGTAGTATCATCTCCAAAAGATTGCTTTTGCCCTTGGGGTATCCATAGCGATCGGTGTTGAAGCCGAAGTAGCGAGCGACGCTGCGAGCATAGTTGGGCAGAGGCTCAATGCTCTGGTCGGCAAAGTCAACAAACTCAGGCAGGTACTTGTCCAACTGGCCGCTGGCGCCACAAAACTCGGTTGCTACAGGCTGGCCACCGTAGGTCAAACCTGGTCCATCGGCCATAACCATCTTACACAGCATGTCCTCAAACACAGGTTGTACCGCAGGCAGGTCCACCAGAGCCTTATAGCCGCGGCTGGTGCTGCTGCGTGGCGTAGTCCGGGACACCAGGGCGCGCACCGCCAGCAATTTGTCCGGCCATACCCCCAGGACATCACGCTCGTTCACATAGGGGTGATTGGGTGAAGACTTGGGGGCCTTCATACCGTTGAGCAGGCGACCGGAGAACTGTACGTCGCTGATGTACAGCTGAGTCTGGAAGTTGGGATTGATCTTGGACTTGAGGATCAGCTCCTTCAGCGCCTCGGGAGAGTCGGAGTACTGACTGATCACTTCGCCAGGCTGAAGCTTGAACTCCAGGTCATTGGAGTTGAAACGGTAACTCTCCAGCACATCGGCAAAGTTGTAGCTGGTTTGCAGGGCGACGGCATCACCGTCGATCCAGTTGTAGGTTACCTTAACCGTGGCATCGTTCTCTCCCATCAGGGTCAGGAACAGGTCACTGGCGTGGTCTACCGCGCGCTGACGCTCACAGTACCAGGCGTCCTGACCGGCAGCGGCTTTCTCGGCGCAATCCTTGGCAAAGTAGTTCTCTGGCAGGCTGAAAATCTCTTCCAGGAAGCTCACATCCTCGACGAACTGACGAATGTCATCAAACAGACGCTTGCGACGAACCGCGTAGCTCAGAGAATGATCCTCATAGAGGTACTGGCGGTTATGACGCAGGTTGCTGGTCTCGTAGCTGTCCTGATAGCGCTCAATGTAGAAGTCGGCAATCTCCTCCAGGGTACCGCCAGCGTCGCTGCGGTTACAGTTGGAGTTGAGGGTGACGTGACCATCGGTACAGAAGTTGTAGCTGCGCAGGTCGTACTGCTGAGCCACATTGTACAGTGCACCGAAGCGGGTTTCGCCGTTGACGATGCCCTGGGCCAGCTCATCACGTCGCTTGGCGTCCTCCTCTTTGAGGGAGACAAACTCGCCGTCCTTCTTCTCCACCTCACGAGCGTAGGCAAAGCGCAGGGCCGCCAGATCGTAGGGCTCGAAGGTAGTGGCAAAGCGGTTGACGTTGTAGTCCATCTGGCTGGAGAACTCGGCATTCACCGTCAGGTCCGGGTAACCGGCTGCGGTAAAAGCCTCATCCATCATCGCCATCTGCTCTTCGGTGAACAGATTCTCCTTGTCAGTGCTGCCGGAGAAGTTGTGGCGCAGACCAAAGTTGTGACCCAGTTCGTGGGTCAGGGTGCCGGCGAAGGCCTGAGCCGCCAGCTTGGTGGTCAGCTCATTCTGCAGGCCCACAGGCAGGGTTTCGAAGGCAACCAGCTTGCTGCCCACTTCACCGTTCTCCCACAGCTCGGCGCGCTTCCAGTCGATTTTGTGATCCTTGATGCCCGCCGGCAGCTGACGAGCGGCTCCGCCCACAGCATAGACATTGTCCAGGTGCATCATGGTGTTTTCAGACCAGTAATCCCGTGTTTCGCGATCGTAGTCCACCAGCTCATCGAACTCCTGGCTCTCCTTCACCAGCTTGGGCAGAGTGGTGGCCTTGGCCAGCAGAGTCTCCTCGGGCTGTTCGAAGTTGGCGGCCTCAACCTTATCCGCAGGCGCCGGCTTGCCAGCATCAACGTCGTTGCTGTTCTTGTACTCAACACCGGTCAGGGCGGTGGCGGTTTCCGCGTCCAGGCGGCCACGGTTGTAGTCCAGACGCACCTGGCGGTAGTAACGCACCGCACCCTGCTTCAGGTTGGAGCTGTACTGGTTCACCCGGCCACTGACGATCTCACCGGTCAGGGGGTTGGCCGCAGAGGGGCCGTAACCGGCCAGACCGTTGTCCAGGGGCTGATCGAACAGGGTGATGTGGCTGTAACGCAGGTCGCCGTGACGCTTGTCATTGGCCTGCTCCAGCTTGATCTCCGGGAAACCGGTCTTGAACAGCTTGTTCTGAATGTTGATGGCGGTGACACTTTCGTTGGCCGCATCCAGATACGCCTTGTTCTTGGCATCGAAGAAGTTGTTGCTCAGGTAGTAGGTGATGCTCTCCTTGGCAGGGTTGAAGCGATTCATGTAGGTGCGGACATAACCATCCACACCATCGCTGTCGGTGGCATCACGATAGTGATGATCCGAGGTGAAGTAACCGTAGGTACCCCGCTCATCCTCACTGTAGGGAATAGCCTGATAATCAGGACTGGCCAGCTTGTCCACCGCCACAATGGAGATGTACTCGGTGGTGGTGAAGGAGAGGTTGTCCAGGCTGCCGTTGTAGAACTGGTTGATACAGGACATGGTGGCCTGATAGGTGTGCTCAACCTCAAAGTTGATCACACCGGAGTCCAGGTCCATCTCATACCCTTTCCAGCCATCGGCACGAACCAGGCGAGGGTCCTCTGTTTCGGTCACGCACTCACCGAAAGTGAAGATATCCTCGATGTTCATCTCGGCCACTTTGGCATCTTCAAACTGAGGAATAAAGTAACGCTTCTTGTCCCAGGTCAGGTCAGCGTCCTTGTTCTCTTCCTCTTCGTTGATGCACTCGCGCCACTTGTCCTCGGTGCACTTAAAGTCGATGTACTTACCAGGGATGGTCAGCACTGGCGCCTGGTTGATGTCGGTCTGCCAGCGGCTGTCGTGCCCCAGACCAATGCTGTCACGATCGATCTGACGAACCTGGATGCCGTTTTCGGTTTTTGCCAGGCTCACCAGTTTTGGGTCGCCCTGGGTAAATCCGCGGATAGCGGCAGCATAGCGAGGGGCCTGCCCCACGCTTCGGATGTAGAGATACTGGCGCTCACCGGCTTTTTCAATGGCCGCAGTGGTTATCTGCTTCTCATCTTTGGGCAGCTCCTTGTAGGGCTCCTCGCCCGCCCCGCAACCAGACAGCGCCAGGGCACTGGTGATCGAGAGGCACAAAAGAGATTTATTCATCATATCCTCTTAGCTTGATTGCCTTAGAAATATTGTGTTATCGAAAGAGTGAAAGTTGAGCTTCGTTTATTGAAGATCTCAAACTCCTGAGAGGGCCCCCTATCGGGGTTATAGAATCGGCCACTGTTGTTGTGAGCCACAGCAAGAATCAGATTCTTATTAATCTCCCAACCTAACTCCTGAGCGAAGAAGAACTGATCATCCAGTTGCCTGCCATAATAGTTCTCACTCCAGATATGCTGATAGGTCATCTCCAGGTACCAGTCAGGGTGGAATTGCCATAGGGCGTCTGCCACAACATCATAGCGATGCTCGGTTAAAACCCGCCCGCCTGAGGTCTTATATTTGTAATCGTTATACCTGTATCTTGGAGAGACATAGAGATACCAGTTATCACTGGGATTCCAATATAAGTAACCGGCAATTCTGAATGCGTATTCAAAATGATCCAGTTTGGAATAGTGGTTACCGGGAAGAATCGCAGCAAGACTTCCTCTTAGAGACCACTTATCATCAAACTCATATTTGTTGGTCCGAAACTCGATCATCGGGTCATAGAAAGTCGACTCCTGTCCATGCAGAGTTTCCTGCTCGCCGCCCACGGTAAGGCGGTACTGGCCATAATCTGTCTTATAGCCCAGCCTGGCGTTCATATAGAAGGACTCATACGCATGGTATGAGTCTGAGCTATATACGTTTCTGGTGTATCCACCACCAACATATCCGGACCATCGAGAGGGCTCATCCTGAGGCAGGTCATAATCAATGGCCGCGGAGACTGCGGCCGTCCAAAGCAGCATGGCTCCAGCCAGCAGTCGGCCCCCCACAAGGCTCCGGCGTCTGGCAGAGACGAGTAACTGTGTTGATTGCATAGCTCAACCTATTATTGTGAATATTTAGTACAAACAGAACCGTCAAAACGCGATGGCAAGCCTTCAGTTGACAGCAAATTTGATATTTTTTGGGCGCAAAAAGCCGGGCAGCAGCCCAAGAAAGACCACTGTCTAAAATATGATTTATCTTCATTTATGAATCAGCAACCCAATGAGGACAGCGAGACCACAAGATAAATATTATCGTGTGGCTGACCAGTTGAAGATCGTCGAGCGTTCAGCCTGACTAAGCCGATTACTATTTGAAGCTCAAACAAACAGCGCAGACAAAATTTCGCTCCACGCCTACATTAATAAGATTTTTCTAAACAACATTAAGATTGATTATCTGAATCTAATTTATTGGCTGGGGAATATATCATTGTTACCTTTATTAACATTTTATCTTATGTAATAAGGTAGACCATCTGTTACTCACCAATAATTAAATTCATTTCAATGCTTTTTTAACCTCAAAAAAAACAGCAGTTTTGAATTCTAGTTTGCTGCACAACAAAGCGTCAAGACAACTGCATCCCCTGCCGCCTTTATTTCACATCAAGTTCCAAATAATGTGAGCATTCGCACCAAAATACCGCAACATAGTAAGAGTTGGTAAGGGGCAGGCAACATCGAGGACACCCAGCCGCAACCAAAAACAAACATGAGAGATGGAAACACCGGATCAACATACGATTTTCGAAGGAAAAGCGGACGACCGCTTTCTCACCTTAAGAGCTCGGACCTTTGTCAGGGCCCCTCCCTTCCCCTTGGGTGGATCACTCTGGAAAACCAGCACGAAAGCCCTTAAGATAAATGAGAATCAATATCACCTGGGCATGTACAGTGTCATCATTGAAGAAACTAAAGAAGCTGGTCAAAGCGGGTAAGTTTCAGAAACGCATCGCCAGGGCCGAACAGCCTCTGCGGAAGCTCCATCCCGAGCTCAGGGCGATCACCCTGCAAGCTGGACAAAGCGCAGTGCGAGAACTGATGGCACCACTGACCCCATTGCTCAGTTGGTTTGATGAAGGAGGCACAGGCCGCTCCTTTGCGGACTCACACTCTCCTCGAATTCAGTCAATACAGCAGCCGGCCCGTACCCTGTCCATGCTGCCGCTGAAATCTCCGCCCTGTAAGCACTGTCCCGCGCTGATGGGTGGGCATTGCAAATGTGCCGTCAAGAAGTTTGCCGGCTAAGATAGGAGCAGGCACAAAAAAACGCGCTACTCGGAGCGCGTTTCTTCAACTCAGTCTCAGGCAAATGCCAGGGCCTTTATCATGCCCGGCCCCACCAGGCGTTTCAGCGCCAGAACCGCCACCCCTTTCATCAGGGAACGTGACCCACTGCGCACCGCATTCTCCACAAAGGCGTTGCGACTGTCTGAGCGCAGCCACCCATGACTCTCCACCGTCTCCAGCAGATCATCTGCGGTCAGCTCGTTGTGATCGAACATCAGGGTCACCGAACCGGCATAACGACGATGTCTAACCTCAAGCACCGCATCGATCTGACGCAGTTGATCTGCCAGCGCCTGCACTTCGGCAGGGTTGTTCAGAATATAGTCTGAGCGAATTCGCAGGCGACGATCCGTTTTGTGGATATAGGTCGACATCACAACACCATGAATGAGACTGATTTTCATTTAATGTATCTCATCATTCCCTGAAACTCAAAGAAAAATCGACAGCCTTGGGGCAATATCACAAAGCCAGTGATGAGATTGATTTTTATTTGCCATTCGGCCTTGTTTGCAGCAAAACAAGAGGGTCTTTTTGACCTCGCGCAATTTTCTCTGGATATCCACATGCCAGAATCGAGCCCTTGCCACTAGCGAAAGTGATTGAACATCATGCCTAACACGGCCACAGAAATAGTAAAGCTCAGGCAGTGGGTCCACGTCGCCCACCACATTCCTGGCCGAATTCGGCTTAAGTTCAACTCGGCACTGGTCACCCAAATGGCCAGGTTTAAAACCGAGCAGATTATGGAGCAGGCGGATCGCCTGCCCCCACTGAAACGGTTCCAGCTCAATACCGGCTCCAACAGCCTGATCCTGGAGTATGACCACAGCACCATTCATCCCGGTTTACTGGACAGGCTCTTCGGCGAATGCCAGATGGGCGCCGAGCAGGCGTGCCAGGAACTGATCGACCTTTTAGCGCCACACTACCAATAAGGATGGTTGCATCATGAATAACAAAGACGAGCAAAACATGGCTTACCCCCCATACGGTTATCCTCCTGTGTGGCCCCCTCATCCCATGCATGGCTACCACCCCCATCCCATGCACGGCTATCACCCCCATGCCATGCCACCCCAGGGCTATGGTGTGCCGCCTCAGGGCCAGCCACAGATGCCCCATGGCTATCCGCCGCACCACCATGGCATGCCTCCACACGGCGGCCACCATGATCACCACCACAGCGATCCACTGATGGCTCAGTCTCAGCAGATGCTGGAGGGGCTGATGGGTGACCAGGCAGGCATCTTCAAGGATCTGCTGCACAAGCTGGGTGTGGACGACAAGGAGTTCTGGAAAGGGGCGATGATTGGCGCCGCCGCCGCCCTGATCCTCAGCAATGAGAACGTCCGCGGCAATCTGATGAGTATGCTGGGTAACGCCGGTGACCTGCTGAAAACCGGCACCGACAAGGTAAAGCAATCCGCTACCCAGACCGCCTCCAATGTCAGCAGCAACGTCTCCATGGGCACCGATGTATTTAAAGACACCCTGGCCGCCGGTAAGGCTGGATTCAAAGAGTCCGTCGAGCGCCACCGTTCTCCCGAGCCTCAAGCCGCACCGCAGCATGAGCCTGCCCCTGAAGCCCCTGCGGAGCCTCAGGTAAAGGCTGAAACCAATGAGTAACAGCTCTCGAGAGCTGAGTCCCGCCAGCCGGGCGATGATCGCCAGCGCCCTGCTGGGAGGCACCGCCTCCGCCGCAGGGCAGTGGAGCGCCTATCAGCGCGGCGAGCTGCAAGTGAATGAGCTTGCCGCCAAGACGCTGAAAGATGCCGCCAAAGCGGGAGTTGCAGGAGGCATGGCCACCGCCGTTGCCGGTCACATGGCCGGACGCCCCCTGTTGTCGCTGGCCACTGTATTGTGTGCCGGGGCCGCCAGCCTCTACCTCATCGATGAATTAACGGACAACTCCAATGAAGAAAGTGCCTAACCCTTACTACCCCTACGGCTATCAGCCGCAGCAGCCCTATCCGCAGCAGAACACTCGCACCCACTTCGTCTCTGGCCTGGTGGCCGGTGCCGCCGTGGCCTACCTGCTCTCCAACAAGAAGGTACAACAGGGCGTGGCCTCGGCGGGCAACCGTGCCTGGTCCACGGTGCGTGGCGAAGTGGAAGAGCTCAAGGAGCGCCTGGAAGACACTCAGGCAGAGCTGGAGTACTACCGCAACCTGCACAAGGAGCAGTGATGACTCAGTTTGTGGTCAAACACCACATACCTGGACGCATCCGCCTCAAGATTGAGCTGCTGGCTTCCCTTAAAGGGTGCGGCGACTGGCTGAAAAGCGGACTGCTCTCCCTGCAGGGGGTGCACTCTGTCCGCCTGAATGAGTATGCCCGCTCCCTGGTGATTGAGTACGATCATCAGTTGCTGGAGCCCGCCGACATTCAGAGCAGGCTGGAATCCCTGGACTGGCAAGCGGTGGAGCGCATTGACGACGAGCACCAGTACACCCGCGGCGACATCGCCCTCAACCTGATGGGCTTTCTGGCCGCAGGGCTGCTGCCTAAACGCTACGCCTCCCTGAGCACCGCCGCACTGATCACCCCAACCCTGGAGGCGGGGGTGGCACAGCTGAAGGATCGGACCCTGGGCGTGGAGGTGTTGGATGCCTTTGCCATCGGCCTCTCAGCCTGGCGGGGGGATCACAAAACCGCCATGCTGACCCAGACCCTGCTCTCCACCGGCGAGTACATGGAGCAACTCACCAGTCGCAACAGCGACAAGTTGCTGGCCGAGCTGATGCAACCCAAGCACACTCAGGTGTGGGTCATCCGCGACGGTCAGGAGATACAGGTCAGTTCCGAGTCCCTGACCGAGGGCGAGCTGGTTCGCCTTGGCCCGGGGGAGATGGTGCCCGCCGACGGCGTGATCACTCAGGGAGAGTGTCTGGTCAATCAGGCATCGCTCACCGGAGAGTCGGTTCCCGTGCGCCGGGAGGACAGTGCCTACCTCTACTCAGGTACCGCCATTCACGAGGGGAATGTCACCCTTAAGGTGGAGAAGGTCGGCTGTGACACCACCACAGCCCGCATCGCTGCCATCATCGCCCAGTCTCTGGGAGAGAAGAGTCAGACTCAACTTGCAACTCAGGAGATGGCCGAGCGCCGGGTGAAGATCACCCTGGCCATCGGCAGCGCCGTCTTTGCCATGACCGGCGATCTGGAACGTCTGGCGTCGGTGTTCCTGGTGGATTACTCCTGTGCCCTGAAACTGTCCACGCCGGTGGCCTTCAAGTCAATGATGTACCGCGCAGCCAAACAGGGGCTGCTGCTTAAGGGCGGTCGGGCCATGGAGAACCTGGCAGAGGTGGATACCGTGGTGTTCGACAAGACCGGAACCCTGACCTACGGGGATCTGGAGGTGACCGACGTCATCTGCCTGCGCGAGCAGGAGAACGCCCGGGAACTGCTGGCCATCGCCGCCTCAGTGGAGGAGCACTGCAACCATCCCCTGGCCCAGGCTGTGGTCAATGCCGCCAAACATCATGCCCTGCCCCACATTGAGCATGGCGAGGTGGAGTATGTGATCGCTCACGGCCTGAAGAGCTCCATCGATGGCCATCCCCTGGTGATTGGCAGCCGCCACTATCTGGAAGTTCACGAGCAAGTGGACTTCAGTTCCCTGGAGCAGACCATTGCTCAGCTGGAAGCGGAGGGCAAGCACATGCTGTTCCTCGCCAGCGGCAACCTGCCCATGGGGGTCATTGGCCTGCGCGATACCCTGAGGGAAGAGGTCCACGATGCACTCAAACGGCTGAGGGACAGCGGCATCCGCAACCTGGTTCTGCTCACCGGAGATACCACGGCCAAGGCCCGTCAGGTCACCGAGGAGTTGGGTTTCGATCTCTTCTTCGCCGAAGCCACCCCAGACTCCAAAGCCGATGTGGTCACCAAGCTGCAGCAGCAGGGTCATAAGGTGTTGTTCGTCGGAGATGGTGTCAACGATGCGCCCGCCTTATCGGCGGCCGACGTGGGCCTGGCCATGGCTACGGGCACCGATCTGGCGCACCTGGCTGCCGATGTGGTGTTGATGCAGGACAGCCTGCTGGGCATTGCCCAGGCCAGGGAGCTGTCTCAGGAGGCGATGGCGCTCATTGACAGCAACATCCGCCTGGCGGAGGTGGTCAACAGCGGCATCATGCTGGCCGCGGCCATGGGCTGGTTACGCCCCGCCACCAGTGCCCTGCTGCACAACGGCACCACCCTGGCCGTCATCAGCCGGGCCATTGCCGCCCGCCAGGGATAGCATCAGGGCAACACAACAAGGCCGGAGCTGTGACTCCGGCCTTTTTTCAGCCCGCTTCCGGCAACCTGAAATGATCGATGGCGTTTCTCAACTCACTGGCGGTGGCCGTCAGTTGCTCACTGGCCGCTGCAACTTGCTGAATCTGCTGGACATTGCTCTCTGAGGCGTCACTGACCCGGACCACATTGACGTTGATCTCCTCCACTACGCCACTCTGCTCCTCTGCGGCGCTGGCGATCTGGATGTTCATCTCGTTCACCCGCTGAATGGCGTCATTCATCTGAGACATCAGCTCGCTGAATCGACCGGAAAGCTCTATGGTGCGGCCACCAAGATCACAGCTGCGCTGTATGGTCTGCACTGCCTCTTGGGTGCCGGAGCGAAACTGCTCAATCATCGACTCAATCTCTGTGGTGGACTCATGGGTGCGCTGAGCCAGATGCCGCACCTCATCGGCCACCACCGCAAACCCCCTGCCCTGCTCCCCGGCCCGGGCCGCCTCGATGGCCGCGTTCAGCGCCAGCAGATTGGTCTGCTCGGCGATCCCCTTGATCACCTCCAGCACAGTACCGATATTATGACTGTTCTGCTCCAAGGCTCCCATCACCTCGCCACTCTGATTCAGACTCTCCACCAGCTGTTCCGTATGCCCCATGGCCTCCAGGTTGGCTTGCTGACTCTGCTGCGACCTCTGGGTCGCTTCCCCGGTGGCCGCCTGGGTCGCCGACGCACTGCGAGCCACCTCCTGAGCGGTAGACGCCATCTCGTTCATCGCCGTGGCCACCTGGGTCACCTCATCGGTCTGACGACTGACGTTGTTCTGCACTTCGCAGCTGCACACTGAGAGGGAATCAGAGGCTTGTGCCACCTCCTGGGTGGAGTGCCTGACACCGATGAGCAGCTGGGCCACGGTGCTGCGGGTCTTCTCCATGGCACAGAGCAGGTCTCCCAGCTCTCCGGGTTCATCTTTGGCCACGGGCCGACTGAAGTCGCCACCGGCGAGATCTCGCAGAGCTGACAGCCCCTTGTCCAACCCTCGCATTATCGCCTTGGAGAACCACAGCACCATGGCGCAGGCGATCAACAGAGAGACCAGTGACGCGGACACCGAAATGTATTCCAGGCTGGTGGCCTCCCCCTCAATGTCTGTCAACGCCGACTCGGTCAACCCGGCCAGCTGATGGAGCAGCTCCTCCACTTCCGTGGTCAATGCCTGGGCCTCCTGCTCTACAGGACCGGAAAGCACTTCCGCCTGGCTCTTGGCCCCCTGTTCCAGGTGGCCAAACACCTCCTCAACATGCTCGACCCAGGTCTGATGGTGAGCGCGCAGTTTCACCAGGGAGGTGCCAAGGGCCGCCATCTCCCCCGAGCTGCCCTCGAAAAACTGACCGGCGCGGCTGAACTCCCGCTCGATCTCTTCATTCATCACCCAGAAAGCCGCAAGAGAGGATTGATAGCCCGACACCGCCCCCTCTTCAGAGGAGAGCTCCAGGGCATATCGGAACCCGCGCTCAAACATCACCTCCTGCTCCAGCTGCAACTCGGTGATGCGCGTGGCCGCCGCCACCACAGGCATATTCCGGTGAGCCACCTCTGCCAGGTGCCCCTCCAGATTGGTCAGTTTGACAAAGACGGTAGAGGTGGTGAGAAGCTGGATGCCGCAGATCACCACCACCAGCAGCACCAGACGCTGACGAATGCTCAGGGAACTAACCATGGGAACCTCCCCGTCCGGGGCGACCCGTCACTGCGTGTTCTGAAGGAAGGGAAGCGGGGGCAGGCATCGCCATCCGCCCTGAGGGGATATTTCTGTGCAACATACGCCACATCCTTGTGATTCTCTGCGCTGATGACCTGGCACTCCCGCCAAGCCTAAAAAAACCGAACTGCCCGCTCGGTATATCAACAAGATTAGCAGAGCCGTCAGAAATGCAAGGCGATTTTCCTCTTCGTACCGCGCCCGCCTCTGGGATACACTGATTCTTCGTTCAGCTAGCTCGCGGACTCCATGGCCAGACCCAATAGCAAACTCCCGGACCGTTCAGTTCAGATAAGCTGCAGCCGCTGCCGAACCCAACTGCTGCGTTATCGAAAAGGGGGAAATGGTGCCCTGGTGAAGTGCTTTATCGAACGGATTACCGAAGATCATACCCAGCAGCCGGGAATCTGCCCCGGCTGCGGCAGCCAGTTTGGCCGTCAGACCCTGATTCGTGGGGTACCCGCCCTGAAGATGGTGGGGGGCAAGGTGAGGGTCAAATAGCCCGATCCAGAGTCGCCTGAAGCAGCAGGTTTCTCGGGGTGGCACTGCGTTCACAGAACTCGGTGAGAGACACCTCATACCCCTGCTCCTCTAGAAACAGCACCCTGTCCAAGGCCAGCCAGATCTCCAGGGGGCGACGAAACAGCTGACGCACTGTCTCCATCTGCTCCACCAGAGTGACCCTGTCCTCGCCGGTTGCGAGAAAATCACCGGCCTGAGTCAAATCCAGCTGCAGCCCCTTGCGCTCACAAGCCCAGTGGCAGAAAGCCTCAAATCCCTGGTCCAGCACCGCCTTAGGCACCGTTGGCAGAGGCTGGTACCCCCCACCTCGCTGATTGCGTTGAAGGGAATCAAACCCAAGCCGGTAACTCAACTCCAACCCGCGGCGCCGGCGCACCTGGGGCGGGGCGGTGACCGTCTCCTGCAGGGGCAGCTTCAGATCCATCTTGCTCAAGCTCAGACCCGTTGCCTGAGCCGCCCGGGATTGAGGCTGGTAGCTGTCCTGAGGGATCAGGTGATAACAGCAGGGTGACAGGGAGATGGATCGGGTGCGACGTTCTGCGCCATGACGCATCAGGGACAGGTGAAGCTCACCACAGGCGTGCAGGGCCACCGCATGCTGATCGGCAGACAGCAAGGATGCGGCCTCCGCCGTCAGGGCATCCCCCTGAACAAAGCGCTGCGGCTGACCGCTTCTGGAGGCCAGCGCCTCCCCCTCATCGCACAACCTCTGCTGCCACTCCAGGCTGATCACCTCATGACCGCTGGACGCCGCCAGAACCCGCCCCAGGTGCCCCTTGCCCGCACACCACTCCAACCAGGGCAGATCCTGGGCCTGCAAGGTGGAAGCAAAAGCGGTGATCTGCTGCCATTTTCGCCCGGGCACACCGGTGTCCAGGCGAGAGGGATAGCAAATCTCACGCCCCTCGCTGGACGCCAAAGAGGCCAGTGAGCTGAGCTCAGACACGAAGGGCAGATAGGGGGAGAGCAGAGACTGCAGCGTCGGTGCGTCCTGGCGCAGCGCCACCAGGGTCTCATCGGGCTGGTTATCCAACCAGGCACACAGGTCTGGCGCGGACTCCAGCCAGGGCAAACTCAGTTGTTCAAAGGGAACAAACTGCCACCAATGGCGAGTGGCCTGCAGCAGTTCAGTGAGCCGATGAAACCTTTGATGATGATTCATGAAAACCCAGGAGCGCAAAAAAGCGGCCATTGTAGCCAAAGCCCCCGGGTCAGAAAAGGACTATCAGGCACTGCCGTATCGCTTGTCCAGATAGGCGATGATGTTTCCGGACTCCAGCATCCACTGGCTGCCATCATCGCCATCGATGCGCAGACAGGGCACCATCACCTTGCCGGCGTTCTGCTCCAGATCCGCCCGGTATACCGGATGACGATTCACATCCCGAGTCTCGATGGGCAGGTTCAGCCGATGCATCGCACGACGAACCTTAATGCAGAAGGGGCAGGCATAAAACTGATAGAGGGACAGGCTCTGTACCTCTTTGGCGACTCTGGCCTGCTCTTCAGGAGGACGTTTAACCGGTCTTGGGCGGGTCAGAACATCACCCAGGGCGATGGTGCGTCCCAGGCCTTCACGTACAATTTTCAACAGCATTTGCGGGTCCTGTAGTGGTTGCTTGGCGCCATTGTACCTAAGGCGCGCCCAAATGGGCAGAGATCACACCGCCCCCAACAAACGTGAAACGGGTCGCCATCGCGACCCGTTTTCCCTCTTCCCAAGCCTCTTCAGGACACAGGATTATTGATGATCTGCCGGTGACCGCGCAGGCAACTGCTGAACGTGCAGATCCAGCTGTGGATAGGGGATGCCAATACCAGCCTCATCCAAGGCAACCTTGATGTTGGCCATCAGCTGGAAGTAGGCGTCCCAGTAGTCTGCGCCCTTCACCCAGGGGCGGACCACGAAGTTCACACTGGAGTCCGCCAGCTCAGACACCTCAATGGTTGGGGCCGGATCATCCAGCACATACTGGCAGGCGTTGACGGTTTTGGTGAGCACTTCCCGGGTCTGACGCAGATCCGCATCATAGGAGACGCCAATCACCAGATCCACCCGCCGGGTGTCCTTGGCACTGTAGTTGACGATGACGCTGCTCATCACCGCCGCATTGGGGGCGATGATCTTCTTGTTATCCGGGGTCACCAGGGTGGTGGAGAAGATGGAGATCTCTTCAACCACACCGGCCACACCGGCGGCTTCCACATAGTCGCCGGCCTTACAGGGGCGGAACACCACCAGCAGCACCCCCGCGGCAAAGTTGGACAAGGAGCCCTGCAGCGCCAGACCCACCGCCAGGCCCGCGGCACCCAACACAGCAATCAGAGAGGCGGTCTGCACCCCTAGCTGAGCCAGGACCACCACCAGGGTCACTGCCATGATCATGACTGACACCAGGGCCCCGACGAAGCTGACCGCGGTCTTCTCCACGTTGCGCCGGGTCATCACCGCTTCCACAAGCTTGCGCACCAACTTGCTGATCCAGCGACCCACAATGAAGATCACCAGGGCAAATACGATATTTATTCCATAGGCCATCGCCAGCTCAGGCAACTGCTCCATCCATGCTTCCATGTTCCCTAGTCTCCCTTAATCAGTTTTAGGGTTACGGGCTGGGCCACCACCTCCACACGTCGGTTGGCAGCCAGTCCCTGGTCATTTTCCTTCAGTGGTTCGCTCTCCCCCAGTGCGTGGAGGGAAAGCGATCGGCGATCAACGCCAAAATTCAGTTCCAGTACGTCGGCAACCGCTTCTGCCCGGGCCAGGGAGAGGGTCTGGTTGGTACCGGTGCCACCACGCTCATCGGCGTGTCCCTTGACCACCAGTTGATGCCCCTGCCACTTGGTCATCCAGGGCTGGAGCTTCTTGAGCTGGTCCTGGCGCACCACCGACGAGCCGCTGTCAAACAGTAGCACCACAGTGCGCGCCTCCTGAGCCGCTTGGGCCGGGCAACCATTGCCGCTGGCCACAGTGGCAGAAGTCCTGGGGCAGGCGTCCTTGCTGTCAGGTACCCCATCCCCGTCTCTGTCCCCGGCAACAACCGGGGCCGACAACACCAAGGTACAGCACAAACATCTGATAAAGAAAGTCATATCTCGCTCCTGGCTCCACCTCAAAGATAGACCAAGCTGACGCAAAAGGCAGGTTAAAACAGCTGTCCTTGGGCGGGGCCACCGCCGGGATGAGCGGATACGTCAAAGAGGGAGAGCCCACCACCGAGCTCGCCTGTTTGTAACCAGGCTCTGGCCGGTGCTCCCAATAGGGCCACAGGCATCCTGTGATGGTATTCGGAGAGATTGGGCGAGGCCGCTTGAGTCACCAGCACCACGGCGCCGTTGGGCAAGGATTCCGCTGGAGGCCACCAGAGCCCGGCAAAGCTGAACAGTGGCGCAGGACCAGGCGCAGAGAAGCGGTATGCCTGTTTGCCACTCCCCTCCTTGCGCCACTCAAACCAGCCTGAGGCGGGGATCAGACAACGCCTGTGAGCAAGCGCCTGGCGAAACATCGGCTTTTCCGCCAGGGTCTCGCTACGGGCATTGATGACCGGTCTGGACAGCCCGGGATGGGGCAGGCCCCACTGGAACTGCCTCAGGCTGAGCTGGCCATCGAGCTCCAACACCGCCGACACCAGTTGGGTGGGACGAATCTGCTCTTGGGGCACCAGTGCAAAGGTGCCCCCATCCATCCCCAGTTGATCTCTGGTGTCATAACCGTCACAAGCCTGAAAAAAGCGGCCACACATAGCAATCCACTAACTGAAACTGGAGTTACTGACCAAACCTGGGGGCGCCATCGGCAAGGTAGAGGGCCTCTGCGGCACTGTTTTGCCGCCCCAATACCTGATTCCGGTGGGGAAAGCGGCCAAAACGCTCGATGATCTCCAGATGAAGCTGCTGAAACTTCAGGGTGCCTTCGGCTTCGGTGAGTGCCCTGTCGGTCAGCCCCTGGCTCAAATCGGTCAACATCTTCACCCCGAGGCGCTGGTCTTCCAGGGATTCGGAGTGCTGCAGCGGCATATAGAAGAACTGCTTCTCCGACAGACTGAGCTCGCCATCCATGCCAGCGGCGATCCCTTCCCGGCAGAGTGTCACCGCTTTGGCGTCCCCGGAGAAGGCCTCGGCCCGGCCCCGATAGAGGTTGCGGCTGAACTGGTCCAGGACGATGATCAGAGCCAGGCGCCCCCTGGGCTGCTCGGCCCACTCCTCCAGCTCCCCGGCCAGGGCCCGCTGATGAAGCTCACCAAAGTGAACCCGGATCTCCTCGTCGATCACCTCTCCGGCGCCAAACCACAGCTTGCCTTTCGGCTCTTTAGGCAAGCCCTGCTGCAGCTCTCCGAACCAGAAAAACAGCACCTGTTCGACTTCTGGATTCATCCCATCTCCTTGTTCAATGGCCAAAGTCTGGTTCTGTATTCAGAGCAAAAAACAGGCCGACTTTCAAGTCGGCCTGGGTGATTCACTTCTCTTTGCCTGGGGGGTAGCCTTCAAAAATGGCGGCAACCACCTTCTGAACCTGCTCGGTGCGCTTCTCCGGCGTCAGGTTCTTCTTCAGGGTGTCGGTGCCGCTGCCACGCCACAGCAACTGCTTGGTGTTGGCATCGATAATATCGACAATCAGGGTGCCCTCCTTGTATTCCCGAACCCGGGTGTCCGCCTGAACACCCGTACCCCAATAGCCATGGCGACTGTGGTAGTAGGGATAGTAGCCAAAGCTGGTGTAGAAGGTGTCGACGTCGATCTTCTTCTCGACCTGAGTCAGATAGTTCACCAGTACCTGGGCATCACTGGCAGGCACCTGAGACAAACCAGCATTGGTCAGCTGGGAGGTGAGAGCATCGCGAATGCGGCGATCGTTGAGCCCGTCCATCTGGTATTTGGCAGATCCGCTGTCCGGGGTGGCTTCCACCCAGGCCCACTTGGTGAAGCCATCGAACGCCACCTTCTCGTCGTAGTCGTACTCGGTACTGACCGAGCTGCAGCCCGCCAGCGCCAAAATGCCAATCCAAAGAAACGCGCGCTTCAACATGTTGGGATCCCTATCCGTTAATACACTGTTTATGACCTTAACACAGGGATTCAGGTTCCCTAAAGCCCTTCCGACCTCTCAGCCAGCCGGGGTTCAGCAAGGGGCTGCCACTCTAGAGCCTTTCCCCGGATGTCCCCAAAAACCCAATTAGTTGTCTATACTTTTTAACAACTTATTGGGATAACACCCGGATCATTGCCCTTAGGAGTAACAGAGAATGAGAGCGCTGAAGATATGGCTGTTCGCACTGATGACCATGATGCTTGGATTTGGTGCCCAGGCCGCCTCAAAAACCGAGATCGACGCCAAGGTCAAAGGCGCCCTGCAGCAACTCTACAAGGAGACGCCAGCGGCGAAGGAACTGGTGGCCAAAGCGAGGGGCGTACTGGTACTGCCTGAGGTGTACAAGGCAGGGTTCGGCATCGGCGGCGAATATGGCGAAGGGGCACTGCTGATCAATGGGGCCCCGGCAGATTATTACGCCACTGCGGCGGCCTCGTTCGGCCTGCAGGTCGGCGCCCAGGTAAAGAGCCAGGTGGTGCTGTTTATGACCTCAGAGGCCCTGGACAACTTCCGCAACAGCCAGGGCTGGAAGGCCGGCGTGGACGGCTCCGTGGCTCTGGCTACCCTGGGGGCGGGCGGCACCTTCGACAGCAATACCCTGAGGCAGCCCATCATCGGGTTCATCTTTTCCAACAAGGGGCTGATGTATAACCTCACCTTTGAGGGTTCCAAGTTCACCAAGATCGATCGCTGACGACCAGAGCGCCTGACAGGCTAATTCAACCAACATCAGGGCTCGGCACACTCCAGTGTCAGTCGACCAGCAACTGCTCGATGTACTGCTGCAGGTTCTCCACCAGTTCCGGGGTGAGCCTGCGGCGCTGCCGGTCTCCGCTCTCCTCCAGAATACGACTCACTGCCGCCGCCATCCCCCGCCCGGTGCGGGTCACCTCCGCATGCAGGTAGAGTCCCCCCTCTGCCGGGACCACCGCCAGCTCCATCTCCTCAATCCGCCCTTTGAAGGGCCCCTCGCCCACACTGTAATGGAACATCTGCAGGTAAGGCGCCGTCACCCTGGCCATGGAGGAGACCGCTTCGGTGTGCACCAGATCCTGGATAAAGCCCAGCCGGGTGATAGCCACCAACAACTCCGCGACCAGAGGCTGGGGCACCACCTGAAACAGATCCTTATCGCTGGGGTCGCGGGCCTGACGGATATCCAGGCCGGTAGAGAGCCACACCTCGGTGTCGCCCAGAGTCAGGGGAGTGAACTCCGGCAACTGAAACTCTATGGGGATCTCCAGCTCCTCCCGGGCACCGACGGTCATCGCCACAGGCAGCTGAAAATGCGCCAGCTCTACCTCCTGGGTCTGCACATGGCCATCCTCCCTCTGCTGATAGCGGCAGTGAAGTGAGAAGTAGACTCCATGGATGTGCTGACCTATGGAGCCCCCCTTGGCCAGCACTCGGGCGGCCACCCGCTGACCGGGCGAGAAACTGTCGGAACTCAGCAGGGTATCCACCTCGCAAGAGCCCATGCCCATGGAGGAAAGCAGTCGATTGAAGAGGGACATCGGCGCGGATTTTCCTTTTTCTTCTGTGATTTTGGTAAACTGACAGGCCCATACCTGATAAGCCGCAAGATATGATCTCTAATCAAGACTCGCAACTGGTATATAGCACCGACCAGGGGCGCATTACCCAGGAAGAGACAAAACCCCAGCCTCCTCAAGGCGATGGTTGGGTTCGCATCCACCTGGATAGAAAGGGCCGAAAAGGCAAAGGAATGATGGTGGTGAAGGGGCTAGGCTTAGAGGATAAGAAGCTCAAGAAGCTGGCCGCCACCCTGAAGAAAAAGATGGGCGTCGGCGGTGCCGTCAAGGAGTTCGACATCGAGATCCAAGGCGACAAGAGGGACCAGCTGAAGCAGCTTTTGGAGCAACAGGGCTTCAAGGTCAAACTGGCTGGAGGTTAAGGAGTTACCCATGCAAAGCCTGAAAGATCACCTGTTGATCGCCATGCCCTCACTGCAGGACAAGGTGTTCAAACGCTCGGTTACCTACCTCTGTGAACACGACGAAGAGGGGGCCATGGGGCTGATCATCAACCACCCCATTGGGCTGGCGCTGGACGAACTGCTGCGAAAGATGGAGCTGCAGGAGGAGGGGTTTGTCCTGCCCGCAAGCCTGGCCAATCAGGTCCTGCTTGGCGGGCCGGTGACGCCGGATCGCGGCTTCGTGCTCCACAGCAGCGAACGCAACTTCGCCAACAGCCGCCGCATCAATGACGAACTGACCGTCACCTGTTCCAAGGATGTCCTCGACAGCCTGGGCCAGGGCCAGGCTCCGGACCACTACCTGGTGGCCCTGGGCTACGCCGGCTGGGAAGCAGGCCAGCTGGAACAGGAGATCCTAGAGGGATCCTGGCTGACCATTCCTGCCACTCCTGAGCTGCTGTTTGAAGTGCCCCACAAGGAGCGCTGGGCCGCTGCCACCCGGGCCCTGGGCATCGACGCCTGGCAACTTTCCGGGGAGATTGGCCACGCATGAGTGACACCATTCTCGGATTCGATTTCGGCACCAAGGCCATCGGCGTGGCCATCGGCCAGAGCATCACCGGCACCGCCCAGCCCCTGTGTGGCCTCAAGGCCAACGACGGCATTCCCAACTGGGATGAGGTCGCCAAGCTGTTTGCCGAATGGCAACCCAGCCTGGTGGTGGTGGGCCTCCCCCTGAATATGGACGGCACCGAGCAGGAGCTGACCCTGAGGGCGCGCAAGTTTGCCAACCGCCTCCATGGACGTTTCGGGATCAAGGTAGTGACTCAGGATGAGCGCCTGACCACCACAGACGCCAAGGCGCACCTGTTTGAGCGCCGCGGCTTTCGTGGCCTGAAAAAGTCCGCCATCGACGCCACCTCCGCCGCCCTGATTCTCGAGGGCTACTTCGAGTCCCTCTATGGGTGACCCCCCCGGAATCAAAAAGAGGGCGCCACGGCGCCCTCTTTTCATATCCAAATCACTCAGAGCAGCTTGGCTCTCAGATCCTCGAAGGAGTTCGCCAGGGACTCGCTGAGCAGAGGCTTGACCGCCGCCTGGGCCAGAGCCTCAGGCAGGGGCAGATCCAGGCCCAGCAACTCATCCACCGACTCCTTGAACTTGGCTGGATGGGCAGTGCCCAGGAAGATGCCGCACTCCTCCGGATTGAGGGAGAGGGACAGGGCCCGGCTGGCCACCGCCGCATGGGGCTCTGACAGGTAGCCTCCCTTATGCAGGGCGGTCAGCTGGGTCTCACACTCCGCCTCGGAAACCGCCATCCCCTCCAGCTGAGCCAGGGACCAGCCCTTGGCCTGGCACAGGGCCTCGACCCTGGGCCAGTTGTTGGGGGCAGACACGTCCATGGCATTGGAGCGGGTGGCCACCGTAGGACGCACCTCCCACTGACCGTTGGACAGGTAGCGGGGCACGGTGTCGTTACTGTTGGTGGCGGCGATGAAGCGTTTCACCGGCAGGCCCATCGCCTTGGCCAGCAGTCCGGCGGTCAGGTTGCCGAAGTTGCCGCTGGGTACGGAGATCACCGCCTGATGACGGCGCGCCTCCGGCAACTGAGCCACCGCCTCGAAGTAGTAGCAGATCTGTGCCAGCAACCGGGCGATGTTGATGGAGTTGGCGGAGTTCAGACCAATGGCCTGCTTCAACGGCTCATCCTCAAACGCCAGCTTCACCAGGGACTGGCAGTCATCGAAGCTGCCCGCCACCGACAGGGTTTGAATGTTGCCCCCCAGGGTACAGAACATCTTCTCCTGCAGGGGGCTGATGCGCCCCTCGGGATAGAGGATCACCACCTTGATGTTGTCCAAACCGTAGAAGGCATCGGCCACGGCGGCGCCGGTGTCTCCCGAGGTGGCGGTAAGAATGGTCAGGGACTCCTCCCCCGCCAGGTGAGAGAGGACCCGAGCCAGGAAGCGTGCACCGAAATCCTTGAAGGCCAGGGTGGGACCATGGAACAGCTCCAGGCAGTACTGGCGGTCGCACACCTGGGCCAGGGGCGCGTCGAAGGTGAAGGCGTCACGCACCAGGGCAGCGACCGTCTCCTCACCCAACTCCTCGCCCAGCCAGGCATTCAGAATGGCGACGGAACGATCCACAAAAGGCATGGCCAGCAGCTCGTCGACGTTGTCCAGCTTGGGTAAACTTGAGGGGAAAAACAGCCCGCGGTCCCTGCCCAATCCCTGGCGCACGGCCTGGGAGAAGCTGACGGTCTGATCGGGATGTTTCAGGTTATAGAGTTCCATGGTGATTACTTCTCGCTCTGGTAGATAACCCCATCCTCCGCCAGCCGGCAGATATGGGCGAAACCCCTGGCATTGGCCAGGTAACAGGTGTCCAGGTAGTTCTTGGCCCGTTGGGCGCTCTCTTTATCACGACAAACGGCAAACAGGGTCGGTCCGGA
This sequence comes from Ferrimonas sp., assembly GCF_048263965.1. Taxonomy (NCBI): domain Bacteria; kingdom Pseudomonadati; phylum Pseudomonadota; class Gammaproteobacteria; order Alteromonadales; family Ferrimonadaceae; genus Ferrimonas; species Ferrimonas sp. Next base: position 14,434 of record NZ_JBLXDO010000015.1, on the reverse strand, counting down.
CCCGGAGATCCCCACCGCGTCGGCGCCCAGTTCAGCCAGGGCAGACTTGGCGGCCACGAAACCGGGGATGTGCGCCGCCCGGTGGGGCTCCGCCAGCTCATCTTTGAGCATGGCCAGGGCTTGTTGCTGGTCCTGGCGGTAACAGGCATCCACGAAGGCCGCCAGGTTCTGGCCAAAGGCGATGGTGGTGCCCTTGTCATATTGCTCCGGCAACAGCGCCCGCATCTTGGCGGTGGACAGGCTGATCCCCGAGTAGGCCACCACCCAGTACCAGTCATCGAAGGCGGGTAGCTTGCGGGCAAAATCCGCCACCATCAGTTGCAGCCCTCCCAGGTAGCTGGGCGCCACATTGTCGTAGTGAATGGACCCGGAGATCTGACCCTCCAACTCCCCCATCAGCCTGAGCAGTTCCACCTCATTCAGGGGATCATCGAAGAAACGATTGAGGGCGGCACAGGCAGCCACCACCGAGCTGGCACTGGATCCCAGACCACTGCCCACCGGCAGGTTCTTCTCCAGGGTCAGCGACAGCGGTTGCGGAGCCAGGCCACTGGCCTCGAAGAAGGCCTCCACCGCCTTGAGCACGATGTTCTGTGCCGGGTCTCTGGGCAACACATCCTCATAGGGGCCACAGCAGGCGAACGCCGGCGCTTCGGCATCCTCCACGCTGACCCTGTCGCCAAGGCGGCTGCCATCCAAAGGTTGCAGGGCGGCGCCAAGCAGATCGAAGCCCACGCTGACGTTGCCCATGGAGGCTGGGGCATAAGCGGTTACTTTGGCCATATCAGCCCTCCTTCTGCCAAGCCTGAGTACGCAGGATATCGGCGAAGACCCCGGCGGCGGTCACCGCGGTGCCGGCGCCGTAGCCGCGCAGGACAAAGGGCAGTGGCTGATAGTAACGACTGTAGAAGGCCAGGGCGTTTTCCCCACCCTTGATGGCATACAGTGGGTGCTCCGGCCCCACCGCCTGAACCGCCACCTTGCAGCTGCCGTCCGCCTCGATGGCGCCCACATAACGCAGCACCTTGTTGTCGGCCTTGGCCGCGGCAACCATCTGAGCCACTTCGGCGTCCGCCTGGGACAAATTGGCCATAAAGGTGTCCGTATCACCGGAAGCATCAAAGGAGGCAGGCAGCACACTCTCCACCTGAATATCGTCCATCTCCAGCTCCAGACCGGCTTCCCGCGCCAGGATCAGCACCTTGCGCGCCACGTCCATGCCCGCCAGATCCTCGCGGGGATCCGGCTCGGTAAAGCCCTTCTCCCGCGCCCGGGTGGTGGCGTCAGAGAGCGACACCCCCTCCTCCAGCAGACCAAAGATGTAGGAGAGAGATCCGGAGAGGATGCCGCCGAAGCTGTGCAGCTCGTCACCGGCACGCAGCAGCCCTTGCAGGTTATCGATCACCGGCAGGCCAGCGCCCACGTTGGTTTCATACAGGAACTGACGACGCTGGCGACGGGCCACCTGACGCAGCTCACGGTAGTAGGCCATGTCGGCGGTGTTGGCCTTCTTGTTGGGAGTGACCACATGCAGGCCGGCGTTCATGGCATCCAGGTAGCGGGCCCCCAGGGCGTCACTGGCGCTGCAATCCACCAGCACCGGGTTGGTCAGCTTGGCGTCGTGGGCAAAGGCAAACAGCGCCTCCAGGCACATGGGCTGCCCCTCGACCTCAAGCTGCTCCCGCCAGTTGTCCAGGTTGAGACCTTGAGGGGCCAGCAGCATCTGCCGGGAGTTGGCCACACCACAGACCCGCAGCGCCACATGGTGGTCATTGAGGGCCTGCTGCTGCTGGTTGATCTGACTGAGCAGCTCGGCGCCCACCTGACCACAGCCCACCAGCAGCACATCCACGTAGAGCCGGCTGTCAAAGAAGTTCTGATGGCAGATGCGCAGGGCGGCGGCAGCGTCATCGTTGCGGATCACCGCAGAGATCGCCCGCTCGGAGCTGCCCTGGGCGATGGCGGCGATGTTGATGGAGGCCTGAGCCAGGGAACGGAAGAAGCGGGCAGCCACCCCCTTGCGGGTCTTCATGCCATCGCCCACCAGAGTAACGATGGCCATACCGGGCATCAGCTCCAGGGGATCGAGCATCTCGCTCTTGAGCTCCAGGGCAAAGGTCTCCTCCAGGGCCTGCACCGCCAGCTCCTGATCCTGCTCCTCCACACAGAAGGAGATGGAGTACTCGGAAGAGCTCTGGGTGATCAGGCTGACGGACACACCGGCCAGGCTCATGGCATCAAACACCCGGGCCGCCATGCCAACCATCCCCTTCATACCAGGCCCGGAGACGCTGATCATGGTCTGCTCAGCCAGGTGGCTGACCGCCTTCACCGCATCGCTGCCCGCCCCCTCCTGATGGATCAGGGTGCCAAGGGCTTTGGGGTTCAGGGTGTTACGGATGCGGCAGGGGATCTGATGCTGGGCAATGGGAGCAATGGTTCTCGGGTGCAACACCTTGGCCCCGAAGTAGGAGAGCTCCATCGCCTCCTTGTAACTCATCTCTTCCAACAGACGGGCATCCGGTACCAGGCGGGGATCCACGCTGTAGACGCCGTCCACATCGGTCCAGATCTCGCAGCTGTCGGCGTGCAGACAGGCGGCCAGTGCCGCCGCGGAATAGTCTGAGCCGTTGCGACCCAGGGTGACGGTCTGCCCCTCCTGGTTGCAGGCAGTAAAACCTGGCATCACCCAGAACCGGTACTCTCCCACGGGCAGAGAGGCCAGACGCTGGCGGGAAGCCTCGATGTCCACCTGGGCATCCAGGGCTTCCCCTCTGGCCATCAGGTAACGCCTTGGCTCCAAGAAGGCACTGCGCTCGCCCCGGGCAGTGAGCAGGGCCATCATCATGTGCACCGACAGGCGCTCCCCCACCACCATCACTTCCGCCACCACTTCATCGGGGCAACGCCCCAAAAGCGCTACCCCTTGAAGCTTCTGAGCCACCTGAGCCAGCTCCTGCTGCCAAAGGGCCACCAGTGCTTCACGAGCCTCCAGATCCAGTTCGGCGCTGCCACTGAGCTCGTCCAGAGTCTGACGGACCGGGTCCAGCAGCTCATCACTGTAGCCGGCCACCGCCCGATACACCGCCGACTCCAGGGCATTGGTGACCCCCTTGGGTGCCGACAGCACCAACGCCAGAGAGAACCCCTCGACGCTCTCCTGTGCCAGAGTCGCCACCTGGGCAAACCGCTCTGCACTGGCCAGGGAAGAGCCCCCGAACTTCATCACCTTCATCTCGTCTCTCCTGTTGTGCCCTGCCCAAAACGAAGAAAGCCCGCTTTGGGAGCGGGCTTTCTGGTAACTGAATCTGTGGTTTCTTCAGATACTAGCAGCCCGCCCCGCGACCGGTGGTACCGGTGCCGGTAATCACGATAATGGTGGTGATTACAGCGTGCATATTTAGCATCGAATTATGAATAAACCTTTAAATTTGTCGTACCTGTTACTTGAACTGAAAGGCGCGCAAGAGTCAAGGACTATTTTTTCAGCGCCTTTTCGATGTCCCCAACCAGGGTGTGAGCCATTGACACATCCCTTTGATTTAAAAGGGCCAAACGATCTTTGAGCCAAATGCGCAGGGGGTCATTCTCAGCGACATTCAAATCATTCATCAAGGTTATGGAGCGCTGTTTCAGTACCGAGAGTTGCCCGGCACCGGCGGCATCAGGTTGTGGCGCCTGAGGCACCCGGGAGAACTCGTAGGCATAGAGCATGGCCGCCTGGGCCAGGTTCAGAGAGGGATAAGGGTTGGCCAGGGGAATGGTGGTCAGCAGATCCGCCAATGTCAGATCAGCGTTGGACAAGCCTGACTCCTCGCAGCCAAAGACCAGGGCAACCCTTGGAGCCGCCTCTCCCAGGGCCCTGACCTTCTCCACGGCCTGGGCAGGGGAGTGAAGCACCCGTTTGTCGCCTCGGCGACGGGCGGTGCTGGCTATGACCAGGTCTTGGTCAGCCACGGCGTCCGCCAGGGTGGCGAACCCCTGGGCCTGACTCAGCAGCTCCTGGCTGCCATGGGCCACCCAGCCCGCTTCCTGACTCAGATGCGCTTCGGAAGCCACCACCCTCAGCCGCTCAAACCCCATGGTCTTCATGGCACGGGCGACGGCGCCCACGTTTTCTCCCCGGGCGGGGGCCACCAGAATAAAGGTCAGTTCCACAATCTCTCCTCGTGTACGGGGGCCACATCAGGCAAGCCCTGGCGCAAACAGGCCACCAAAGCTCGGTACACCTTAAAACATTTGCGGCCAAGGGTAATGAAATCCCATTGAGAAGCAAGGTTGGTGACGGTAGGTTAGAGGGTGCAGGGGCGAGGACCACACGCCCCAGGTCCCGCAGTCAGGTAAGGAGTACCACAGATGGACAAGGGCACCCCAAAACGGCTCGCCTACCGTATTCTCACCGGGTTTGATCAACACTACCGGCTGTTCTCCCGGGTCAACGCCGGCGCCCCGGAGCGGTTTCTCAGTGCAGACTGGGCCGGTGTTCAGCGTGCCCAGAAGCAGCGAATCCGCTTCTACAGCCAGCGGGTATCGGAGACCGTCGCCGCCCTGATGGCCAGGCTGGACAGCCCCACCATCTCCACCGAGCTGTGGCGCGCCGCCAAGAGTGAATACAGCGAGCTGTTGCAGGGGCACCCTCAGGCAGAGCTGGCGGAAACCTTCTTTAACTCGGTGTTCGCCAGGCTGTTTCGCCACCGGGGCCTGGACAATCAGCACCTCTATATCCACACCGCCAGTGCCCGGCGCGCGCCCTTCGCCCCCCACAAACTCTGCTGGCGATTCAATCTGGGAGAGCGACCTAAAGAGGCGTTCCGTCGCGCCCTGGGCTACGCCAGGCTGCTGAACGCCTTCGAGGATATTGACCTGGACCTGGACAAGCTGCATCAGCGACTCGAGCCTGTGATGACCCGGCTGAACGCCCACGATGTGGAGTTTCTCAAACCTGTGTTCTACCGCAACAAGGGGGCCTACCTGGTCGGACGGCTCATCGGCCACCGGGGAGAGTCCCCACTGATTCTGCCCATCCGCCACGGAAAAGCCGGCCTGGCCCTGGATGCGGTGATCACCCGCCAGGATGACTGCTCGGTGATCTTCAGCTTTACCCGGGCCTACTTTATGGTGGAAACCGACCGACCCGCCCTGCTGCTGCGCTACCTGCGCCACCTGATGCCCAACAAGTCCTGGGCGGAACTCTACACCGCCATCGGTCTGCAGAAACACGGCAAGACCGAGTTCTACCGCTCCTTCCTCAGCCACCTCAACACCAGCAGCGACCAATTTGTCATCGCTCCGGGGATCAAGGGGATGGTCATGAGCGTGTTTACCCTGCCCTCCTATGATGTGGTGTTTAAGCTGATCAAGGACAGCTTCGCCCCGCCCAAGGAGAGCAGCAAAGCCGAGGTGATGGAGAAATACAACCTGGTGAAGGAACACGACAGGGTGGGCCGGATGGCCGACACCCAGGAGTTTCGTAACTTCGCCTTTCCCCGCCACAGATTCAGCCCGGCCCTGCTGGATGAACTGATGACCTGCGCCCCCTCAGAGGTGGAGCTGGATGGCGACCGAATCATCATCCGCCATCTCTACATCGAGCGGCGCATGACTCCTCTGAACATCTATCTGGATGGTGCCGACGACCTCCATCTGCACCGGGCCATCGGCGAGTATGGTAACGCCATCAAGCAACTGGCCGCCGCCAACATCTTCCCTGGTGACATGCTGTTTAAGAACTTTGGGGTTACCCGACATGGCCGCGTCGTGTTCTACGACTACGACGAGATCGATTATATGACCGACTGCAATTTCCGGGTGATCCCCCCGCCACGCTACCCGGAAGATGAGATGGCCGCCGAGCCCTGGTACTCGGTGGGTCCCAAGGATATCTTCCCGGAAGAGTTTGGTCGCTTCCTGCTGGGGCGGGCGGAGATCCGCAAGAGCTTCATGGCTCAGCACAGGGATCTGCTTCAGGCCAGTTACTGGCAGGGGCTGCAAAGCCAGATCCGCGACGGTATCTACCCGGATATCCGCCCCTACCGCCAGGAGTGTCGACTCTGATCCCCCTTTGGAGGTAAAAATGTTGCCTCAGTCATGGTGCAGCAAGGGTGAAAGCCGTATGATTTGGCCTTTTACACTCATCTGTTTTTGGAGTTCCGGATGAAAATTGCTGCTAATACCGTCGTTACCATGCACTACCGTCTGCGTGACGGCGAAGGCGAACTGATCGAAGACTCCTTCGGCGGTCAGCCTATGCAGTACCTGCATGGGGCCAATAACCTGATCCCAGGCCTGGAAGCACAACTGGCTGACAAAGCTGCCGGCGACAAGCTGGACGCCTCTGTGGCCCCTGAAGAAGCCTATGGTCCATATCAGGAGGGCCTGAAACAGGAGGTACCTCTGGCTGCCTTTGGTGACATCGAAGACATCACCCCCGGCATGCGCTTTATGGCGGAAACCGATCAGGGTCCGGCTCCTGTGGTTATCGCTGAAGTACGTGATGACACCGTAGTGGTCGACGGCAACCACCCTCTGGCTGGCGTAACCCTGCAGTTCGAAGTGGAAGTGGTTGAAGTACGTGCCGCGACCGAAGAGGAGATCGCTCACGGTCACATCCACGCAGCCGGCGGCTGCGGCGGTGGTTGCAGCGACAAGGGTGACGACCACGAATGCTGTGGCGGCACCGGCGAGTGCGGTGACCACGGCGAAGGCAAGGGCGGCTGCGGCTGCCACTAAGGGTTGATTCCCACCTTCAGAAAAAACGGCAGCTTAGGCTGCCGTTTTTTATTGCCGGTTTGTACAGGGTTACTGATCGAACTGGGGCACCACAAGCAGATGGCTGTGCATCTTACTGAGGATCTCCTCGGCAGTATTGCCCATGACGTACCCCAGAATCCCCTTGCGCTGACGTGCGCCGATGACGAAGTACCCCACCTGCAGCTTATTGGCCAGTTGAGGCAGGCACTGAGTCTCATCCCCCACCATCACATGCACCTGGTCCTTAGGCAGCCCCAGGGACTCCAGCAACAGGCCGTTGTTGCGATAGACATCCTTGACCAGTTGCCGGGTATCCACCACCTCTAGATCCCGGATCACCCTGGAAAGATGGACCACATAGGCCAGATGAAGCTCGCCCCCGGTAGCCTTCACCAGTTGCTTGGCATGGTGAAGCAACTGCTGATTCAGCATCTGCTTGGAATCACTCTTGCCACCGAGGTCCAGCGCCACCAGCACATCCTGGGCCCTGGCCCTGTGGTTGTCGGTAAACAGCATCAGCGGCACCCGGGTCTGGCGGATCAGGTGCCAGTCGGTAGGCAGCAGGTGTTCGCTCTTACGGTAGGATTTGACGATCATCGAGGCCCCCTGATCGCCGAGGGCGGCCACATCTTCGGCCAGATATTTAGCCCAGCGAACCGACACAGGGACGCCGCTCCCGAGCTGAGACAACCGGGTGTGAAGCTTGTCGTCCAGATCACTCATCAGGCGGTTTTTGATCGACTCCACCAGCTCCGGAGTCATCCCATCCGTGGTCGGCATCGACTCATGGCAGTACCCCACCACCTCCGCATCCATCTTCAATGTTTGCGCTAATTCCACTCCCTTGGCCAAGGCATCGAATTGGTCATCGTCCCTGGGAGCCACGATCAAGATCTTGCTCATAGTCCCTCCCCTGTCGCATTCAAGCACCAGAGTTCCGAAGAAATTCTATGATTTAAACATAGCCTAACCAGAGCAAGCCCACCTAGCTTTGCCCTAAAAAGGAGCCCACATGCATCTGGACACCTTCCTGCTCAGCCTGCTGTTGATGTTGTTGCTGGCCAAGGTCCTGGCCCAGTTATGCTGGCGTCTGGGGCTGCCTGCGGTGGTGGGAGAACTGAGCTCGGGCCTGATCCTCGGTCCCTCCCTGCTGGGGTGGGTTACCCCTCATCCCCAGTTGCACAACCTGGCCGAGCTGGGGGTGGTCACCCTGATGTTCGTCATTGGCTGCGAAACCTCCACAAAACGCCTGCTGAACAGTGGCCCCAGGGTGCTCACCGTGGCCCTGAGCGGGGTGCTGGTGCCCGCCCTGCTGATTCCCCCTTTCGTCCACTGGTTACTGCCTACCCCGCCCCTCGAGGCGCTGTTCTTCGGCGTGGCATTGACAGCCACCAGCATCGGCATCGCCATGCGGGTGCTCAGGCTCAATCACCAGGACAAGGGGGTGATGGGACACACCATCCTGGGGGCGGCCATCATCGACGACGTCTTGGGGGTGTTGCTGCTGGGACTGATGTTCAGCTTCTCCAATGGCGACATGGAGCCCATAGGCGTACTGCTGCAACTGGTCACCATAGTGCTGTTTCTGATTCTGGCGCCGATCGCCACCCGGTTGCTCATCTATTTGCTCAAACCCCTGACCAAGCAAGATATGTTACCGGGGTTCTACGCCAGCACCGTCCTGCTGCTGATCTGCCTGTTTGGCTGGCTGGCCTACCTGTGTGGCACACCACCACTGCTGGGCGGCTTTGCCGCCGGCCTGGGGATCTCCCGCCACTTCACCTCTCCCTGGTCCAAGTGGCTGGTTAACCCCTTCCCCTTTACCCGAAAACTGGAGCAGGCTTCGGGGCCGCTCAATGACGTGCTGGCACCGCTGTTCTTCAGCTATGTGGGATTGAGCATCAATCTGACCCAGCAGTCCCTGACCCCTACCACCATGGTCATTGCCCTGGTACTGACCACCCTGGCAGTACTGACCAAGCTGCAGTGTGGCTTATGGCTTACAGGAAGTCGGCGACAAAAGCTGATGGTGGGCAGCGCCATGGTACCCAGGGGGGAAGTGGGACTGGTGTTTGCCGAGATGGGACGGCAGGTGAACCTGCTTGGGGATGAGAGCTTTGCCCTGCTGGTGCTGGTGATCACCCTGACCACCATAGTGGGCCCTGTGGTGCTCAAATGGGCCTGCACCCACCCGGAGCCAGGCGAAGATACCAGGGGGCAGTCGCCCCCTGGTTAAGATTCAAGGTCACTCTTCGCCTTTACGAGCCTTCACCACCTTCTCCACCGCCTTCAGGGCGTGAGCTTCGGTGGGCACTTCTCCAGAAGCAAGATCCAAGGGGACCTTCTTGTGCATACCGGTGATGTCCTCTGCCAGGTGCAACCAGTCCGGATGCCAATAGAGAGTCACTTCAGAATCCACCTGCCAGCGGTGCACACCGCTGTCCTGTCCCTGATAATTGATGTTGCCAGGTTCCCAATCCATCACAGTCTCCTCACTTGTCACTCTATCTCAACTTCACTGTACGCTCAGCTTGGCTTAACAAACCTGAGATAGCTCAAAAAGCAGAAGGTAACAAGGTTCGGCACCACTGCTGTGGTGCCGGCAGGTAGGAAAATGGAAGGGAATCAGGGGTAGCTCGGCAGCATTCCCAGCAGCGCCAGGCTTTCACAGACGATCACCAGCAAGCCGAAGCCCAGCACCAGGTAGAGACGCAGGTTGCCGCCGCAAACCCGATACTCCTCACTGGCACCTCGACGACGCAACACCAGGGCGATGGAACAGGGCAGCACCAGAACGAAGATGCTGGCCAGCAGAGAGGCATAGCCGATGGCCACAATGAAGCCATCCGGAATGGCCACACCCAGGACCAGCGGCGGCAGGAAGGTAACCGCCCCGGCGATGGCGGTATCACGGTGACCGTCACCCAGCCCCATCTGATCCTTGATGAAGTCCAGCAGTCCCAGGGCAACCCCCAGGAAAGAGCTGGCCAGGGCGAACTTGGCGAAGAAGCTCAGCAGGGTATCGATTAACTGACCGTCCACCGCATCGCCCACTGCACCGATAAGGGCACTGACGTTGCCACCGGACGCCACCACCTGAGCAAAGTCGGTACGGGATACCGTCCCCAGGATAGCAAACTGCCACAGTGCATAGATGGCCAGGGCCAGCAGGCTGCCGCCGAGGATCGCCTGACGGGACTTGCGGATATCCATGCCATAGTGTTTAACGATGCTGGGCACCGTGCTGTGGTAACCGAAACTCAGCGCCAGCACGGGAATGCCCAACCACACATAGGGCAGAGTCTCCCCCATGCCCACTTCGGGGAACAGGTTGGTGGCGGTCACCTCGGCTGAAAGCAGGCCGGTAGAGGTGATGAAGGTGATCACCATGGCACCGATCATGATGGTGCTCACTCGATCCACCGCCCGTGATCCCAGCAACACTATGGCCCCCAGGACGATGCCAAACACCAACCCTGCCTGCCAGTTGCTCAGGCTAAGGCCAAAGCCCGCTTCCAGGCTGGAGGCCAGTACTGAGGAGCCCCCGGAAATGTAGGCATAACAAAGGATATAACTAACGAAACCCACGGTACACAGGGCCACTAGGGCGCCGGTACGACCCAGGGTGTCCCGGGCCATGGTGGCATAGCTGGCCCCGGGGTGATAGTTGAGGTTGGCCTCGGCCAGATACATGGCGGAGCTATAGCAGCAGTAGCAGCAGAGGGCAAGGATGATGGTCGACCACCCAAACCACATGCCGGCACTCATCACCGGCAGTGACAGCATGCCGGCGCCGATGGCGGTCCCGGCAATGATCATCGCCCCACCCAGGATACCGGGTGAGGCCTGTTTTGCTGATGTCTCTAATACTACTTCTGACATCGATGTCTCCGTCTTAACTCGTTAACTGGTCCCCAGCAGCATCTCCTGCATTCGGGCGCGCTGGGGGTCGGGCAGATGTTTTAATGTGTTTGAACAACGAGTGATGGTGGCAATGCTGACATTCAGCGTTGAGGCAATCTGCCTCTGGGTCATCTCCCCCTGCATCAGGGCGCGAAACACCGCCAAACGGGCGCCTATGGCTTCCCGCTCATCCGGGGTCAGCAGGAGAGAGCACAGAGGATCCAGTGACTCCTTACCACTCAGTCCGGCGATGAGGTCGAGCGCCCCATCCCAATACTCAGATTCCATATCGTTTTTTGTCTCCACATGTAATGCCGTAGCATTACACCGTTACAGCAAGACAAAGGCGAGCGCTTTTTTCCCTCATGAGAACCTGAGCCATTTTCAGAAACATTTGTGAGCTTGGTCACGGACACATTTGCACGTTACTATTCACAAGAGCAAAACAACAACAGGGAAACCGCAACAATGACAAGAAGTTCTATGCTGTTGGCCGCACTGCTGGCCATGAGCGGCTCAGTCGCAGCCGAAGGTGCCTTCAACACCCCAGAGGATGCCATCAAATACCGCCAACACGCCTTCCAACTGATCAAGGAAAATTTCGGCGACATGTACGCCATGATTAAGGGCAAGAAGGAGATGGATGAGGCGGCATTCCAGCGCCGGGCCGAACACCTGGCCATGCTGGCCAACATCCCCTTCGATGCGTTCAAGGTGGCCGGTTCCAACAAGGGCGATACCGAAGCCCTGGCCTCGGTTTGGAGCGACAACGCCAAGTTCAACGACATCGCCAAGGAGTTTCAGCTGGCCTCCTCCAAGCTGGCGACCGCCTCCGCCGGTGGTGACGCCGGAACCATCAAGAAGGCGTTTGGCGCCACAGGCAAGACCTGTAAAGGCTGTCACGACCAATTCAAGCAGGAGTGACATCCGGACACAGAAAAGGGCTGCAGAGGCAGCCCTTCTTCGTCACTGACTCTGACTACCAGAGAGGAAGAATCAGGCCAAACACCACCCCAGAGGTGGTCAGGGTCAGTGGCAACAGCCAACGTATGGGGGTGCGGGCATTGCAGCGACGCCCTTCGGCGGTAAACCCATAGCCGGTGAGCATCGCTTCCACCAAATTCACCCCATTGAGCCGATAGAAGAGAATGGCGGTCAGATGCAGCGCCACACTGGCCAGTATCAGGTTAAAGAACAGATGGTGCAGGCTGGTCATGCTAGAGGCCAACTGGCCACTGACATAGGGGTTGAGGGGCCCCTCAGCAAGGATGTCATCGGTGGCAAACAGGCCGGTGAGCACCTGCGCCATCAACAGCAGCAGCATCACCAACACCATGTAGCCACCCGCGGGATTGTGGCCGAAGTAGGGACGTTTGTGATGACGCCAGTGGGCCAGGTAGTGGATAACGGCGCCGGGGCGGCGCAGGAAGTGATCGAATCGTGCGGTTGTGGTGCCGAAAAAGCCCCAGAGCACTCTCATCAGCAGCAGGGACATCAGCAGATAGGCACAGGTCATGTGCCACTCCATCATGCCCTGGTCTGCGGTATACCAACACAGGGGCAACAGCAACACCGTCCCCCAGTGAAACAGGCGGACCATGCCGTCCCAGATCTTCACCTTCACCTTAAACTCCTTGGAATCCGGTCTGGGCCAGGCACTTTTAAGGCGGTTATTTCCTATACGAACCGCAGCACTCCCTCGCCCTAAATCCCACCCATAATGCGCCGGTTTTGATTATCCCACAAGCGAAAATCTGTGTTTTTTTAACCTGAGTTGAACCGTTTGCGCATCTTTCCGACATCCGACAAAAAGGTGATCAAGATCACTTTACCTGTACACGAAAGTGGAGTTAGTCTGAAGTTGAACCTGATTTTGGGTCATACAGAAGGGGAACTCTATGAGAATTGAAATCACCAGCAAACACCTCACCGTAACCGACCCCATCCGTGAACGCATCGAAAGCCGTTTTGAGAAACTGAATCGACACGACGTCGACCTCATCAGCCCCCATGTGATCATCACTCAGGAGGGCAACGACTTTCAGATAGAAGCGTCCATGGGCGTACCCAGCGGTAAACTGTTTGCTAAAGCTTCTCATGAGAACCTGTACAACGCCATCAACCAGATGGGACAGAAGCTGGAGCGTCAGCTGAATCGTCACGCTCACAAAGATCAGGCCAAGCGTCATGTCAAACCCGCCGCCGTCGAGGTGGAAGAGGAGGAGAGCGCCGCCTAAGACTCCCACGAACGTTCTGATGAGGAGTGCGCCGGCAAACGCCGGCGCTTTGCGTTGTTGACAAAAGCATTACCGAGCCGCTAGTGTAGCCCAATGATAAAAATTCAGATTCACAGGTTTTTTATTTTCTTTTTTGCACCACCCAGTTAGGGAGGCGAAGTGCGGGTGCCAAAACGAAAATTGATGACCCAGCAAGCCTCCCTCACCGGGAGGCTTTTTTGTATCCGGCGGGCCAGGCCCTCAGAGCAGCAACGAGGATAAGATGGACTTAAACAAGATAAGAACCGATATCAACCAGGTCGACAGTGATCTGCTTGCTTTACTGGCGAAGCGTCGTCAGCTGACCCTGAATGTGGCCAGAAGCAAGGAGATCGACCTTAAGCCGGTTCGGGATCAGGAGCGGGAACATCAGCTGCTGGAAAAACTGGTGGCCCTGGGCAAGGAGCAGGGTCTGGATGCCCAGTATGTGGTCCGTCTGTTTCAGACCATCATCGAAGACTCGGTGCTGCGCCAGCAGGCCTGGCTTCAGGGCCGGCACAACACCAGTCAGGATCTGGTGACCGTGGCCTACCTGGGCGCTCGGGGCTCCTACAGTCACATCGCCGCCCAGGGCTACTTTACCCGCAGGGAAAAATCGATGGTGGAGATGGGCTGCCCGGACTTCCATGAGGTGATCCAGGCGGTTGAGCAGGGCAACGCCGACTACGGCATACTGCCGATTCAGAATACCTCCTCCGGTTTCATCAACGAGGTCTACGACCTGCTGCAGCAGACCCACCTGCAGATCGTCGGGGAGACTACGGAAACCATAGGCCACTGCCTGCTTACCCTGCCCGGCGCCGAGCTGGACGCCATCGACACCATCTACGCCCACCCCCAGGTCCTCTCCCAGTGCAGCAATCACCTGCGCGGCTATCCCGGGGTGAAGCTGGAGTACTGCGCCAGCTCCGCCCACGCCATGGCCCTGGTGGCCGATGGCAAGGATCCCACCAAGGCTGCCATCGCCAGCCAGGCCGGTGGCGCACTCTATGGTCTGGAGGTTCGCCGGGAGAAGCTGGCCAACCAGGCAGATAACGAGAGCCGCTTCATTCTGGTGGCACGCAAGGCCAAGGAGGTGCCGGTCCAGGTGCCCGCTAAAACCACACTGATCATGGCCACCGGCCAGAAAGCCGGCGCCCTGGTGGACGCCCTGCTGGTACTGAAAAACAACGGTCTCATCATGAGCAAGCTCACCAGCCGTCCCATTCCAGGCAACCCCTGGGAGGAGATGTTCTACCTGGACGTGGAAGCCAACCTGAGCAGTGACCCCATGCAGAAAGCCCTGTCGGAGCTTGTTCCCATCACCCGCTTCGTCAAGGTACTCGGCTGCTACCAGAGCGAGCGCATCCTGCCCACCGAGTTGGAGTAATTGACACCGAACCCGGGCGCGGAGCTTCATCCTTGCCGTAGCCCTCCCTCGGGACACCCTGACCCGTCCTAAAATACGTTGACGGTTTTTGACTAAGCCAGTTGTCAGTGACAACTGGCTTTTCTATGCACCTCTT
>NZ_JBLXDO010000014.1:0-100666 GCF_048263965.1 Ferrimonas sp. | reverse complement strand
CGAAAATTCCGACTCAATGAATTACTGAATTAACTTGTTATAGTCACTCAGTGCAACATTGATATATGAGATATCAATCCTGCGCGAGTGCCCACACAGATTGTCTGACTAATTGTTAAAGAGCAGTGCAACGTTGTTTTCGTTGCTGAGGCTGCGCATTCTACGCTTTCCTCATCCCCCGTCAAGCCCTATTTTCAAAGGTTTTTCCGGGTGTCGATGTTTTGCTCAGCGCGGTGTTTGATGACCCGCTTTGCCCCGTCGACAGGAAGCGCATTATAGGGGGAGAATTTTCTGGCGCAACCCCTTTTTGGATCAAAAAGATCCTTTGCGATCTTTTCCATCAATCCGGCTTAGGAAGCAGCGACCTTAGTCGATAAAACCAGCCCTCGGGCCTTGAGACCGGCCGACAGCTCATTTGAGGGGCCGAATCCTGTATAGAAGTAGCTGCCTGGTTCGGTTCCTGGCGTAACTTCCGACTCACTGATCAAGGTACCGACGCGCCGGGCGATGGCACTGCCTGAATCCACCAGCCTCACCCGGGGGCCCAGGATCCGGCCAATCTCCTCATTAAGCAGAGGGAAGTGAGTGCAACCCAGTACCACCACATCCAGAGAGGGCTCTAGGGTCAACGGAGCCAGCACCGCCTGCAAGGCCACACTGTCACACCCCCTCCCCGCCAGTTTGTCTTCGGCCAGCCGAACCAGATCGCTGCTGCCCAGACGAATCACCCGGCAATGAGGTGCAAAGTCCTGGATCAGACCATCGGTATAGCTGCGACACACAGTGCCGGGCGTCGCGAGAAGTGCAATGGTCCCTGTATAGGACAACGCGGCCGCAGGCTTGATGGCTGGCACCACACCGATGACCGGAATGGACAGGGCACTGCGCAGGGCAGGCAGAGTCAGGGTACTGGCAGTATTGCAGGCCACCACCACCAGGGCAGGCTTCAGCTCTCGCACCAGGGTGGTAATGAGTTCCACACAGCCGTCGATCAACTCCTGTTCGGGTAACTCCCCATAGGGGAACCTGGCATCGTCCGCCAGATAGTGGACAGGCCACTTAGGGAAAGCGTCACGGACATGCTCCAGAATGGAGAGACCACCGACACCCGAATCAAACAGAAGAATGGAGCTCATCGACAGGGAACTGTTGCTATACCGGAATAGGCGTTGATTCTCACACAGAGCCCGCCATTTACCAAGGGGACTGGACTTAAGCTTTGGCTTGGTTAGAATTCCCCCTCTCTAAATCCAGACACCGGAGTACTACATGGATCTGAAAGCCCTTGATCCGGCGAACTACGAAAAGCAGTTAGCCGAAAAATGCGAGCGTATGAGGTCGATGTTCGCCCCATTCAATGCTCCGGAACTGGAAGTGTTTCCATCTGAGCCCCAACACTACCGCATGCGCGCAGAGTTTCGCGTCTGGCATGACGACGACGATCTCTACTACATCATGTTTGACCAGGCGCAGGGAGAGAAGGTGCGCACCGATCAGTTCCTGCCGGCCAGTGAACTGATCAACCAGTTCATGCCCAAACTGATGGAAGCCCTGCGCCCCAATGAGCATCTGCGCCGCAAGATGTTCCAGGTGGACTTTCTCTCCACCCTCAGCGGCGAGTTGCTGATCTCCCTGCTTTACCATCGCCAGCTCGACGAAGCCTGGGTGGAAGGAATCAGGGAACTTCGCGACAGCTGGCGCGCAGAAGGCCATAAGGTGGACTTCATCGGACGGGCGCGCAAACAGAAGTGGTGCCTGGACCGGGAGTTTGTGGATGAAACCCTGCAGGTGCATGATCGCCAGATGCACTATCGCCAGATTGAGAACAGTTTCACCCAACCCAACGGCAAGGTGGCAGAGAAGATGTTGGAGTGGGCGGTTGATTGCACCCGCAACAGCACAGGTGACCTGCTGGAGCTCTACTGCGGCAACGGCAACTTCTCCCTGGCCCTGGCGCAGAACTTTAACCAGGTACTGGCCACCGAGCTGGCCAAGCCCTCGGTCGAAGCGGCCCAGCACAACATCGCCGCCAACAACATCGACAATGTCACCATCATTCGCATGTCCGCCGAGGACTTCACCGATGCCATGAATGGGGTGCGTGAGTTTAACCGACTGCGGGGCATCGACCTTAAGAGCTACAACTGCAACACCATCTTCGTGGATCCACCTCGGGCCGGATTGGATAAGGAGACCGAGAAGATGGTGCAGGGTTACGAGAAGATTCTCTACATCTCCTGCAACCCGGACACCCTGCTGGACAATCTGCAGACCCTGGGACAAACCCACAAGGTCACCCGCCTGGCCCTGTTCGACCAGTTCCCATACACCCACCATATGGAAGCGGGTGTACTGCTGGAGCGTAAGTGACAAATAGAAAAAGACCGCCAACCGGCGGTCTTTTTTATTTTGGCAGGTTTTCCAGTTCCGGTTCCCGGCCACTGCGCTGCAGCGCCTCCGAACCCTTGGCAATCATCTTCAGCTGCACGATGAGACGCTCGGCCAGAGCCTGACGCTCCTTCTTATTCAGATCCAAAGCTTCGGCACCACTGGCAAACACCAAGGTCACCAGGGCTTCCGCCTGGGCATAGGCCAGATCCGGGCGACGACAGGTCTTCGCCTGCAGGTAGTCACTGAGCTCATCAATAAAGTGTCGGATCTCCCGGGTCACCGCCGCACGAAACGCCGCCGAGGTCCCGGAGCGCTCCCGCAGCAGCAAACGGAATACGTTGGGGTTGCTGTCGATGAACTCCATAAAGGTCTCTATGGACGCACGGATGACACTGCCCCCCTCTTCGGCCCTCTGGCGCCCTTTGCGCATCAGTTGCCTCAGGGTCAAGCCACCCTCATCCACCATAGTCAGGCCGAGCTCTTCCATATCTTTGAAGTGGCGGTAGAAAGACGTAGGGGCAATGCCAGCTTCCCTGGCCACCTCTCGCAAACTCAGGTTGGAGATGCTGCGTTCTGCGCTCAGCTGATTAAACGCAGCATCCAGAAGGGCGCGACGTGTGCGCTCCTTTTGCTGTGCTCGAATCCCCATTACTTACTACCCTTAATTAGAAACTTATGCATTCTAACTTGAATAGAGACAAAGCTCACCTGCGAGCTGGATCAACCATGGCTTGCGTTATTGGACAAAGATCACCAAAATAGCGCACAGATGTACGCTCAAAGAGACGCAAGGATGAATTCTAAGCCACCACTGATTCTCATCAATACCCTGATCTTCAGCCTCACCGCCCTGGCGGCCGTGACTCTGGCCCCACTCCACGGGATCCTGGTGGGGTACCAAACAGAAACCCTGGTTCTGGCCTTACTGTTCTGGGCCTGGAATGGCCTGTCCATCACCGCCGGTTACCACAGACTCTGGTCCCATAAGGCCTACTCCGCCCACCCTGCCGTTCAATGGTTTCTCGCCATCGGTGGCGCCATGGCCCTGCAGAACAGCATTCTTCACTGGGCCTCCGATCACCGTCGCCACCACAAGTTCGTGGATGACGACAACAAGGATCCCTACAGCGCCAGCCGAGGCTTCTGGTACAGCCACATTGGCTGGATGCTCAGGAACTACCAGGGCGAGCCGGATTACACCAATGCCCGCGACCTGCAGAAGAACCCCATCGTCATGTTCCAGCATCGCCACTACGCCATGCTGGTCCTGGTCACCAATGTGATCACGCCACTGCTGGCCGGCGCCTTGATTGGCGACATCTGGGGCACCTTCCTGATGGCAGGGGTGGTGCGCCTGGTCGCCATGCACCACGGCACCTTTTTCATCAATTCTCTGGCCCACATCTGGGGCAGCCAGCCCTACAGTGATAAGCAGTCCAGTCGGGACAACGGCGTGCTGGCCCTGTTCACTTTTGGCGAGGGCTACCACAACTTCCACCACACCTTCGAACATGACTGGCGTAACGGCATCCGCTGGTTCCACTTCGATCCTACCAAGTGGCTCATTGCCCTGTTTGCCAAGTTCAAACTGGCCAACGGATTGAGAGAGGTGCCCACAGAGCGGATCGAAACCGCCAAGCTGCAGATGCAGCTGAAGCGAAGCCAGGCGATGGCTCAGGATCGCGGCCTCTCCGACGAATGGCTGCAGCAACTTGAGCAGCAGTATCAGAGTGTTGCCGAGCGGATGGGCGACTACTATCAAGCCAAGCAGGCACTGCTGAAGCAGACCCGGGCGCAACTGGATGCCTCGGCCAAAACGAGGCTGAAGGAGCTCAAGCTGTGTTTGAGGGAGCAGCAGCAGCAGTGGCTGGAGCTGCGCCAACAGTTGGCTAACGCCTAGGGACTGATATGACTCGGCTGAGGGAGTGGCAAGCACAGGGCGACTGGTTTCAGCATCAGGAACATCGACTCTTCTTCCTGGACCAGGGCGAAGGAGAAACGCTGCTGCTGATCCATGGCTTCCCCTCGGCCAGTTGGGATTGGCATAAACTCCTGCCGGAACTGAGTCAGCGCTACCGGGTGGTGTTGATGGATCTGTTGGGCTTCGGCTTCAGCAGCAAGCCCCACCCTCATGACTACCACATCGCCGACCAGGCTCAGATCCTTGAGGCCCTGCTCAGTCAGTTGGGTATCCAGCGCTGCCATCTGCTGGCCCACGACTATGGGGATACCGTCGCTCAGGAGTTGCTTGCCCGGGATCCCCAACGCTATCTCAGCTGTGTCTTCCTCAATGGCGGTCTGTTTGCCGATGCGCACCGGCCGCTGATGATTCAAAAGGTACTGGCCTCTTCGCTGGGGCCCCTGCTGGTTCCGTTCCTGGGGCAGCGGCGCTTCCGTGCCAGCTTAAGGCGGATCTGGGGCGCTCACCCCCTGGAGGATGGCAAGGTCAACACCCTATGGCGGTTGCTCAGCCACAACAATGGCCAGCGCGTGATCCCGGCCCTGCTGCACTACATGACCGAGCGCCGTCAGTTCAGTGAGCGCTGGAGCCGCCCCCTGACTCATCCCCCCTGCCCGCTGATGCTGATCGATGGCACCCAGGATCCCATCTCAGGCCGCAGCCTGGTTCAGGCCTATCGGGAGCGGGTCCCCGAACCCAGGATCGAGGCCCTCGACGATGTCGGCCACTATCCACAGCTGGAAGCCCCACAGCAGGTGTTACAGCATTACCTGGCTTTTCGTAACCAGATTCAGGCCAGAGAGAGTGAGTGACCACTCACCGACTCTACTCATCCCTGCCAGGAAAATTCCGGGTTTTGCCTGTCATGCAGCCCCAAACCCCACTCCCTTGGGGTATTATCTTGCCCCTGACTAAAAGATTCACAAGCAACAGAGCCCCAGATGAGCAATGCGATCAAACTGACGGAGTACAGCCACGGCGCCGGCTGCGGCTGTAAAATCTCCCCTAAGGTACTGGATACCCTGCTGACCAGCCAATTGACCCCCCTGGACGATGCCCGTCTTGTTGTGGGTAACGCCAGCCGGGATGACGCCGCCGTTTATGACCTGGATGGCACCACCGGCATCATCAGCACCACCGACTTCTTTATGCCCATCGTCGACGACCCCTTTACCTTCGGTCGCATTGCCGCCACCAACGCCATCAGCGACATCTACGCCATGGGTGGTACGCCCATGATGGCCATCGCCATCTTCGGCTGGCCCGTAAATCTGCTGCCGGCAGAGGTGGGACAACAGGTGATCGAAGGGGGACGGGCCGCCTGTCGTGATGCGGGTATCCTGCTGGCCGGTGGACACTCCATCGATGCCCCGGAACCCATCTTCGGCCTGGCGGTCACCGGTCAGGTGCCTCTGTCTCAGCTCAAACGCAACGATACCGCCAGTTCGGGCAGCAAGCTCTATCTGACCAAGCCCCTGGGCATCGGCATCCTCACCACCGCCCAGAAACAGAAAAAACTGGCGGATGCGCATGACCAGATTGCCGTAGACGCCATGTGCCAGCTGAACAAAGTGGGGGCACAGCTGGCCCGGATCGAGGGTGTCAGTGCCATGACCGACGTCACCGGTTTTGGCCTGGCTGGGCACCTCACCGAGATCTGTGAAGGCGCCGGCCTGAGCGCCACCCTCGAGATGGACAAGTTGCCCCTGCTGGACCAGGTGGATCATTATCTGGCCCAGGGGTGCATCCCCGGCGGTGCAGGCCGCAACTTCGACAGCTACGGCCATAAGCTGACCGAGCTGGATACCCGCACCCGCACCCTACTGTGTGACCCCCAGACCTCAGGAGGCCTGCTGGTGGCCGTAGAGCCTCACGCCTGCCAACAGGTGGAAGAGATTCTCCACGCCGCCGGACTGGGGGTTCACCCTATCGGCGAGCTCCAGGCTCCCCAAGCCGGCCCCATGGTCAAGGTGGTGTGATGAAGAGCCTCAGTGCCGACCATTATCGGGAGCTGCTGCTGTCCGAACGCCCGCTGATCGATCTGCGCGCTCCTGTAGAGTTCGCCAAGGGCGCCTTTCCCAACAGCGTCAATCTGCCGCTGATGAACGATCAGGAGCGAGCGGCCGTCGGCACCTGCTATAAGCGCGAGGGGCAGATGGCCGCCATCGAACTGGGTCATAAGCTGGTTCAGGGCAAGGTGAAGGTGCAGCGTCAACAGGCCTGGAAAGCCTTCCTCGACAGCCACCCCGATGCCATCCTCTACTGCTTTCGCGGCGGACTGCGTTCCGAGTTGAGCCAGCAGTGGATCGCCGAAGTGGGCCATGAGCGCCCCTTTATCGAGGGCGGCTACAAGGGGATGCGCACCTTCCTGATGGAACAGACCGACAGCATCACCGCCACCACCCCCATGTGGATCATCGGCGGCATGACCGGCTGTGGTAAGACCGACTTCCTGAAGCTGCGCCAGGATATGGTGGATCTGGAGGGGCTGGCCAACCACAGGGGGTCCAGCTTCGGCCGCCAGGTTACCGAACAACCGAGCCAGATCGACTTTGAAAATGCTCTGGCAGTGCAACTGATGCGCCACCAGCAGGCGGAAAACCGTCACCTGGTGCTGGAGGATGAGAGCCGGTTGATCGGCCGGGTGTCATTGCCTCTCGAGATGCATGAGCGCATGCAGAGTGCACCTCTGGTGCTACTGGAGGTCAGTCAGCAGGATCGCATCGAGCGGATTCTTCGCGACTATGTCATCAACATTGCCGCCGACTTCATGGCGCGGGACGGTGAAGAGCAGGGGTTCCTGAACTTTAGAGAGCACCTGCTCAGCGCCATGGATCGCATCAGGAAACGTCTGGGAGATGAGCGTCACCGGGAGCTGCGCGCCACCATGGAGCAGGGGTTTGACGACCAGCAGCATGGCAACATGGATGCCCACCGCCACTGGATCGATGCCCTGCTCAGCCAGTACTACGATCCCATGTATCGCCACCAGCTGGAGAAGCGCCGGGAGAGGGTGGCCTTCAGCGGTGACCACCAGGCGGTTCACCAATGGCTGGACCAGCAAGCAAAATAACAAAACGGCCCCGAGGGGCCGTTTTTTATTGCGGGTTCTGCAGAATCTGGTGCCAGGGCAGAGCCGGCGCTCCCAATACCAGATAGTTGGGGTTCTCCAGGCTCTCCCGCTCATTATAGGAGAGGGGGTTCAGCTCGATATCCAGGATACGTCCGCCCGCCTGTTCGACGATGCATTGCGAGGCGCCGGTATCCCACTCACCGGTAGGCCCCAATCGCAGATACAGATCCGCTTCACCCTCGGCCACCATGCAGCTCTTGAGCGAAGCGCTGCCAAAGGGAACAAAGCGATAGTTGCGACCCGGCTCCAGCAGCTTGGTCACCGCATCCAGTCGCTGGCGGCGGCTGACCGCAATCACCATCTCCTGCTCCGCCTCACTGGCTTGCCGACTGTGGATGGGGGTATCCCGACCATCCTGACGCTTAAAGGCCCCCTTGCCGTCCACCGCAAAGTAGCAGGCCCGGGAGATGGGCGCATACACCACCCCCAGGATCGGCTTGTGGTTCTCCACCAGGGCGATGTTCACCGCGAAATCACCGCTGCCGGCGATAAACTCCTGAGTCCCATCCAGTGGATCGATGAGCCAGTACCTGTGCCAATTCTGGCGGTCTGCCAGGGGAATGTCTGCGTCCTCTTCGGACAGGATGGGGATCTCCGGCGCCAACCTGGTCAGTGCCGAAACGATCAGATCGTGAGCCGCCAGGTCCGCCGTGGTCACCGGGGTGTTGTCGGACTTGGTGATCTCCTGAAACTGGCCCTCTTCGTAGATCTCGCGGATCCGTTCCCCCGCCTGGCGGGCAATCTCTATGGCGGGTTCCAACAGGGTGCTAATGCTTTCCAAAACCTCTACCTACTGCGGTCGTACTTCAATTAAGTTTCAGCGCTTTCCTTGCCAAAAACAAGGCGCTGATGGCTCTGGACTCGTTAAAGTCGGGCCGAGCCAGCAGGCCATCCAGATCCTCAATGGGCCAGGGCACCAACTCCAGGGGCTCCGGCTCATCACCTTCCAGCTTACTGGGCGACAGTCCCTGCGCCAGTAAGATCTGCATCTTGCTAGAAAAATACCCGGGTGCCAGGGCCACCTCCATCAGGTGAGTCAGGCTGTCAGCCCGAAAGCCCGCCTCCTCCTGAAGCTCCCGATTGGCCGCCTCGACGGCACTCTCGCCGGGGTCGATCAGGCCCTTTACGAAACCCAGCTCGTAGGTCTCTGTGCCTACGGCGTACTCCTTCACCAGCAGCACGGTGTGTTCGTCCAACATCGGCACCACCATGACCGCACCGCGGTTGCCGCCCTGCATGCGCTCATACACCCGCTCCTCACCATTACTGAACTGCAGGTGGACCTGTTCCACCCGGAAAAGCAGGCTGCTGGCCACCAATTCAGTGTTAAGGATCTGGGGTTTCTGTTTCGAGCTCATAGGGTCCTGAGTAGTCTGACTGGAGTGGAACTAGAATACACATTCACACACCGATTTGATATCGGTCACAAAACAAAAGGGGCGCCTGAGCGCCCCTTTCCGATTCAGAAACCCGGCACGCGTCCGGAGTATCGAAGTGGGTAGACACCGTTGCCATCTGGCTGACCGAGAAATGCCAGAGACTTGGCCATGGCGTCCGGCTGATCGGCGGTCGCCCTGATGCCGGCGTTCACCTCTACCTGCATATTGTCCTTGAGCAGGGCAGTCCCCGCCACACCGATGCGGTTGTCCTGCTCGGTCATGGTCAGCTGCAGATTGCCCTGACTGCAGCTGAGGGTGCCTGCCAGGTTGCCCAATGGGAAGGCGCCAAACTGGTTGTTTACATCCAGCTGCTGCACCGTAATGCGACCGTTGAGGCTGTCACACCAGGGCTCGCCCTGACTGCCTTGCAACAGATTCAGCTTGACCTCACCGGCCACCTTGGTTCGAAACGGCAGACGACGATTGCCCACCAGCACTGAGATTGGGCTCTCCAGGCGAAGCCCATCCACCTCCAGGCCGGAGAAGCCATAACGCACTGTCCCGCGACCCTGTACATCACCGGAGACTGACACCACGGCTTCCACCTGGCCGCCAATCAATGCCCACCAGGGATCCAGATCCCAGGTGAGGTTTTCCAGCCGGCGGCCTGCCACCGTCATGGTGTCAGCACGGCCAGCCCACAAGGTGCCCTCCAGGCCAGACACCTGCACACCTTTCGGCTTGGGAGAAAATTGCCACACCAGAGACACCGGCACGGTCACCGCCAGAAACACCAGGTAGAGTACCAGTGCACCCAGACCAAACTTCAGATAACGCATCTTAACCCTTAATCAGCTGTAACCGTCTTACTTCCACTCTACCTGCGGTGTCCGCCGCAGCCAGGTCCACGGCCTCGACCCGAACCCCCTGCTCCGACAGGTAGGCCAGCCAGTTGAGCAACCCTTCGAAGCTGCTCTCGGTCAGCCAGACCTGCAGTTTGTCCCCCTGAGGCTGCATCCGATCAATGCTCAGGGCAAACTGCTTGGCACTCTCGGTAGCCAGTTGGCTGAGGCTGCCGGTGGCCATGTTGTTGCCGGAACCACCCTGGCCCAGGCTCAGGTAGCGATTGGCATCCGCCTTCAGGCTGGCCTGACGGCTCAGTTCGCTGTTGAGGCCCTGCTCCGCTTTGGCCACGGCGCCACTCAGAGGCTGCCAGATAAGCCAGTAGAAGCCACCGATCAGGATGAAGGGGGCCGCCAGAGTCAGCATCTGTCGTTCACGGGGGTTAAGTTTGTGCCACCAGGCTTTCAGGGCATCCATCATTTCACCTTCACCGTCAGGGCGCCACTGACCCCCTGTTCCTCGTTGTTCATGGCACCGGTATCCACCTGGAAGCGGCCGCCGGCGGCTTTCTGGAACTGCTCAAACTGGGCAAAATTGGCCGCCCGGACCTGCAGTCGCAGTTCTCCACGATCGGCGTTGTAGCGCAGTGACACCGGCTTGAGTTCAGGGATCGCCGCAAAGGCGGGCTGCAGTTGGCTGAGCATGGAAAGCAGTTCCCCCTGACCTCCGCCGCCGCCCAGGCCGCGGACCTTACCGGCCAGACGCTGAGCAGGGTGAATGGCCGGATTGACTCTCTCACCGGGGAACAGACGCTTATAGATGGCGTCGGACTCGGCCCGAACCTGCTGGCGCTTGGTGTCGATCTGATACCACTGCATCCCTTGGTACACCAGGGTCAATACCAGGGCGATGCCAGCCATGATGGCGACCTTGCCCCAGATCTTCCACACCTTGCCCAACTCGCGCTTGGGGGCATAGACTCCGCTGAGCAGATTGCACCGTGACTGGGCCATCCCCTGAGCCAGAACCTGCATCGGCAGTTCCAGAGACTGAGGCTGCCACTGGACCCCCTCCAGCATCAGGTCCACCGGAGAGAAATGCGCCAGGCTAACCTCACCCTCTTCCGCCTTGTCGGCCAGGATGATGGGCAGCCAGTCTGCATCAACACTGGACCCTTCCAGGCCAAAGCGACACAGCCACTGGGCTTCCAGTTGCACCAAGGCACCGTCGCAGCCCGCGGGCTGCGGCAGCGCCAGTACATCAGGCACCATCCGCGCCGCCTGAAGGTTGGCATCCTTCAACCACTGGCGCCACAGTCCCATCTGCTCATGGCTGACCACGGCCACGGCCAACTGATCGCCATCGCGGCGACCGGTGACAAAGTGCAGCTTATCCACCTCCTGGGCCAGTTCATCCTCCAGCATGAAGGGCAGCCCCTTCAGTGCCTGGCGGGCCATCTTGGCAGGCAGATTCACCTGAGTCAGGGTCAGGGCGCTGGAATCCACCAGCACCTCCACGGGTCGGCCGCCCGCCCGCTCCGTCAGGCTGGAGAGGGCCTCTGCGCCGGGCAATACCCCGGAACTGATGACACTCTTCTGCTCTTCGGACCAGGTGATCCAGCTAATGGGTGTGTCGGCTCTCTCGCCCAGACGCACCACCAATCGTTCGCTCACTGTTGGCCTCCATACTGTCGGGTCAGCGCCACAAAACGGGTGCCTCCCGACCGCTGTAAAACTGTTTCGAGCCGGAACAAGGTGTTGTCCACCTTGGCCGCCGCACGCAGGCGAAAATGCTTGCTGTCTACCACAAAGCTGCTCTTGGCCTTGTCGTCCAGCTTCACGCCCTGAACCAGGGACTCCTGCCAAAAATCATTAATCTCGTCCCAGCCGTCCGCCGGACGGTTGGCGATCAAATCTTCCACCTGCCCCTGGCTCAACTTGCCGTCGAACATCCCCACCAGCAGGGACGCCCGCTCTACCGGGACGGTGTTGACGTTCACCACCTGGGTGGTATCACCCGGGATCACGCAGACATACTCTTTGAGGACCTCATACATCGGCTGACTGATCCCCAACACGGCCCGCATCTCGCTGTGATGCCACAGAGGCTGGTTCGCGGCCCGGTAGGGTACCTCCCGCGCCTCATAGTCCGGATCTTCTGCGCCATAGCTGCCCTCGGCGCGGTCATCTTCATCGATGTAGTCGTGCAGCCTCTCGGTGGCCATCTCCGCCAGATAGAGGTCCATCCCCAGGTCCTCCAGCAACGCCTGGAACTGTTTCTGCACCAGCGGCTTCTGGTTGGGGTTCTCGTTTTTTTCAGCCTGGGTCAGCTCCTGCCCCAGGGCATTAAGGTTGAAGCAGCTGCGCATATCATCGATATGACCAATCAGCTGACCGCCCTCTACCGGGTAGATGACATCTGTGGTGGCCCAATACTGCTGAAGGTGCACCGTACCGTCGGCATCTTCCATATCCTGCTTCAGGGCACGCTTGGCCAGCTCCTCCACCGACAGGGCAAACCAGTAGGCCTGGGTCATCTGGTGGTGGTTGACGGTGCGCCTCACCGCCAGGCGACTGCGCTCATTGAAGCTGGCGGCGATGGTGGTCATCACCGCCAACACCAACAGTACCGTCAGCAGGGCCACCCCTTTCTGTCTGGAGGCCATCAGTTGCCCTCCTGAGGCGTGCCGCCTTCGACACCACCGGTGCCATTGTTACCGCCGCTGCCGCTGTTGCCGCTGTTGCCGCTATTACCGTTATTACCGTTATTGCCGCCGTTGTTGCCACCGTTATTGCCCGAGCCATTACCGTCGTCAGCCTCTGGCTTGGCGCTGCCCACGCCATCGGGCAGCAGGAAACGGCGTTCGACCTCACCGAAATCTTCCAGCTCCAGTTTCACCGACACCGCGCGGGCCAGGGGGCTGCCCTCCAGCTTGGTTTGCCACTTGCCGTCCACATAGAAGGCCAGTTTGAAGTCCAGCACCCTGTCCAGCAACATCAGCTCCTCGGGATCGGTATCCACCACGGGATCCGGGTAGATATGGTGCAGCCGCTGCAGCTCATTCTTCTGTATCCGGTAGCCCACCTGCTGCAGGCTTCCCCGCGGCAGCTGTCCCCTGGGATTGAGCCACCCCAGGCGGAAAAAACTGATGCCGTCGGCGTCCGAGTCCAGCCAGCCATCGCCAAACTGATAGTTGGAGTCACTGGGTTTGCTGCCCGCGCCCCGCACAGGCCGCATCACCAGCTGACTGAAATCCCGCTCCATCATCGACATCGCCCGCTGCACCTGTTTCAGGCGCAGATGGTGAGTCTCGCTGGTCTCACTGATGTTCAATATGTTGGAAAGCACCGCGGCGGTGGCCACCCCCAAGAGGGCGAAGATCGCCATCGCCAGCATCATCTCCAGCAAGGTAAAGCCAGACGCCTTAGTCCGGTTTGGCCACATAGGTGGTTACCTCACTGATTACATTGTCAAAATCGTCATCCAGGCTCACCTTGACCCGGATGGCGCGAAATTCGGCGTCACTGGTTTTCACCACTTCCTGACGCCAGTGCCACTGGCGTCCGGCCAGCTCAACCCGGCCCTTCTTGCTGTTGCCCAGTTCGGGGAACTCCGATTCCAGCCGGGCGTCCACCAGGCGGTTATGGGCCACATAGTCCGCAAAGGTCTTCTCTCGCAGGATAGGCACGGCACTGAGCTGCTCACCGGCGCTATTGACCACGGCCACGGCGGCCAAAGCAAACACCGCCAGGGCCACCATCACCTCCAGCAGGGTAAAGCCGCGCTGCCTCATGACTCCTCCCCGGTGCGGCGGATGTCGCCTATGGCGTTGCCTTCCAGCTCAATCACCAGGGTTGGGCGGGCGCTGACCTCTTGAAACTGCAGGGTAAAAGGGGTGATCTCCCCGGAGGGAAGCAGGATCAGCTGAGGCTCCGGCGTCTTGCGCTTCTCCTCATCACTCTTCTCAAACAGGGAGCGGTCCAGACCAAACTCGCTCTCCTCATCTTCGTCTGACTGCTTCAGGGGCATCCCCTCCACAGACAGAGTCAGAATCACGCCCTCAGGCATGCGGCGCTCCCGGTAGAGTCGGTCCCCCACCAGCAGCTCCCAGTCATTCTTATCCAGGTTGAATCGGGTAAACAGGTAGTGGTCATCCTCCACCACCAGCCCCAGCTCCTGGCCGGAGATCACCGACTCCTCCAGAGCCATGGACACCACGGCGGCAAACTCATTGGCCGCCTTGTCCAGGGTCTCCTGGCGGGGGTCGCCCCCCACCGTCAGGGTGACCGACATCGCCGCCACCCCGATAAGCAACAGCACCAGCATGATCTCCAGCAGGGTAAATCCTGCCTGGCGCCGCGCCCGTTTCATCATTACTGGTATTCCGTCAGGTTCCAGTTACAGATGTCATCATCGGTGCCCAGCTGGAAGTCGGGACCGGAAGAACAGAGATCGTAACGGCCCTTTTCGCCCGGGCTCAGCAGCACATAGTCGTTACCCCAGGGGTCCTGTGGCAGACGCTTGATGTAGCCGCCCTCACGGTAGTTGCGAGGCTCGGGGGAGTAGTTGGGACGGTTCACCAGGGCGACCACCCCCTGCTCAGTGGTGGGGTAGATGTTGTTGTCCAGGCGATACATGTCCATGGCGCCCTCCAGAGTCACGATGTCCGCCACCGCTTTCTGGATATCCGCCTTGTCTTTGGAACCCATCAGGTTGGGGGCGATCAGGGAGGCCATAATGCCGATGATCACCAGTACCACCATCACTTCCAACAGGGTAAAGCCGCGCTGGCGGTTATGTTTTTTACTCATGTCTAACCTCAAAAGGCGTTATCAGATAAAGGTATTCATTGCCATCATGGGCTGCATGATGGCGACAACAATAAAGAGCACCACGCCGGCCATGGTCACCACGATCAGCGGTTGCAACACCGCCATGGCCACGCTGACCAGGGTCTCAAACTCACGATCCTGGTTGTCCGCCGCCCGAGACAGCATGTTGTCCAGTTCTCCGGACTTTTCGCCGGAGGCGATCATGTGCAGCATCATTGGCGGAAACAGGCCGGTATGCTGCAGGGACGCCCTTAAGCTGGCCCCCTCACGTACCTTGGTGGTGGCTTCCGCCACCGCCTCCCGAACCCGCAGGTTCAGCAGCACGTCCGAGGCGATCCCCATCGCCTCCAGCAGGGGAACCCCGGAGGAGGAGAGGGTGCTCAGGGTGCGGGCAAAGCGGGCGGTATTCAGCCCACGGGCCACCTTGCCGATCACCGGCATGTGCAGCACCGAGTTGTGCCACTTCAGCTTAAACTCACGGTTGCGCTGAGCCTGCTTGAACAGCACCAGAGCCACAACCACAGCCCCTACAATGTAGAGACCCCAGGCCTGCAAAAATTCCGATGCGTCGATCAAAAACTGGGTGGTCCAGGGCAGAGATTGTCCCATGGAGCTGAACTGATCCACCACCTGGGGCACCACGGCCACCAGCAGGAAGGAGACCACGCCTATGGCCACCAGCGTCAGGATGATGGGGTAGACCATCGCCTGGATCAGCTTGGAGTTCAGCTCCTGCTGACGCTCCTTGTAGTCCGCCAGTCGCTCCAGCACCACCTCGAGGTGGCCCGATTTCTCCCCTGAGGCCACCATGGCCACATAGAGTTCATCGAAGATGTGGGGAAACTCCTTCATGGACTCTGCCAGGGAGTAACCCTCCACCACTTTGGAGCGTACCGCCATCACCATACCCTTGGTGCGGGGCTTCTCGCTCTGCTCCGCCACCGCCTTGAGGGCTTCCTCGATGGGCAGGCCGCCGGCCACCAGGGTGGCCAGCTGGCGGGTCAGCAACGCCAACTCTGTGGTGGAGATTCTGGGTTTGAACAGAGACAGGGAGAACCCCTGACTGTCACTGCGCTTCTCCTGGGCTGCCGCCTCCTGGAGATCCAGGGGCACCAGCTGCTTCTCCCGAAGCAGGCTGCGGGCCTGGCGGGGGGTGTCCGCTTCGATCACCCCCTTGACCTGACGCCCCTTGCTGTTGAGCGCTTTGTATTCGAAGGCCGCCATGGATTACTCCTCCCGGGTCACCCGGAGCACTTCCTCCAGGGTGGTGCGACCTTCCAGAACCTTGCCACAGCCATCGGCACGAATGGAGGGTACGTTGTGGCGCACATACTTCTCAATGGCCAGCTCGCCCCTGCCACCGTGAATCAGTTCGCGGATCTGATCGTCCACCACCAGCAGCTCATGGATGCCGGTTCGGCCACGATAGCCACTGTGGTTACAGGCGTCACACCCACAGGCTCGGTAGATGGTCACAGGCTGGGACAGGCCCAGCAGCTCCATCTCACGGGCGTCGGTCTGGTGGGGGATCTTGCACTCGTCACACAGGGTTCGTACCAGGCGCTGGGCCAGCACCCCAAGCAGGGAGGAGGAGACCAGGAAGGGTTCCACCCCCATGTCCTGCAAACGGGTGATGGCACCGGCTGCGGTATTGGTGTGCAGAGTGGAGAGCACCAGGTGACCGGTCAGGGAGGCCTGAACCGCAATGGAGCCGGTCTCCAGATCTCGAATCTCACCCACCATCACCACATCGGGATCCTGACGCAGGATGGCACGCAAACCCCGGGCAAAGGTCATGTCCACCTTGGTGTTGACCTGGGTCTGACCTATGCCTTCAATCTCATATTCGATGGGGTCTTCAACGGTCAGGATATTGCGGTCGCGGCTGTTGATCTCGGTCAGGCCAGCGTACAGGGTGGTGGATTTACCTGAACCTGTGGGGCCGGTCACCAGCAAAATGCCGTGGGGCTTGCGGATCAGGGCATCGAACTCTTTTCGGATGGAGGCGCTCATTCCCAGTTGACGCAGGTTGAGCATCGCCTGGTTCTTATCCAGCAGACGCAGCACCACCCGTTCACCACGGGAGCCTGGCATGGTGGACACCCGCACATCCACGGCTCGGCCACCGATGCGCAGGGAGATACGGCCATCCTGGGGGACCCGCTTCTCGGCGATATCCAGACGGGCCATTACCTTGATACGGGATACCAGCAGGGAGCTGATCTTACGCTGCTGCTTGAGCACTTCGCGCAGCACCCCATCCACCCGGAAACGCACTACCAGCTCTCGCTCATAGGTTTCCACGTGGATATCCGAGGCCCCCACCTTGATCGCC
Source organism: Ferrimonas sp. (assembly GCF_048263965.1). Lineage (NCBI taxonomy): Bacteria > Pseudomonadati > Pseudomonadota > Gammaproteobacteria > Alteromonadales > Ferrimonadaceae > Ferrimonas > Ferrimonas sp. The sequence continues at coordinate 83,793 of NZ_JBLXDO010000014.1, read as the reverse complement.
TCGGACAACAGGGCGTTGATCAGGCGGATGATGGGGGCATCATCCTCTGCATCCAGAAGATCTTCTGTCTCCGGCAGTTCATCCGCCAAAGAGGTCAGGTCATCGTCCTTGCCGATGTCTTCCATCAGCTGCTGAGCTTCCGAGCTGTCCTGTTGATACACCTCGGTCAGTTTCAGGTCGAAGGTGCTCTGATCCAGGGGTTGCAGGCTCACCTGGCCACCGGCCAGGCGACGGGCTTCCAGCAACGCCTTGGGCGGGCAATTGGGGCCGTAGCTGAGCACCAGCTCGCCGCTGTCGGCATCGCTCAATACCAGACTGAAACGCCGGGCAAAGGCGAAGGGCAGGCGATGTTCGGGGCCTTGATGCTCCTCCTCCATCGCCTCCAGGTCCGCTTCCTGAGCTGCCTGCTCCAGAGCCTCGGTGTGAGTCACTTCGGCCATGGATTACTCCTCCACCGGCGGAACGCCGTTGGTCTTATCCTTCTTGAGACGATCCATCTGATCGTTCATCCAGCTGGAATCATCGCGGATGGGCGTCTCCATATCATTGCCCTTCTGGTAGTTCTCCAGAATCTGCAGGGCTTCCGGGGTCAGGTTGTTGGGCTGAACCCACTCGGGCAGCACGGGCACCGAGGTGTTGGGCATCAGGGCCACACCTTCCTCATCCTGAGCCAGCTGGGCGGCACGGATGTAGTTGTACTTGCGACCGGACAGACCGTTCATGGTCACCCCATCACGGATGATGGTCGGCTTGATGAAGATCATCAGGTTACGCTTGGTCTTCTTTGAGGAGGTGGAGGTGAACAGGGCTCCCAGGTAGGGGATGTCACCCAGCAGAGGGATCTTGGAGACACTCTCCTGAACATCCTCGTTGAGCAGGCCGCCCAGAACAATGGTCTCGCCGGAGTCCGCCAGAACCGTGGTCTTCAGTTCACGCTTGCCGAAGGTGACGTCCACCGAGGTGCGGCCGTTGACGTTGGAGGTCTCCTGAACGATCTCCATCTGTACCGCGTCCCCTTCGTTGATCTGGGGCTTGACGGTCAGCTTGATGCCCACCTCTTTACGATCCACAGTCTGGAAGGGGTTGTCGTTGCCGGAACTGGCGGCGGCACCGGTGATCACCGGCACTTCGTCACCCACAATGAAGCTGGCTTCCTGGTTGTCCAGGGTGGTGATACTTGGGGTGGCCAGTACGTTGGAGTTGGAATCGGACGCCACCGCCTGCAGCAGGGCACCGAAGTCACCCATCTGCACACCCCAGGCCATGCCGTTGATCTTGGCCAGGGCACCGGCCAGGGTGGAGATGTCTCCGGGAGTGTCCGGGTTCTCGGTACAGGTATCACCGGTACAGACCTTGCTGCCCTCAGTCTCCTGGGCATCCCACAGGCCGGCAGCGATCTCGCCGATGGTCACACCGTTGCCGTTGTTGAACTGGGTCAGGGCACCGGACTCGTGGTACATCTGCACGCCGAAGCTGATGTCGTCACCCTCGGCGATCTCAACGATGATCGCCTCAACCAGGACCTGGGCACGGCGGATATCCAGCTGACGGATAACGCTCTCGATCTCCTGCATCTGATCCGGCTTGGCGTTGATCACCAGGGCGTTGGAGTCGGCGTGGGCCATGATGGTGATGCCCTGATTCGGCTTACCCCGGCTGCCACCCTTGGCGGCGTCCTCGGCCTGCTCCAGGCTTTCGGCGAAACCGGACAACACCTCCTGCAGCTCCTCGGCCTGGGCATACTTGAGGTAGAACACCCGGGTGTTACCGGAGTTGCGCATATCCTGATCCAGGGAGTGCACCAGCTGCACCGCGCGCTTACGGGCCTTCTCGTCACCGGAGATCACCACGGAGTTGGTGCGCTCGTCCGCCACCACCTTGGGCACGGAGCCGGCCGCGGTGGACTGCTGGGCACCACTGCGGTACAGGGCGTCGATGATGCGAACCATCTCGGCCGCAGAGGCGTACTGAAGTTTCACCACCTGAACCTTGGTGTCACCCTGCAGGTCGACCCGCTTGACGATCTCCACCAGCTTGTTCACCGTCGCCGCGCGACCGGTGATCATCAGCACGTTGGAGGGGTCGTAGTTCACCACGTTGCCGCCGTCACTGTTGTCGTTCAGCTGGCGCAGCAGAGGAGCCAACTGCTTGGCCTCGACGTTGTACAGGGGAACGATGCGGGTCACCATCTCGTCACCGGCACCGGGCTTGTTCTCATCGGCAACCCGGATGGCGGCATTCTTGGCATCTTTGCCTTTCACCACCTTGATGACATTGCCATCCATCTCCACCACGGCGTAGCCATAGACCTCAAGCACCGACAGGAAGAACTGGTAGTACTGATCGTCATTGAGCAGGTCATAGCTGCGGACGTTGATCTTACCCCGCACCGTAGGGTCGACGATGATGGTCTTCTGCAGGTTCTTACCAACGATGTTGATAAACTCCTGGATGTCGGTGCCCTTGAAGTTGGCGGCATACTGGGCGGCCATCGCTGGCATTCCCATGGCCAGTACAGACGCTCCGGCAATCAGGCCAGCGGCAATCCGGTTGCGAATCCAGGGCATCCGGCGTGTTTGTGTCTTCATTCTCATCCCCATAGCCATGATCAGTTTTGGTTTGGCAGGCTAAACATGATTTCCGTAAGTTGACCTTCCCTCTCCACCATCACCGACATTTCGGTCAGCTCCGGCAACTCAGCGAGTACCTGCATCGCCTCGGACATCTGGGTCAGGTCGTAGCCATTGATGGCCACTGCGAGATCGCCGGCCTTCAGCCCGGCTTGGGTAAACAGAGCCCGGTCTTTGCCTGGGTTCAGTCGATATCCCTTCAGTCCCCCCTCCTGGGTTTTCACTGGACTGATAGAGAGGTAATCGGTCAGTTTGCCCGGATCGCTCAGCAATGCGCTGCGAGCTTCATCCAGCTGACGGGAAACGGCCTGGTTTTCCCGCAGATCCTGCTGTTGTGGTTCAGTTGGAGTCTGCTTTAACCGTTTCGTTTCATCGGTGATGGTTTTGCTGTACTCAATGCCATCCAGCATCACAGTTTCGTAACGGCCGCGATTGACGATGATGGCCCGATCCGCGTAAACCTCATGCAAGCTGGCTGAGGTGCCTTTGATCTTGTCGCCGATGCCGTAGGTTTCCTGGCTGCCAGCGCTTTCGATGATGGCAATCCCCCGCTCCTGCTCCGAACTGGCCACCAGGCCGGTCAGCAAGATTCTCAGGGTGGTCTTGGGGGCGTCGGTGATCAGGTTGGTTTCCACCACAGGCTTCTTGGTGGCCTGAGTTTTCTCCGCCTTGCCGAACAGATTCAACGACTGGACCTGGCTCATGTCCCGCCCCTGGGTCTGGGTACCCTGTTGGGTCTGGGGACGCCAGGCCTGCTGGGGGCCACTCTCCTTGGGCACCATCATCCAGGTCAGCTGCGACGCGAGATAGATGGCGTAAACCGCCAACAGGACAGTCAGGACGCGAGCGATGGCCGCTTGAGGCAGTTTGGCAAGGCCATTGAGTCCCTGCTGCAGATAATCCATAAATTCAGTGCTCTTTACTCTTAGTGCCGGCAGCGTATCGAGTTAGAAATAATAAAAAAATTCGTGAAGTTCATGCTAACCCACCACCAAGGGCGCAACAACCCTTAACCATACTCGGTGGTAGCCTGGCTGTCATGGTCAAATTTGGCTAGTTATGCTACCCTTGGCGGCCCCATCACGCTGTGAGGCTCCCCCAGTTTTTGATCTTCATAGTCCGCGCGACCTCTCGCTTTAGATAGTAGAACATCGAATCATGTCCAAAAAACAATCTCATACCGAATTGACCTCAGTCCGCATCGATAAGTGGTTGTGGGCAGCAAGGTTCTACAAGACCCGGCCTCTTGCTCAGGAGATGGTCAGCGGCGGCAAGGTCCACTATAACGGTCAGAGATGCAAGCCGAGTCGACTGATTGCCATTGGCGGAACCATCACCCTGTGGCAGGGCAATGATGAGCGGGAGGTGGTGATTCAGGGCCTGTCTGAAAAGCGCCTCTCTGCCCCACTGGCGCAAGAGATGTATCAGGAAACGGAAGAGAGCTTGAAAAAGCGCGAAGCCGCCTCCACATCACGGAGACTCGAGGCTGCGGGTCAACCCCTCACCTCCTCACGGCCGGACAAGAAACAACGCCGCCAGATCATGAAGCTGAAGCAGCAGTAAGCAAAGAGACCATCATGAGCCAAGACAAGTTATATCGTTACCTGTTTGACCAAGCCGATGTGCGCGGCGAGATCGTACAACTGGAACAGAGCTACCAGCAGATGCTGGCAGGCAAAGAGTACCCCGATGCGGTAGCCCGCCTGTTGGGCGAGACCCTGGCAGCCACCTCTTTGCTGACCGCCATCCTCAAGTTCGAGGGTGAGATCGCCGTGCAGCTGCAGGGCACCGGCCCCGTCAACCTGGTGGCCATCAATGGCAACCACAACCAACAGCTGCGCGGTATTGCCCGCTGGGAAGGCACGCCCGAAGGCGACCTGAAACAGCTGGTGGGTCAGGGGCACCTGGTGATCACCATCACCCCGGATAAGGGTGAGCGTTATCAGGGTATTGTCGCCCTGGACCAGGATACCCTGGCGGGTTGCCTGGAGCAGTACTTTGCCCAATCCGAACAGTTGAAGACCCGCCTGTGGCTGCACGCCGACAATCAGCACGCCGCTGGCATGCTGCTGCAGATCCTGCCTGAGAGCGCCAAGGAGCAGGAGGTGGAATTTGAGCACCTGGAGTCTCTGACCGGCACCATCAAGGCCGAAGAGCTGTTCTCCCTGGACGCGGAAGAGGTGCTGCATCGCCTCTATCACCAGGAGAAGGTGCGCCTGTTCGATCCTGCCGAGGTCAGCTTCAAATGCGGCTGCTCCCGGGAACGCAGCCTGTCCGCCCTGTCCACTCTGCCCAAAGAGGAGCTGGAGAGCGTACTGGAGGAGCAGGGCCAGATCGCCATCAACTGCGACTACTGCGGCGCCGGTTACCGCTTTGACCGCATCGACATGGAAGCCCTGTGGGCCGGCTCCTCCGCCAGCTCCAGCCAGAGTCACTGATAGCCATCATCAATCAGTAGATAAGGGCGGCCACTGTGCCGCCCTTTGATCTTCATCACAAATATCGATTTTTTGCCCCATCGACGCTACACTCCCCCCGTTGAACACAAACTGTTCACACCCTACAGACCCCCTCTATAAATAGAAATCAGGCGGACGGCAGGAGCCCCGACGCCAAGGAGTCAAAACAGTATGACTACATGCAGGATGCGTGTACTGAGCAACCTCTCCACCGCCGAGCTGGTCGAGCATGCCCTCGACCGTGGCGAAGGCACCCTGGCCGACAACGGCGCCCTCTGCGTCGAAACCGGTCAGCGCACCGGCCGCTCCCCCAACGACCGCTTCATCGTCAAAGAACCCTCCACCGCCAGCGAAATCGACTGGGGAAAGATCAACAAACCCTTCGATGCCGACCAATTTGATGCCCTGTGGTCCCAGGTTGAAGCCTACCTGGCTGAAAAGGAGTGCTTCCAATCCGAATTGGAGGTGGGCGCCGACCCCGAGCACTATCTGCCGGTTCGGGTGACCACAGAAACCGCCTGGCAACAGCTGTTTGCCCGCAACCTGTTTATCGTTCCCAAACGCTACAACCAGGGCAACAAGACGGAATGGCAGATCTATAACGCCCCCGGCTTCCAGTGCGTCCCCGAACGGGATGGCACCAACTCCGACGGGGCGGTGATCATCAACTTCGCCCAGCGCAAGGTGCTGCTGGCGGGCATGCGCTACGCCGGCGAGATGAAAAAGTCGATGTTCTCCGTTCAGAACTTCCTGCTTCCCGCCAAGGGCGTACTGCCGATGCACTGCTCCGCCAACGTGGGAGAGATGGGTGACACCACCCTGTTCTTCGGCCTGTCCGGCACCGGCAAGACCACCCTGTCTGCCGATCCCAAGCGCGCCCTGATTGGTGACGATGAGCATGGCTGGGCTCCCGGCGGCGTATTCAATGTCGAGGGCGGTTGCTACGCCAAATGCATCGATCTGTCCGCCAAGAATGAGCCGGTGATCTGGAACGCCATCCACTTCGGTACCGTGCTGGAGAATGTGGTGCTCAATGGAGAGCGCACCCCGGACTACCACGATGACAGCCTGACCCAGAACAGCCGGGCCGCCTACCCGCTGGAGCACATTGTCCGCCGCATCGAAGCCAACCGGGGGGCCGAACCCCATGCGGTGGTGTTTCTCACCTGCGATGTGTCCGGCGTCCTGCCTCCGGTCTCCTGCCTGAGTAAGGAGGCGGCGGCCTACCACTTCCTCTCTGGCTACACCGCCAAAGTGGGCTCCACTGAGATGGGCAGTGCCGCGGGCATTCAGTCCACCTTCTCCACCTGCTTCGGCGCGCCCTTCTTCCCCCGCCCTGCCGGCGTCTACGCGGAGCTGCTGATGAAGCGCATCGAAAGTTTCGATACCAAGGTGTATCTGGTGAATACCGGCTGGACCGGCGGCCCCTATGGCGTTGGCCAGCGTTTCGATATCCCCACCACCCGGGCCATCATCGATGCCATCGTTTCCGGTGAGTTGGCCGACGCCAAGACTCGGCACCTGCCCCAGCTGAACCTGGAGGTGCCCCTGGCCATCGCGGGCGTCGACAGCAAACTGCTCAACCCCAGAGACACCTGGAAAGACGGTCAGGAGTACGATCGCTACGCCGCCAAACTGGCCGCCGAGTTCAAAGAGAACTTCGGCAAGTACGAGGTCTCCGAAGGAGTACGGCAGGCAGGGCCTCAGGGATAAACCTGAGCCAGCTTCAAAAAAGACAAGGGCCGCCAATATGTTAGCGGCCCTTTTGCATTTCTATTCAAACCAAAAATAATTCACCGGTCGGTGAATTATTTCGACGCACATTCGTCCTGGACAATCTCCTACGGAAAAACGCGGAAACCCGCTCTTCGACCCGGAATAGCCAAGCCCAAAATTTCCTTTGCAAACCCCAACTTAGTGAAATTGCGACTCTTTATGCCTTCCCAGGAACCAAGATAAAAACAAGTTAAGAATGTAATGTAATTGTTACTGGGTGTTGCCTTTTTAAGCGAAAAGCAATTGAGAGTTATTTCCGGTGGTGATAGGTTCAGCAAAGTCAGCGTATGGAAGGCGTTGATAATAAAGCAATCACAATTAGGAAATAACAATGATTCAAGGAAAAGACTTTACCAAGTTGGCGCTGTGCGTTGCCCTGGGCTCCGCCGTCGCCGCTCCGGCCATGGCCTGGGAGCCTGCCGGACAAGGTGGATTCAAGAGCTTCAATCTGATGCTGGAAGATCAGAGTGCAACCGGGCCTCAGACCCGATTTATCGTTCGCTACAAACAAGAGAGCAACGCGCCCTTTCTGTTCTCCTTCATGGACAACGGCAACCAGACCAGCCTGATGAAAGAGAAGGCCCGCTCCATGGCCGCCCAACTGGGCAATGATATGCGCTTCGTTCGCAGCATGGCCCTGGCCAAGCACCATGTGTTTGCCATGAAGGGCGCCATGAGTAAACAGGAAGCCAAGCAGGTGATGGAAACCATGCTGGCCGCAGACAGCAACATCGACTCCATCGAACTGGACCAGATGCTGCGCCCCATGGCCACCCCCAACGATCCCCGCTACGGCGATCAGTGGCACTACTTCGAGTCTGCCGCCGGCATGAACCTGCCCACCGCCTGGGACAGCGTGACCGGTGCAGGTACCGTGGTCGCGGTCCTGGATACCGGTTATCGCCCCCATGCCGATCTGAATGGCAATATCCTGCCTGGCTACGACATGATCAACGACACCTTCGTTTCCGTAGACGGTGATGGCCGCGACAGCGATGCCACAGATCCCGGTGACCATGTCCAGGCCGGTGAGTGCGGCAACGGCTACCCCGAGCAGGATCAGGGCAGCTCCTGGCACGGCACCCACGTCGCCGGTACCGTGGCTGCGGTGGCCAACAACAACACTGGCGTGGCCGGTGTGGCCTACGGCGCCAAGATCGTTCCCGTGCGTGTTCTGGGTAAGTGCGGTGGTTACACCTCTGACATCGCCGACGGCATCATCTGGGCCTCCGGCGGCAGCGTGCCCGGTGCACCTGCCAATGCCAACCCGGCCGACGTGATCAACATGAGCCTGGGTGGTGGCGGCAGCTGCTCCTCCACCACACAGAACGCCATCAACACCGCTCGCTCCAACGGTGCGACCGTGGTGGTGGCCGCCGGTAACTCCAATCAGAATGCCGCCAACTTCAACCCGGGCAACTGTGACGGCGTGGTGAACGTGGCCGCCCTGGGTCGCGACGCAACCCGTGCCTACTACTCCAACTACGGCAGCGCCATCGACGTGTCAGCCCCCGGTGGTGCCATGAGTTTTGCCGGCGACGCCAACGGCATCCTCTCCACCCACAACAGCGGCAGCCTGGCTCCCGCCTCCGACAACTACGACTACCTGCAGGGCACCTCCATGGCTGCCCCTCACGTGGCCGGCCTGGTTGCCCTGATGTATGAAGCGGATCCCTCCATGGACCCCGACAAGGCAGAGGGCATCCTCAAGTCCACCGCCCGTGCCGACAGCTGCTCCAACTGTGGTGTTGGCCTGGTCGATGCTGCAGCCGCGGTGGCCGCCGCTGCTGGCGGAGACACCGGGGGTGGTGACGGCAACGGTGAAGGCAGCAGCTGGACCTTCGACAACCTGTCCGCCTCCCGTCGTGACTGGCTGATGTACGAAGTGGAGGTGCCTGCCGGTGCCACCAACTTCACCGTCACCATCAGCGGCGGCAGCGGTGACGCAGACCTCTACACCCGCTTCGGCGCCCAACCGACGACCCGCTCCTACAACTGCCGCCCCTATGAGTCCGGCAACAACGAGAGCTGCGTTGAGCCCAACCCCAGCGCCGGCACCTGGTATGTGGGCATTCGCGCCTACCGCGCCTTCTCCGGCGTTACCCTGAACATCAGCTACGAGTAATATCGACGCTGGAAACGAAAGAGGACTCCCTGGGGAGTCCTCTTTTTTGTTGCGGTGTCCTCTACAGCGGCGGCTGCCACAGCTGCCAGCCATGGTCGCTGACGTCACTGGACTCCTTGCCCAGCAGCAAGGTGGTGGGAGAGACCCAGGTCAACGCTTCCCACTGACCATCCTCAAGGGGGGTGTAGCTTTTGGCCGTGTCCCAGTCCACTCCGCTCTCGTCCATCTGAGCGATCCAGATAAAGGGACGAAACGCCAGACCACCACGGTACCCCAGCAGGGCGATGCGGCCGGTGTCAGGCTGCCAATCCGCCGCGGTAATCTGGCCGTGGACCGCCAGAGTCTGCACCGCTTCCGGGGTGTACTCACCCGGCTCTTTGGGCAGACGGTATACCCGACTCTGACCATCTCCCCAGTTCTTGGAAAACACCCAAAGAGCGCTGTCAGTCGCGGCGATCGCCTCACAGTCAAAGTTGTGAATGTAGCCTTTGCGGCTGAAATCCTTCTGTTCGGCAAAGGAGAAGCGAATGGGCACCGCGCTGACCTTGCTGCCCTCCTCTGCGGGGACTGGGGTGCGGTAGATGGTCAGATCCCGGCGATTGCCCCTGTTGTTGCCGCAATCGGCCACGAACAGGTGCTCGCCATCACTGGTCATATCCTCCCAGTCCCGGGCATCGGCGCCGTGAAATCCCACCCGTCCCAGGTAACGTCCCTGGCCGTCAAACCGGTAGATCCTGGGCCCATCGCCACTGTCGTTGTGGGCCCACAGGTGCTGACCATCAAAGGCCAGGCCGGAGATCTCCTCCATCAGGGCAGGCAAAGGTTCCATGGGGGCCGCCAGGGCAGCGGCCAACATCAGGATCGGGGTAACCATACGGTTGCTCGTAAGCCTCCATGACTGCGGTTGGCCAGCTCAACCCGGCCACCTTCACTGTCCACCACTCGTTTGACGATGGCCAGGCCCAGGCCGGAGCCTACAGATCCTCGAGCCACATCCCCCTGGGTGAAGGGTTCAAATAAAGATTCAATCTGTTTGGGGGGGATACCCGGCCCATTGTCGGACACGGCGAACCACACCCAGCGGCCATCGAAGCCGGAACTCAGCTTGAGATCGCCCCCGCCGTAGCGCACACCGTTCTCAATCAGGTTGGCCAGCACCCGCTTGATGGCGATCACCGGCATGGCAACCGGCGGCACCTTGCCCAGACTCAGCTCCACCTTGGTGTGGCGAAGACTCTCCTGCTGGGCCGCCTCCTGCAACAGATCATCCAGGCTGATTCGGCTGTGCTCCTCCGCCGGGCTGCCGCGGACAAACTCAATAAACTGATCGATGATGTTGTTCATATCATCGATGTCATGCTCTATCCCCTCTTTCAGGAAGCTGTCCTGGTCGCTCATCATCTCACTGGCCAGACGGATTCGGGTCAGGGGGGTACGCAGATCATGGGACACCCCGGCCAGCAGCAATTGCCGGTCGGTCTCCAGCTGCTTCATGGAGCGGGACATCTGGTTGAACGCCTGGGTTACCGCCACCACCTCCGCGGGCCCCTTCAGTGGCAGGGGATCGGGAAACTTACCGCGGGAAACCGCCAGGGCCGCCCGCTGCAGGCGCCTCAGGGGCCGACTCTGTTGACGGGCAAACCACCAGCCTCCGGCCACTGACAGGGCGCCGATCACCATCAGGTAGACGGTCAGGGGGGAGATCACCGACTCATCGAAGCCGGTCAGAGGCACCCTCAGCCACACCGTAGGTGCCTGAGGAGGGCGAATCCAGATCAGGTACTGCTCACCGAAGGAGATGCGCACCTCGGCTTCGCCGCCCAGGTACTGGGACATCTGATCCGACAACACGTAGTAGAGCCGCGCTTCCCTCAAGCCATTCTGGCGGGCCTCAGGGAGGGTAAACACCTCCATGTAGTTGTCGTCCGCCAGCTTGTCTCTCAAGGCGTCCACCACGGTCAGCTTGGTGCGGTCCAGCTCCAGATCGCGGAACAACAGCTCAACCTGGCGGGAGAGCAGCTGGTTGATCTGCTGGGTGGAGGGACGCACCACATAGATGTCCATGGAGATGTAGGACACCAGCTGGTTGATCAGCAACAGGCAGCCGATCAGCAGAACGGTCTGGCCGAAGTTGCTGCGGGGCAGCAGTCTGGACACCATCTACTTGGCTGAGCTGCCGTCGGGGACGAAGACGTAGCCCAGGCCCCAGACGGTCTGAATGTACCTGGGGTTACTGGGATCCTCCTCGATCAGGCGGCGCAGGCGCGACACCTGCACATCGATGGAGCGCTCCAGGGCACTGTAGTCCCGGCCACGGGCCTGGTTCATCAGCTTATCCCGGCTCATGGGCTCCCTGGGGTGGGAAACCAGCACCTTGAGTACGGCAAACTCACCGGAGGTGAGGGAGATGGGTTCATCCCCCTTGAACATCTCCCGGGTGGCTAGATTGAGGCGGTACTCGCCAAAGGCCACCTCCTGCTCCTTGAGGGAGGGGGCGCCGGGGACCTCACCGGGGCGGCGTCGCAGCACCGCCTTGATGCGGGCCAGCAATTCGCGGGGATTGAACGGCTTGGGCAGATAGTCATCGGCGCCCAGTTCCAGGCCGATGATCCTGTCCACCTCATCCCCCTTGGCGGTGAGCATCACTATGGGGATCTCATTGTTGGACTGGCGCAGACGGCGGCAGATACTCAGACCATCCTCTCCGGGCAGCATTAGGTCCAGCACCAGCAGGTGAAAGTTCTCCCGCTCCAGCAATCGATCCATCTGCTCGGCATTGGCGGCCGCCCGCACCTGGTAGCCCTGCTCACCTAGGTAACGTTCAATCAGGCCCCTGAGCCTGAGGTCGTCATCTACCACCAGAACCTTTGAGGTTTCCTGAGTCATCTGCCTCTCCCTTATTCCGCTGCCTTATAGCGTATCTCATTGATATAGTAGACCTGCTCGCCTTCGGGCGTACGAACAATTACCTCGTCGTCCACCTCTTTGCCCAGCAGGGCCCTCGCCAGGGGGGAGTCGATACTGACTTTTCCCTCACTGACATTGAATTCATCCGGGCCAACCAGCCTGTAGGTACTCAGGCCGCCCTCTTCCGCCTCCAGGACCACCCAGGCCCCGAAGTACACCTTGCCCTCCTGGCGGGGATCCGGCTCGACGATGCGCAACTGCTCCATCCGTTTGGAGAGGAAGCGCACTCGGCGGTCGATCTCCCTCAGTCGCTTCTTGCCGTAGATGTATTCGGCGTTTTCGGAGCGGTCCCCCAGGGCCGCCGCCTCCTGCACCGCCAGGGTCACCCGCGGACGCTCCTCCTTCCAGAGGTACTTCAGTTCCTGTTCCAGGGTGTTCCACCCCTCTCGGGTAATAAGATTGGCTTTTTTCATTCAGTCGCTAAGGTGTTGTGGGTAAAACCGGGAAGGTCTGTGATAGATTCCGGTTTAGTTTTATCTCGCATAACCATTAAAGGCAAATTCAACCGCTATGCAGACTCTTGCCCAACGACTCGCACAGGAACTGGAGGTGCGAACCCAACAGGTGGACGCCACCATCACCTTGCTGGATGAAGGGGCCACCGTCCCCTTTATCGCCCGTTACCGAAAGGAGGTCACCGGCGGCCTGGACGACACCCAGTTGCGCCAGCTGGACAGCCGGCTCACCTACCTGAGGGAACTGGATGCCCGTCGTCAGACGATTCTGCAAAGCATTGAGCAGCAAGGCAAGCTGGATACATCCCTGCTTACAAAGATTAACTCGGCGGCCACCAAGACCGAACTGGAAGATCTCTATCTGCCCTACAAACCCAAGCGACGTACCAAGGGGCAGATCGCCATCGAGGCGGGGCTGGAACCTCTGGCCGACAAACTGCTGGATCAGCGCCAGCTGACGCCGGATAACGAAGCCCAGGCCTTCCTCAACGGCGACGCCGGTTTCGATTCCACCAAGGCGGTGCTGGACGGGGCCAGGGCGATCCTGATGGAGCGCTTTGCCGAGCAGGCGGAGGTGATCGCCGCGGTGCGGGATCATATGCGTCGCCAGTCTCAGGTGGAGGTTCGGCTGATCCCCGGCCAGGAGCAGGCTGGGGCCAAGTTCCGCGACTACTTCGAACACGATGAGGCCCTGACCAAGGTGCCCTCCCACCGCGCCCTGGCGATGCTGCGCGGCCGTAACGAAGGGGTGCTGGCCATCAGCCTCAATGCCGATCCCAACCGGGAGGAGGGGCAGAAGCACAGCATCTGTGAGTCCCTGATCGCCCAGGCACTGTCACTGAACCTGGGCAGCCAGCCGGCGGACCTCTGGCTCAAGAGCGTGGTGCAGTGGACCTGGAAGGTGAAACTGAGTCTGCAGATGGAGAGCGAACTGCTCACCACCCTGAGAGAGAAGGCGGAAACCGACGCCATCAAGGTGTTTGCCGACAACATGGGCGATCTGCTGATGGCCGCCCCAGCCGGCCCCCGTGCCACCCTGGGCCTGGATCCCGGTCTGCGCACCGGGGTCAAGGTGGTGGTGGTGGATCACACCGGCAAGCTGGTGGCTACGGACACCATCTATCCTCACGCTCCCCGCAACCAGTGGGATCAGTCGATCCAGTCCCTGGCCAGGCTGGCCAAAGCCCACAAGGTGGAGCTGGTGGCCATCGGCAACGGCACCGCCTCACGGGAAACCGACAAGCTGGCGGCGGACCTGCAGAAGCGTCACCCCGAGCTGAAACTGGAACGGGTGATGGTCAGTGAGGCCGGCGCTTCGGTCTACTCCGCCTCGGAAACCGCCGCCAAGGAGTTTCCGGATCTGGACGTCTCCCTGCGCGGCGCGGTCTCCATTGCCCGCCGTTTGCAGGATCCCCTGGCGGAACTGGTGAAGATCGAGCCCAAATCCATCGGTGTGGGCCAGTACCAGCACGACGTCAACCAGACCCACCTGGCCCACTCCCTGGACGCCGTGGTGGAGGACTGCGTAAACGCCGTCGGGGTGGATCTCAATACCGCCTCCGCCGCCCTGCTCACCCGGGTGGCCGGGCTGTCCCGCACCCTGGCTCAAAACGTGGTGGATTTTCGGGACCAGAACGGCCGCTTCGACGAGCGCAAACAACTGCTGAAGGTGCCTCGCTTGGGGCCCAAAGCGTTTGAGCAGTGTGCCGGCTTCCTGCGCATCAATGGGGGCAACAACCCCCTGGACGCTTCCGGGGTTCACCCTGAGAGCTACTCCCTGGTGAAGCGCATTGCCGACCACACCGGCCAGGGTATTGAGGCCCTTATCGGCAATGGTGGCGTCCTCAAGAGCCTGAAACCGGCCCAGTTCGTCAGTGACCAGTTTGGCCTGCCAACAATCACCGACGTGCTGGCGGAACTGGAAAAGCCTGGACGGGATCCCCGAGGCCAGTTTGAAACCGCCCAGTTTGCCGACGGCGTGGAGACCCTCAAGGATCTGGAGCCGGACATGGTACTCCAAGGGGTGGTCACCAACGTCACCCACTTCGGTGCCTTCGTGGACATCGGCGTCCATCAGGACGGCCTGGTGCACATCTCCGCCCTGTCCCACCAGTTTGTGGATGACCCCCGCAAGGTGGTCAAAACCGGCGACGTGGTGAAGGTGAAAGTGATGGAGGTGGAGATCGAGCGCAAACGCATCGGACTCTCCATGCGCCTGGACGATGAGCCGGGTCAGCAGAAGAGTCCCAGACGGGAGAGTCAGCCCAAGGGCGGCCAGGAGCGTCGCAGTCAGCGCAGCCGCAATGACCGGCAGACCCAGACTCAGTCCGGCAACAGCGCCATGGGCAACGCTTTTGCCGACGCCTTCAAGAAGGCTAAGCGTTAGTCTGGAAGGTCGGTGGCTCGGCGGGCCGGGCCACCTGACTGTAGTGACGATGAAGGATGCGGGTAAACCTCTGGTACTCGTTGTCGCTCAGCTCCAGTGAAGGAGAGCCGCTCTCCCTGGGCACTACGCCCGTGCCCTGCCGGCGGACGCCGGGGCGATCAAAGGTCGGCGGGCGCCACAGCTCAAACAGACCGGCTTTCTGATGCTGCTGCTCGGGGGACTCCTCCCTGGGCTCCTCACCCTCGGCGTCACGCCGCTTCAGCTTGCTGCCACCGGGCAGCTGCACCGCATCATGCTCAGGATCCAGCGCCCGTTCCGACGCCGACTTCTCCGCTTCCCTGGCCGGCACCACAGGAGCACGCGCCAACGCCTGCTGACGGAGATCGTCCGTGGCAGGATTGGTGGTCACTATGGGCACTTGAGGGTAGTTGGAAACCAGGAACATGGGCTCTCCTATTCCTGGTTAATTATTCAACAATCCAGTTGAAATGTAAAAGAACTCTCTGTTCTATAACGGATTAGGCACGCCCTAAGAAAGCCTCGATGCACTCCAGGGTGTCGCTGGGGTGTGAGATAAAGGGGGCATGAGCCGCCTTGGGCAACACCACCTGCTCGCTGGCGGGAGCCAGGGCGGCCATCGCCGGCAGCGATTCCGCCGGCACCAGGGCATCCAGTCGGCCGTAGAGTCGCAGCCAGGGCTGGCTCAGATTCTGCAACTGAGGACGTAAATCCGCATCCCGCAGGATCGCCAGCCCCTGGGCCAAAGCGCTGCCATCGGGCTCCGGCGCCTCTGACAACAGGGTACGAATCGCCTTGGTGTCCTTGCGGGCACTGTCGCTGCCCATGGCCTGCAACGCCACAAAGCGCTCCAGGGTACCGGCCAGATCCTGGGTCAGGGCCTGGGCAAACCCGGCCAGCACCCTGGGCTTGATGCCCGCCCACTCATCCCGGGCACTGAAGCAGGGAGAACTGGCCAGGGTGATCAGATGACTGACCCGCTCTGGGCAATCCAGGGCCAGTCGGGTGGCCGCCATCCCTCCCAGGGACCAGCCCACCAGGACACAGGCATCCGGCAGCAGCGGCGCCAGGGCCTGACTGATCCCCTCCAGCGTCAGGCCGTCACTCAGCGGCGCACTGTGGCCGAAACCGGGCAAGTCGACCCGGCCCACCCGAAACCCCCGCTCCGCCAGCAACTGGGCAAAGGGTTCGAACACCTGGCCATTCATGCCCCAGCCATGAAGCAGCAGCATGGGCTGCCCCTCACCCTGCCAGTGAATATGAATGGATTCGTCTAGGCTTAATGACATGTTGACCCTCTCCCATGCCCTGTCGTCGATTCTGGCGGCCAGTCTACCCAACCGCTGCACCCTGTGCCAGCAACCCCTGGCCCGAGGAGCTGGGCTGTGCGACGTCTGCCTGGGGGACGGCGCCCTGGGCCAGGTGTGCCTCCACTGTCACCGTCCCCTGACCCTGGCCCCGCCCCACCGCTGCGGCAGCTGCCTGACCCGCAAGCGGTGGCGGCCGGTGGTGAGCGCCTTTCACTACCACGGTCCCATCGGCCCCTGCGTCGCCCAGATCAAGACCCAGGCAAAGCCTCAGCTGGTGAGCGTCCTGGCCGGGACATTGGCCAACCGCATCTTAGCCTACCATGAGCAGGGACACCTGCCCCTGCCCCAGGCGCTGGTGCCCGTCCCCACCCACAGGTCCAGGCTGCGGCAACTGGGGTTTAATCCCGCCTGGCTGGTGGCCCGGGCCCTCTCCAGGGAGCTGAAGCTGCCACTGCTGGACCAACTGGTGGTCAAGGTCCACCCCACCCGGCTGCAGCACCAGCTGGATGGCCAGGCGCGACGGGACAACCTCAAGGGTGCCTTTAGCGTGTCAGGAGAGGGAGAAGGGCAACAGGTGGCGCTGGTGGATGACATCATCACCACAGGCTCCACCCTGAAAACAGTGACCCGCACCCTGGGCCAGGCCGGGGTGCGAGTCACGCAGTTCTGGACCCTGGCCAGCGCCCTCAACAGGCGCTAGCTTGGGTCAGTGCAGGGCGGGGATCAGGAACAGACTGTTGGCCACCAGGCGCTCTCCCCCTAACCAGAAGTTACGGAACAAGGGGTTGTCCGCCAGCAGCACCACGGCGCCTTTGCCGTTTTTGACCACCACCGCACTGCCCTGGCTGGCCAGGGACTGGCGATACTCCGGCGCCATAAAGCCGGACAGCAGAGGCTGGTCGCCATAGCGTCCCACCACCACTCCGCCCCGGGCCTCAAGCACCATCTCCCGATCCTTCATCATTGGCAGGGTGGGTCTCAGGCCAAACGCCAGGGGATGGCTGACGTCCAGGTCCCAGCCGACGATGGCGCCGCCTATGGTACGACGGGCATCCTCATGGTGGCGCTCGGCGAACTGGATCGGGTGCTCCTCAAACTCACGGCCCAGCTCCTCCCTGCCCTGGATATCCACAGGCACCATGCCCCAGTCCGACACCTCTCGGGCACCGCCCTGCCAGGCCACCAGCACCCCGCCCCGGCGGACAAAGGTCTGAATGCGACTGCTCAGGGCCGGCGTCAGGCTGCGGTAGCGGCCATCCACCAAAAACAGATGGGTAAACTCCTCCATGGGCACCCGCTCGGCATACTCGCCGTCGATCAGGGTGGGGGCGACCCCCAACTGCTGGTCCAGGTAGTGCCACAGCTGGCCCACCTCATACTGGGAGACATTGCGTCCCACCAGGATCATCGGTTTCACCTCGCTCACCGCCCGGAAGGTGCGGCTGCCGAGGTCAGGGCCGTTCAGGGCCTGACCCCGGATTACCGCCTTGGCCACCAGGCCAAACTCCTGCTGCACCTGCTGCAGCGCCTGGGCAACACCCGGCTGACGGCCGTTGATCACCAGGGCACCCGGGGCCAGATCCAGCTCACCCTCACTGCCCTGCAGGCGACTGGGCAGCTCGCTGAAACGCACCTGAATGCCCGCCTTCAGCAGGCGCTGCAACGCCGCCGGAGAGTATCTGTCGGACCAGGGGATCACCCAGGCCAGGGCACTCTGCTGCAGCGGCTGTGCCTGCTGGGGTCGCTGCTTCATCAGTTTGGGCTGTCGCTTCAAGGTGGCGACATCCAGATCAAAGGCCAGGTCCACCGCAAAGGCGGAGACATCGTAGAAGGTGTTGTCCTCAAACTCGGTGCGCTTGTCGAACAGCGCTTCCACCAGGGCGTAACGACTCTGGGCGAAGGGGATAAACAGGCTGCCCGGTTCAAAGGTGCGCTGCTGGGCAGAAACGGTTTTGGCCAAATAGCCGTAACTGACCCTGTGGGCATCCAGCACCCGGGTCAGGGCGTTCAGCCTGCCCTGGTCACCCTGAGCAGCAACGATGAAACCGGCGCCACGGCGGTCCTGGCCACGCTCCAGGGAGTCGGCAAAAAAATCGTACTGATACTGCTGCAGTGCCTTCTGCTGATCGAAGCTGCCCCTCACCGTGGAGAAGGAGGTGGCCAGCTGATTGCGAATCGCCTCACTGAAGGTGCGGGGGCCATAGTCGGTCTCCCGCAGATGGCCGCGTACCGTCGCCTGCTCAAACAGAATGCCGACGCCGCCGTTGATGTCCGGGTAAGTGGAGCCCTTGCCATAGTAGAAGTCGTCGAACGACTCCCGGGAGAAGTAGGGCTGGCCCAGGGCATCTAAGGCATCGGCATGGTAATTGCCCAGTGCAGAGGTGAGGGACTGGTTCTGGGAAGGGGTCAGCGGGTGGGTGCGGCTGGGCACGCCAGGCTGGAAGAAGTAACTGCTGTTGTGTCCCATCTCGTGGAAGTCGCCCACCACATGAGGCTGCCAACGCTGGAACACCTCCACCCGCCCCCGGCTTTCCGGGTGCCTCATGTAGAGCCAATCCCGGTTCAGATCCGCCAGGAAGTGGTTCACCCGGCCGCTGGGCCAGGACTGAAAATGCTCCCTGTGCCAGCTGGAGCCATTGAGGGTGTTGCCGGTAAAACCGTTCACCCAGTTGGCAAAGCGGTCATTACCATCGGGATTCTGGCTGGGGGTGATCAGAATCACCATCTCCTTGAGCCAGTCGGACACCTCCTGAGACCGGGAGGCCGCCAGGTAGTAGGCAAACAGGGTGCCCGCGTGCAGGCCACTGGCTTCATCACCATGGATGCTGTAGGCCAGCCACACCACAGTGGGCCCGGCAACCCGTTCCCCCTGAGTCACCCTGACGCGCTGGGCCAGGATACTGTCCAGCTGCCGCTGATTCTCCGGTGAGGTGATCACCGCGGCGATCTGCTGTCGTCCCTGATGGCTGAAACCGGCGGATTCCAGAGTCACCCGGTCCGACTCCCGGGCCAGGGTCTGAAAGTAGCTGAGCACCTGATCGTAACGCAGGTGACGCTCCCCCACCGGGCGGCCAAACGCCTGTTGTGGGGTCTGAATGGTGGTCAGGTACGTCTGGTCCTTGGGGAGCAGGGCAGAGGGGGCGGCCCAGACGCATCCGGCTATCATGCTGAATAGTAATAAAAAATATCTCATCTTCCGTGAGGTTCTTCTGCTTTTACAGTAGGCAAATGCTAACAGTGGGGCCGGTCATGATCCAGCCAAAGCGTGACTGGGATCGCCCTTCAAGGGTGTTATCCGACTTCGCATCGGAGTATGATTCGGATATCCGACTCCACTACTCAGGCTTTAGCCGCCGCAGAGAGCAGTTATGATCACCATTACCGAATCCGCCCAGGGCCACTTCAAGAAGCTGCTGGAGCAGCAGGCCGACGGCACCAACATCCGTGTATTTGTCATCAACCCCGGCACCCCTCAGGCTGAGTGCGGCGTCTCCTACTGCCCAGCAGATGCGGTGGAAGAGGATGACATCACCCTGCCATTTGATGGCTTTGACGCCCTGGTGGATGAGAAGAGCGCCCCCTTCCTGGAAGAGGCCCTCATCGATTACGTGACCGATCAGCTGGGTGCCCAGCTGACCCTGAAAGCACCCAACGCCAAGATGCGCAAAGTTGCCGACGACGCTCCCCTGAAGGATCGCCTGGACTACATCATCCAGTCCCAGGTTAACCCGCAACTGGCCGGCCATGGCGGCTTCATCACCCTGATGGAGCTGACCGACGACGGCGTGGCCGTGATTCAGTTTGGCGGCGGCTGCAACGGCTGTTCCATGGTGGACGTGACCCTGAAAGATGGCATCGAGAAGCAGCTGCTGGAGGCCTTCCCCGGCGAGCTGAATGGCGTGAAGGACATGACCGAGCACCAGCACGGCGACCACTCCTTCTACTGATCTGCCCCAGACACGACAACGCCCGGCCTGTGCCGGGCGTTTTTTTATGCCTGCCAGTGGACTTCAGGTTTCAGTCTCACCAGGTAGTGCCAACCCAGGGTCACTCCCCGCAGCAACATGAAGCCGCAGAGTGCCAGCCACAGCCCATGGTTACCCAGCTCCCGGAAGCCCCACCACAACAGGAAAAAACCCAAGGCGGAGATCAGCATGGCATTGCGCATAGGCCGCCCCAGGGCGGCGCCGATGTACACGCCGTCAAACAGGAAGCAGCTGAACGCCAGCAGCGGCAGTGCCACCACCCAGGACAGGTAGTGCAAGGCGTGGCTGCGCACCGCCTCGATGTCAGTCAGCATACGAATCATCCCCTCACCGGCCAGGGCAAACAGCAGGGTAAACAGCAGGGCAGTCACTCCGGACCAGAACCAGCCCAGAACCACCGCCTGGCGCAACCTGCTTCTGTCCCGGGCGCCCCAGGCGCGACCCACCTCCACCTCGGCGCTGTAGGCGAAGCCATCCAGGGCGTAGGAGATCACCAACAGGAAGTTCATCAGAACCGCGTTGCCCGCCACCACCGAATCACCCAGCCTGGCCCCCATCAGGGTGACGAAGCTGAAGCAGAGCTGCAGACACAGGGTGCGCAGGAAGATGTCCCGGTTCAGCTTCACCAGTCGCCCCATACCCAGCAGCTGAGGCTGCCAATGCAACTGCTTGCCGTGTCGCAGCTGACGCCATACCAGCACCGCCGCCAGGGCCATGGTGCCGTATTCCGCCATCAGACTGGCCCAGGCCGCGCCGGCCACCCCCCACCCCAGACCAACCACAAACAACAGATCCAGCACAATGTTCAGTCCATTGCCCAACAACAGCTGCCACATGGCCACCTTGGGTTGTCCCCTGCCCAGGAGGAAGCCCAGCAACACCAGGTTGGTCAGGGCCGCCGGCGCCCCCCAGATACGAATGGCAAAGTACTGAGCGGCATACTGCTGAACGTCACCGCTGCCTCCCGCCAGGGGGATGCCCCAATGAAGGATGGGCCACTGCAACAGCAGCACGGCCAGGGCCAGACCCAATGCCAGCATCAGCCCCTGCTTCAGTACCTCGAACTGGGCCTGCAGATCGTCTGCCCCATGCCCCTGGGCCACCAGGGCGGTGGTGCCCATGCGCAAAAAGCCCAGCATCCACATGAGAAAGGTTATAATCATCGACCCGACGGCCACGCCACCCAGGTAGTAGGCCTCATCAAGATGACCAATTACCGCCGTATCCACCAGCCCCAGCAGAGGGATGGTGATATTGGACAGAATCATCGGCCAGGCCAGGGCAAAAGTACGCCGGTGGGCCTGACGCCGGGAGAGGATGGCGGTAAGGGTCATGGAAACTTGGAACCTGTTATGAAACGAATGACAACACTGGTGTCCCTGCTGGCATTGCTGTGGGTACAGAGTGCAGCCGCGGCGGTGATTCTCCAGTATCACCATGTTAGCGAGGATACCCCCGCCAGTACCAGCGTCACCCCTGCTCAATTCCAGGCGCAGATGGCCTACCTGGCCCAGAATGAGTTCAGCGTGGTGCCCCTGTCCGAGGTGATCGACGCCATACGCAAGGGTGAACACCTGCCGCCGAAAACCGTGGCCATCACCTTCGACGACGGTTATCAGAACGTGGCCGACAACGCCCACCCGGTGCTGAAAGCCCACGGATTCCCCTACACCCTGTTTGTGGCCATCGAGCCCATAGAGCGCAACTTTGCCCGGATGATGAACTGGGACACCCTGCGGCAGCTGTCATCAGAGGGCGCCGTCATCGCCAACCACAGCTGGGGACACGAGCACCTGATTCGCCGCCTGGATGGAGAAGATGAAGCCGCCTGGCTGGAGCGCATCCAGGCCAACCTAGAGCGCACCGAGGCGGCCATCGAAAAGGAGCTGGGTTACAGCGTCCGCCAGCTGGCCTACCCCTATGGGGAGTTCAACCAGGCCCTGCGTCAGCGCCTGGAGCAGATGGGTTATGTGGGCATAGGTCAGCATTCAGGGGCCGCGGGTCCCTACTCCAGCCTGACGGCAGTCCCACGGTTCCCGGTGGCCGGCCCCTACGCGGACATGGACGCCCTCAAGGTGAAACTGCACAGCCTGAACATGCCGGCGGTAAAACTGGAAGGGGATGAGTCCGAACTGAAGGAGCGCCCCCGCCCCATCCTCACCGTTACCCTCGAGGGCGAGGACCTGCGTCGTGACGCCCTGATGTGTTACATCCAAGGCCAGGGTGGCAAGGCCCCCACCTGGCTGGACGAGCACAGCTTCACCATCCAGGCGGACCTGCCCCTGCCCGCAGGGCGCTCCCGCTACAACTGCACCGCCCCCAGCCGCAGCAGCGGCGGCTACTATTGGTTCTCCCAGCCCTGGGTTCAAGCCAGGGCCGACGGCAGCTGGCCTAAGGAGTAGCCTGCTCTGGGCTGCCGACCAACTTCGGAACCATGAGCCCGGGTTGCTGACGGGCCATCCAACGACTTATCGGTCCATGCTGCCCGGGACCGATGAGCCCCATCTGCAGATGGTCCTGGCCGGGGAGGTTTACCACCTCAACCCTATCGTCCTGAAGTGGCTGCAACGCCCCGAAAGGGGCAAAGGGATCCTGGTCCGAGGCCAGAATCAGGGCAGGAAGTGAGCTCTCTCCCATCAGTTGTCGAAAGCTCAGCTGAGACGGGCTCAGGCCCAGGTTCTGCAGGGCCAAACCTACCCCCTCCTTGAGATCCTCGTCGTCGATCAGCCGCATGGGGGCACTGGCAAAACTCTGCTGATACGCCCGGACACCGGTCTCCAGATCCAGCATGGGCGCCTGGAAAATCAACCCGGCCACATCCTCGCGGACACTGGCCAGGTGCAGGGCCGCCACCGCGCCCATGGAGTTACCGAACAGATACAGCGGCCGCTCCAGCTCCTGCTGGGCATCCAGCCATTGGCTCAGCAGCCGGGCATCCTTCACCCCGAAGCTGAAGGGGCCATCACTCTGACCATGGCCCCCCAGATCCGGCACCAGCACCTGATAACCCAAAAACCGCCAGTAGGCCGCATTGAGGACCATCGCCTCTTTGTACATCTGGTAGCCGTGGAGCAGCACTACGGTGCCTTTGGCGTTGGGTTCCCTGTCCCACTTCAGAGTCAAATAGTCTGTAGTTTCATCAGCCGCATGGACTTTGACCTTCAGCTGCTTCGCCCCAGGAAAGCCTGCTCGAGTACGGAGGTAACTCAGGCAGCGATTCGGCGCGCAAAAGCGTTGAGACTCAAGCTGGGCAATCTCGACCAGTCTCATCTCATCCTCACCGGGCTGAGGCGCAGGAAAGTCGGCGATCCGGTTGGCCACCAGGGAGACGCAGCCACCCAGGAGCAGGGGCAACAGTAAAGGGAGGAACCGCAACATGATACATCCTTGTATCCACTGAAGATTAAGTCAGTACATCATACTCCGGAGGATGGACTCAACCACTAGCCACCATAGGCGGCGATCTTGGGCAGGTCGTCGCGGATGTGCCCCATGGAAACCAGTCGGAGTTCGCCGGGTTCTCCCTGGGGCCGGAACAGGGCTTCCAGTTCGCCGTTGGGATTGATCAGGGCGATGTCCGCGCTGTGGTCCACCGAGTAACCGTCCGCCCCGTCGCTCTCCACCATGGCATACACCAGGCCCATGCTACGGCTCAGGCCATACAACTGGTCGTGGGGACCGGTGATGCCGCGGAACTGCGGATTGAAATAGGTCACGTACTGATGCAGCCGCTCGGCGGAGTCCCGCTGAGGGTCCACCGACAGCAGCACCACCTGCAGCGGTACCGTCTGAGACAGCTCGCCATAAATGGCGGCGAGGCGGGCCATGGTGCCCGGGCAGACATCAGGGCAGGAGGTAAACCCCATAAACAGCAGGGTCCATTGGCCCTGGAAGCTGTCGTTATTGAAGGGGCGCCCCATGTCGTCGGTCAGCTCAAAGGTAGCCAGGGGCCTGGGCTCGGGAAGCCACAGGGCCGAGACCTGGGGCGGCTTGCTGCTCCACAGGGCCAGCATGGCTCCAGCAGCCAGTGCCACCAGGGCGATGGCCAGGGTCAATGCGCGACTCACAGTGCCACCCCCAGGTAGTGATCCACCAGGATGAGTACAAACAGCGCCAGCAATTGCCAGATGGAGAGCAGGAACAGCTTGATGGCCGAGTCCGGTTTAGGGGCAAACTTGAGTTGCCAGGCACGGGCCAGGAACCACAGGCTCAGCAGGGTGGAGCCCGCCAGATAGAAGGCCCCGCTCATGCCCACCAGCACAGGCAGCATACAGGCGATCACCAGCAGGAAGCTGTAGAGCAAAATGGAGGTCTTGGTGTACTCCACCCCATGGGTTACCGGCAACATGGGGATGGCGGCCTTGGCATACTCTTCCCGGCGGTGAATGGCCAGGGCCCAGAAGTGCGGTGGCGTCCAGGTGAAGATGATGATCACCAGCAGCAGGCCGTGACCATGGAGGTCCCCGGTGACACTGGTCCAGCCCAGCAGCGGCGGCATAGCCCCCGCCAGCCCGCCTATGACGATATTCTGCGGTGTCGCCCGCTTGAGGAAACCGGTGTACACCAGGGCGTAACCCACCAGGCTGGCCAGGGTCAGCCAGGCGGTCAGCGGGTTGATGAAGCCATAGAGGATGACAAATCCCAGGGTGCCGATCACCAGGGCAAACACCCCACCCTGAAACGGCGAAACCCGGCCGGTGGCCACCGGCCGCTTGTGGGTCCGGGCCATCTTAAGATCGATCTGCCGGTCCAGCAGGTGATTCACCGCCGCCGCCGCACCGGCCATCAGGCCGATTCCGGTCAGGCCCAGGATCAGTACCCTGGGGGAGATCATCCCTGGGGAGGCCAGGGCCATGCCCACCAGGGCAGTGACCAGCATCAACAGCACCACCTTGGGCTTGGTCATCTCCAACAGATCCCGCCACGCCAGTCCCTGACGCCCTTTACTCCATCCAATTGTCTTCAGCATGGCACCTCCTCCCCCACAGGGCTTGAACTGGGGGCCCGGGCCCGCAGCAGATAATTGGTACTGACCAGCAGCATCGCCAACAGGGCGCCGCCACCGTTGTGCGCCACCGCCACCGCCAGAGGCAACTGAAACAGCACATTGGCAAGACCCAGCCCAACCTGCAGCAGGGTCATCAGGGCGATGGCCAGGCCCAGGGGACGCCACAGAGGCCGACGCATCAGCTGCCAGGCCAGATAGAGCAGCAGGACTGCCGTTACCACCGCCCACAACCTGTGGGTCACATGGATGGTCATTCGTGCCGAATAATCCAGGGTGCCGAACTCATAGCTGTCGGCCCGGGGCTGAATCAGGCGAAACGCAGAAATGAAATCCAGGTTCTGCCACCAACTCCCTTCACACACCGGCAGAGTGGTGCACACCACCGCCGCGTAGTTGGCAGAGGTCCACCCCCCAAGGGCGATCTGCACCACCAGCGCCACCAGTGCCAGGGCCGCAGGCATCGCCAGGGCGGGCAAGGCCGCCGGCAGATGGGGCCGGCGCCTGAGCCACAGCAGAATCAGCAAACAAAGCAGCGTCAAGCCACCGAGCAGGTGGCCCATCACCACCGCCGGCATCAGATTGAGGGTGACGGTCCACATTCCCAGAGCCCCCTGAAACAGCACCAGGGCCGCCAGGGCCAGGCCGTGTCCCCGCTGAGGGGTGCGCCAACACTTGACCGCAATCACCAGAATCAGCAGGCCGAGCAGGGAGGCCACGTACCGGTGGCCCATCTCAGCCCACGCCTTGGCCACCTCCAATGGCCTGTCCGGATAGCGGCTCAGCGCCAGATCCGCATTGGCCTGAGCCGCCGTGGGCGTCAGGAAGCCATAGCATCCGGGCCAATCCGGGCACCCCAGGCCGGCATCGGTGAGGCGGGTAAAGGCCCCCACCAGAATCACGGTAAAAGCGAGGGCGGCGGTGGCCAGTATCAATCGATTCATCCTGCCTCCTATCCGATGCGGGACAGCTTGAGCATCTTGCGCAGGTCCGTCAGCAACGCCTTGCCCTGGGCAATCTGCTGATCACGGCCCTCGGCGGGCTCATAGCCCATGACCCACTGCCCCATAGGGTCGACAATCACCAGGGGATAACGTTGGAGCAACTGACTGATCTGATCGTTGGCTTTGGCCGTGGTAAAGCCTCGCTCGCTGAGCAGGCGGGTGGCCTCACTCTGGCCCTGCTGCAGATAGAGCACGGGCACCACCCGGGTCTTCTCCCGCCCCAGGGCCACATGGATCTGTTGCAGCGCCGTCAGTCGGTCTTCACATTGGGCATCGCATCGGGCGGGAACCAGGGTAAGCAGTTGCCAATGACGCTCCACCGGGTTTGGCTGAGCCATGGACCGGTAGTCAAGACTGGTCAGCAGGGTCCCCTTGTTGGTACTGCCCCCCTGATACCATCCCTGGTTGAGCACCAGATAGGCAGCCGCAACCGGAACCACAAAGGCGAATAACAATAGAATCAATGGTGCTCGGGAGTTCATAGGCTCTCCTCTCGTGATCGCCCATCGTCGGTTGAGGGCAGATTAAGTTCAGGACTCAATGGATTCAGGCTCCTGAACACGTCTTGTTGGGCGCCGCCACACCAGGGCCACCACCACCACCCAGGCCAACGCCAGGCCAAACCACTGCATGGCGTAACCGTGATGCCGCTCCGGTGACAGGGTCACTGGCCGCCAGTGACGCTCAAAACCCAGGTCGGCAGGCTGATCCACGAACAACAGCCAGGGGTGCAGCGGTCGCTCCAGCCAGGCGGTCAGTTCCTGAAAGTTCACCGCCTGGATTCGGGTAACCTGCCCCTCCTCCGGCAGCAGCCGGTTTGCCAGGGGGTTGTGCCCCGGGCGATAGAGCCGCCCCTTGAGCAGCAACTGCTGCGGCACGGCAGGCAGCTGTGGCAGTATGGCTCTGTCCTGTCCCGATGGCACAAACCCCATGTCCAGCAGCAACCAGGGCTCCCCCGAGGCCACTTCCAGGGGCAGCAGCCATTGATAGCCCACCCGACCTGACAAGGTGCGATTATCCAGCAGCAGACTGTGCTCGGTCCGGGGGGTGCCGCTGATGGTCATCGGTCGCCCGGTCAGGGCAGGCTCGTCACTGAGCTGCGCCCAATGCAGCTCCACCCGGCCGTTCTGGACCATCTGAGCCAGCAGATCCCGCTTCTCCTCCGCCCGCTGCAGTTGCCACCAGCCCAGCTTGACCAGTGCGCAAAATGTCAGCAAAGTAATCAGAGGAACAAGGATCTTCTTTATCATCCGCTTCCATCACCTGGGGCGGTTACCACGGGACACTGCCATGGAACTCGCCATCAAACTGCTGATCGTTGCCCTGCTGCTGTTCATCATCTTCAATCTGGGTCGGGCCCTGGTGATGATGCTCAGGAGCAAGGACGCCCCTAAATCCATGAGCCACTTTCTGGGGCGGCGGGTGGCTCTCTCCGCCTTTGTCATCATCCTGCTGATCCTGGCGATGATGGGGGGCTGGATCGCACCCAACCCCCGCCCCTACTGATCTCCGACTGCGTTTACAGGATGTAGACAAACACGAACAGCATCAGCCACACCACGTCCACAAAGTGCCAGTACCAGCTGGTGGCCTGGAACCCAAAGTGGTTTTCCGGGGTAAAGTGGCCTTTGACCACCCGGAAGAACATCACCAGCAACATGATGGTCCCCAGGGTCACGTGCAGTCCGTGGAACCCGGTCAGCAGGAAGAAGGTGTTGCCGTACACCCCGGAGCTCAGGGTCAGGTTCATCTCCTGATAGGCGTGCACATACTCCTCCGCCTGCAACACCAGAAACGCCAGCCCCAGCAAAATGGTTCCCCCCAGCCACAGGGTGAGCGCCTTGCGCCGGTTCTGTTCCAGCCCCAGATGGGCAAAGTGCAGAGTGATGGAGGAGGTCAGCAGGATCAGGGTGTTGTACAGCGGCAGTCCCTGCCAGCCCATGGCTTGTGTGGTCTGCCCGGACGGGGTGGTCTCCAGGGGCCATATCGCCTCAAATCCCGGCCAGAGCACCTCATTGGTCATGGCGTTGTTGCCCTCGCCTCCCAGCCAGGGCACGGCGATCATCCGGGCGTAGAACAGGGCACCGAAGAAGGCGGCAAAGAACATCACCTCGGAGAAGATGAACCAGGACATCCCCTGTCGGAATGAGCGGTCCATCTGCTTGGAGTAGAGGCCGGCCATGGACTCATCGATGACGTTGCGGAACCAGCCCACCACCATCACCACAATCACGGCAATGCCGGAGAGCAGCACATAACCAAAGATGCCGGTGTCTCCGGATTTCAGGCCCCCGACATAGTTGCCGGCCCCCAGGGCAATGAGAAACAGCCCCACCGCGCCCACAATGGGCCAGTAGCTCTGTTCAGGTACATAGTACTTTTCGTGCTTCATCGGATTACACTCCTTTGCCACGCTCTTGCACCTTATCGGTGACGTTGTAGAGGGTGTATGACAGGGTCAGGGTCTGAATCTCCTCCGGCAAGGCCGGATCCAGGTAGAACAGCAGCGGCATCTTGGTCTGCTCGCCCGCGCCCAGGGGTTGGTGATTGAAGCAGAAGCACTCGATCTTGGAGAAGTAGAGTGCTCCCTGGCCCGGGCTCACCGACGGGATCGCCTGACCGATGATCTCGTCGCCGGACAGGTTCCGCGCCAGGAAGGCCACCTGCTTGGTCTCCCCCGGGTGCACCTGAATGCGGTTGACCTCCGGCTCAAACTCCCAGGGCATGGCGCTGTGGACCGAGGTGACAAACTCCACGGTCACCAGGCGATCACGGTTGACCGGCGACACCTGGGCCGTGGCCGGGCCGCCGGTTTTGCCATTGATGCCGGTCACCTCGCAGAACACGTCATAGAGGGGCACCAGGGCAAAACCGAAGCCGAACATCCCCAGGGTGACCAGCAGCAACCGGGTCACCAGGGCACGGTTCGCGTCTCGGCCAGCCATCACTTCACCTCGGGCGGGGTATCGAAGGTGTGCAGCGGCGCCGGCGACGCCACGCTCCACTCCAGTCCTTCGGCGCCGTCCCAGGGTTTGGCCGGGGCCTTCTCGCCGCCACGAATGCACTTGATCACCAGGGCCAGGAAGATCAGCTGTGACAGGCCAAAGGCAAAGCCGCCGATGGAAACAATCTTATTGATGTCGGCAAACTGCAGGGCGTAATCGGGAATCCGTCTCGGCATCCCGGCCAGCCCCAGGAAGTGCATGGGGAAGAACAGCAGGTTGACCGAGATGATGGAGCACCAGAAGTGCCACTTGGCCAGGGTTTCGCTGTACATATGGCCGGTCCACTTGGGCAGCCAGTAGTAGGCCGCCGCCATGATGGAGAACACCGCGCCACTGACCAGTACATAGTGGAAATGGGCCACCACGAAGTAGGTGTCGTGGTATTGGAAGTCCACCGGGGTGATCGCCAGCATCAGCCCCGACAGGCCGCCAATGGTGAACAACACGATGAAGGCCAGGGCAAACATCATCGGCGCTTCAAAGCTGATGGCCCCTCGCCACATGGTGGCCACCCAGTTGAACACCTTCACCCCTGTGGGCACCGAGATCAGCATGGTGCAGTACATGAAGAACAGCTCCGCCGCCACCGGCATCCCGGTGGTGAACATATGGTGCGCCCAGACGATGAAGGAGAGCAGGGCGATGGAGGCGGTGGCGTACACCATGGAGGCATAGCCAAACAGCCGCTTACGGCTGAAGGCAGGCACGATGGCGGAGATGATGCCGAAGGCCGGCAGGATCATGATGTACACCTCGGGGTGACCGAAGAACCAGAAGATGTGCTGAAACAGCACAGGATCCCCGCCGCCGGCCGCGTCGAAGAAGCTGGTACCGAAGTACTTGTCGGTCAGCACCATGGTCACCGCGCCTGCCAGCACCGGCATCACCGCGATCAGCAAAAAGGCGGTGATCAGCCAGGTCCAGACGAACAGGGGCATCTTCATGTAGGTCATCCCCGGTGCCCGCAGATTGACTATGGTGACGATGACGTTGATCGCCCCCATGATGGAGCTGATCCCCATGATGTGTACCGAGAACACAAACAGGGCGGTGGAATCGCCGCTGAAGGTGGTGGACAGCGGTGCATAGAAGGTCCAGCCGAAGGCGGGGCCGCCCCCCTCCATAAACAGGCTGCCCAGCAGCATGGCGAAGGCGAAGGGCAGGATCCAGAAGCTCCAGTTATTCAGCCTGGGCAGGGCCATGTCCGGCGCCCCAATCATCATGGGGATCATCCAGTTGGCCAGACCGGTGAAAGCGGGCATCACCGCCCCGAACACCATCACCAGGCCATGTACCGTGGTCATCTGGTTAAAGAAATTGGGCTCCACCAGTTGCAGACCAGGCTGAAACAACTCCGCCCGGATCACCATGGCCATGGCCCCGCCCACCAGGAACATGGTGAAGCTGAACCACAGATAGAGGGTACCGATCTCCTTGTGATTGGTGGTGAGCAACCAGCGCTTCAGTCCCCGGCGGGGGGCATGATGGTGCTCCTGTTCAGGGGTCTCGATGTGGCCGACGTCGGCCTGATTCTCTCGCGTTGCTAAAGTCATTGGCCTGCCCTCACTGTCCCTTGGAGGCAGCCACATCCGCCGCCTGAATCACGTCGCCTACGTTGTTGCCCCAGGCGTTTCTCTCATAGGTCACCACCGCCGCCAGCTCCTTATTGGTCAGCTGCGCCGCGAACGCCTGCATGGCGGTGCCCGGTTTACCGTGCACCACGATGTCGATGTGGGGTTTGGGATCGCCCAGGGCGATGGGGCTGTCCTTCAATGCCGGGAACACCCCCTGAAGTCCGGCGCCATTAGGCATGTGGCAGGCGGCGCAGCGGGAGAGGTAGACCTGCTCCCCCAGGACCATGGACTCCTCCATGGTCAGGGTCTCGGTCAGGGCCGCGGTCTCCGCCTGGGCGGCCGCTGCGGCCGAGTCCTGCTGCTCCGCCAGCCAGATGTCGAACTCCGCCTCAGGCAACACCTCCACCACCACCGGCATGAAGCCATGGTCCTTGCCGCAGAGTTCGGCACACTGACCACGATAGGTGCCGGGCTTGTCCACCTTGGTCCAGGCCTCGTTGATGAAGCCCGGGTTGGCGTCTTTCTTCACCGCGAAGGCGGGCACCCACCAGGAGTGGATCACATCGTCGGAGGTCATCAGGAACCGAACCTTGCGGTTGGCGGGGATCACCAGGGGCTTGTCCACCTCGAGCAGGTAGTTTTCCCCCTTGGCTTCGGCGTTCTTAATCTGCTCCTGAGGAGTGGACATCAGGCTGAAAAACTCCACGCCCTTGTCGAAGTATTTGTAGTGCCATTTCCATTGGGAACCGGTCACCTGGATGGTGAGATCCGACGCACTGGGATCCTCCATCGCCACCAGGGTCTTGGTGGCCGGGACCGCCATGACGATCAGGATGATGAAAGGGATCACCGTCCACAGCACCTCAACCTTGGTGCTCTCATGGAAATTGGCGGGCACTGCACCCTTGGACTTGCGGTGACGGATCAGCGAGTAGAGCATGATGCCGAACACCACTGCCGCAATGGCACAGCAGATGTAGAAGATGGTCATATGCAGGCCATAGACCTGCTCGCTGATGGCGGTCACCCCGGGTGTCAGGTTGTAGTCTGATTCCGTGGCCAGCGCCAGGGTTGGCATCAGCACCAGGCCGATCACCAACGAAAAGTAACGTCTCACAAATACTGCTCCTCTGTGTATTGCAACCTGCAATATCCAGAAGAGAGCCAGCACAGTAATTCACAGCCCTATGAAGCTCCCCTCCCCCTCAATAGGTTTGGGCATACCGCGGAACCGCTTAATCCGGAGTCACTCCGCCGCACACGATTCTGCGATCGTGTCTTTTCCTAACCTAATGAGACAAACTCATTTGATCAAGATCAAGAATAGCACTCAATGAAACAATGGAAGGGCAAAACAGAGGAAATACCTTATATGCAGGCCTGATCGGAATATAAGTCTAAGCAGATGAAAGAATGAGCGAATTATCGCAGGAAGGGAGCGAATTAGATTCAAAAATCGGGATTGGGGCTAAATACCGCCTAAAGCCCCCCTTTTTCCCGAAAATCAGTGGATCCAGTTGCTGACCAGGGCAGGAGTCATGGGGTGGCGCTGAGGCTGGAACAGATAGCCACAGCAATCGGCCCGGCGACTGGCCAGCTCCAGGCGGCGCCAATCACGGGCGGCGATGGTAGGCAACCAGGCCAGCACCGCCGAACAGGTGCGGCCGCTCAGGGCCTGCTCTACGGCCCACTGACCCTCCACCTCGTCCTGGCAGCGCACCAGCAGGATGCGATCCATGGCCACGCCGGCCTCCCGAAGGATCCCTTTCCAGCCGAAGGCGGGCGGGTTAACCAGCACCAACCAGCGCTCTTTGCGGCTGAGTTCGGCCAGTTCAGGGGCGAGACGGGTCAGGGTCTCGATGCCATCTTCCAGCTTGTTGAGGCTGGCACCATGATTCCAGTTTCCCTGCCACAGGCCGGGGTGACGGTATTGTGTTGCCTGGCGGCTTTTCATCAGTGCAATCCTCCATTTCGAATCACCCCCACTGCCAGACCCTCGATGCACATGTACTCCTGCTCCAGGTCGACCACTATGGGTTGATACTCTTGGTTTTCTGCGTGCAGATAGACGACGTTACCCTTACGTTCGAAGCGCTTTACCGTCACATCCTCTCCAACTCTGGCCACCACCACCTGACCATTGCGGGCGTCCTTCTGACTGTGTACCGCCAGCAGGTCTCCATCCATGATGCCAATGTCCACCATGGAGTCCCCACGTACCCGCAGCAGGAAATCGGCGCTGGGGTGGAACATGGCCGGATCCATCTGGCAGTGCTGTTCGATATGCTGTTGAGCCAGGATGGGTTCACCGGCGGCCACCTGACCGATCAGGGGCAGACCCAACTGCTCCGGCTCAGGCCCGCTGTCCAGCAGACGGATGCCTCGGGAAGTGCCGGGAACAATCTCGATAACCTGCTTGCGGGCCAGGGCCTTGAGGTGCTCCTCGGCGGCATTGGCACTGCGGAACCCCAAGCTCTTGGCGATCTCGGCCCGGGTGGGGGGCATGCCGGTCTCCTGCATGTGACTGCGGATAAGCTCCAGCACCTGGCTCTGTCTTGGGGTTAACGGCTTCATAGTTCTACCTGTTTATCTATACAGTACCACTGTGAGTATATACAGGTAGGCGATTAATTCAACAGTTATTTGCAGACAGGGGTCTTGGAACAGTTTGAGACAACTGAATATCTGAGCCACTGCCGTACCGAGCTCTTTCGGTGTAGAATCTACGTCAATTGAAGAACAAGAAGCGAACTCAACGGTGACTCAAGACTACCTTTCACCCTGGATGCAGGGTGCACGCTGGCTCCAGAAGCCGGTAGTGACCACCCGCCTGGTGCCCGAGGACCCTATCTCAGAGCTGGATATCGATCCCTCGCGGCCCCTGGTGTACGTGATGGCCCACGAATCCCACTCTGATCTGCTGGCGCTCCACGAAGCCTGCCTGAACAGTGGCCTACCCAGTCCCCTTGAGCCCCTGGAGGTCAAAGGGGAGAAGGTAAGCCGGGTGGTGTGGCTCAACGGCGCCACCCCCCTGTTTGGCAAACGCAAGAAAGCGGACTTTATGGCGCGCTTCGAAAAGCTGCTGGGCCTGCACCGCACTCACGATGAACTGGATGCCCAGGTGGTGCCGGTGTCTCTGTTCTGGGGCCGGGATCCAGGCAAGGAGGAGAGTGTCTCCGCCACCCTGCTGAACCGGGATCACCCCACCTGGCTGCGCAAGTTCTTTATCCTGATGATGCTGGGCCGGGACAACTTCATCCGTTTCTCCCGCCCTGTCTCCCTGCGCTACATGGCCGACAACCACGGCACCGATGAGGGGATTGCCCAGAAGCTGGCCCGGGTTGCCCGGGTGCATTTCGGTCGTCAGCGCACCGTGGCCACCGGCCCGCGCCTGCCCGACCGCCAGGCCCTGTTTGCCAGCCTGCTGGCCTCCAAGGGGCTGCAGCAAGCGGTCGCCGACGAGGCAAAGAGCAAGGGGATCAGCGAAGAAAAGGCCCGTGAAAAGGCCACAGAGTACCTGGAGGAGATCGCCGCCGATTACTCCAGCAACCTGATTCGCATCGGTGAGCGCATCCTCTCCTGGCTGTGGAACAAGATCTACAACGGCATCAACGTCCGCGGTGCCGAGCAGGTGCGTCAGTTGTCCCAGGATGGCCACGAGATCGTCTTTGTGCCCTGCCACCGAAGCCACATGGATTACCTGCTGCTCTCCTACATCATCTACCAGCAGGGGATGGTGCCGCCGCACATCGCCGCCGGGGTGAACCTGAACTTCTGGCCTGCCGGCCCCATCTTCCGCCAGGGCGGCGCCTTCTTTATCCGCCGCTCCTTCCGTGGCAACAAGCTGTACGCCGACGTCTTCCGTGAGTACCTGCACCAGCTGTTTGCCCGGGGCTACTCCATCGAGTACTTCTGCGAAGGGGGCCGCTCCCGTACCGGTCGCCTGCTGCCACCCAAGACCGGGATGATCGCCATGACCATCCAGACGGTGCTGCGCGGCATCGAGCGTCCGGTGACCCTGGTGCCCATCTATCTTGGCTATGACCATGTAATGGAGGTATCTACCTATCACAAGGAGCTGAAAGGTAAGAAAAAAGAGAAAGAAGGGATGGGTCAGGTGCTGTCCGCCATCAAGAAGCTGCGCAACTATGGTGAAGGCTACGTCAACTTTGGCCAGCCCATTACCGTGCACCAGTTCCTCAACGACAAGGTGCCCAACTGGCGTGAGGACACCCAGGACGATCCGGAGCAGCGTCAGCCCTGGCTGACCCCGGCGGTAAACGAGCTGGCCAATCAACTGATGTGCAACATCAACGATGCCGCCGCCGTCAGCTCAGTGACCCTGACGGCCACTACCCTGCTGGCCACCCCGCAGCACGCCATGCCCAGGGCCACCCTGGAGCAGCAGCTGGATTTCTACCTGAAACTGCTGCAGGCGGTGCCCTATACCCCCTACACCACTCTGACCGAGGGTGATGGCAAGCAGGTGCTGCAAACCGTGCTGGATCTGGAGAAGTTCCAGCTGAGTCAGGATGACCTGGGTGAAATCGTCAGCATCGCCGACCATCAGGCGGTCACCATGACCTACTACCGCAACAACATCCTGCACCTGATGATCCTGCCGAGCCTGCTGGCCTCGCTGGTGGTGAAGAGTGCCAAGCCCAGCCGCAAGCAGTTGATCGAAGACGCCCACAAGCTCTATCCCCTGCTGCAGGCTGAGCTGTTTATGGGCCTGGACGGCGAACTGGACGAGTATCTGCACGCCCTGATCAATGAACTGATCAACCATGGTCACCTGCTTGAGGACGACGATGGCCAACTGACCATAGTCGAGAGCCAGCGCAACAGCCTGATGCAACTGGCGGCCATCAGCCAGGAGACCCTGCAGCGCTACGCCATTCTGCTGGCCCGGCTGCAGGCCGAGCCCCAGATCGAACGGGGCTCCCTGGAGAAGGAAGCCACCAAGCTGGCTGAGCGTCTGTGCAAGCTCCACGGCACCAGCGCGCCTGAGTTCTTCGACAAGAAGGTGTTCAACACCCTGACCCTGAGACTGAAGGAGATGGGTTGCATCGGCGACACGCCGGACACCGACCTGATCAAGGAGCTGGCCCAGTTGGTGCTGACCCAGCTGCCGGTCAGCATGCGCGCCTCCATCAGCCAGGCGGGCTAACCACGGCTTCACTGTTCAAGGGCCCTTCGGGGCCCTTTTTGAGTTTGGAATACCCAATGACACACCGCTCCTCCCCCGGCCTCCTCGGCGGGGCCATGATCATCGCCGCCACCACAGTCGGGGCCGGCATGTTTTCCCTTCCGGTCACCGGTGCCGGCATGTGGTATGGCTACAGCCTGCTGATGCTGGCTTTTGCCTGGCTGTGCATGCTGCTCTCCGGCCTGTTCGTGCTGGAAACCAACCTGCACTTCCCCGTTGGCGCCAGTTTTGACTCCATGGTGGGCGAGACCCTGGGACGCCCCTGGCGGGTCGCCAACGGCATCTCCATCGCCTTCGTGCTCTACATCCTGACCTACGCCTACATCAGCGGTGGCAGCTC
Organism: Ferrimonas sp.; assembly: GCF_048263965.1. Taxonomy (NCBI): domain Bacteria; kingdom Pseudomonadati; phylum Pseudomonadota; class Gammaproteobacteria; order Alteromonadales; family Ferrimonadaceae; genus Ferrimonas; species Ferrimonas sp. Next base: position 47,544 of record NZ_JBLXDO010000014.1, on the reverse strand, counting down.
CATCGTCAGCCACGGCCTGTCCGCCACCCTGGGGCTGGAGTTGGGCGCCAAACCGGCAGCCCTGTGCTTCGCCGGGGTACTGGCAGTCATCGTCTGGCTGGGAGCTGCGGCGGTGGATCGCCTCAGCACCATCATGATCGGCGCCATGCTGCTCACCTTCGCCGCCTCCACCCTGGATCTGGGCCCTGGCATCGAAGCCGCCAAGTTGTTCCCCGCCCCGGAGGAGGGCAAAAGCTACGCCATCTTCGGCCTGGCGGCCCTGCCCTTCATGCTGGCCTCCTTTGGCTACCATGGAAATGTGCCCAGCCTGGTGAAGTACTACGGCAAGCAGCCCAAGCGCATCGCCCTGGCACTGCTGCTGGGCACCGGTCTGGCTTTCACCATCTACCTGCTGTGGCTGACCCTGACCTTTGGCAACCTCAGCCAACAGCAGATGCTGCCGGTGATCCAGGCCGGGGGCAACATGGGAGATCTGGTGGCCGCCCTGGAGCACAACGACGGCGGCAACCTGGGCACCATGCTCTCCCTGTTCGCCAACCTGGCGGTGGCCAGCTCCTTCCTGGGCGTGACCCTGGGCCTGTTTGACTTTATCGCCGACCTGTTTGGCTTCGACAACTCGGTCTCGGGACGCAGCAAGACCGCCGCCATCACCTTCCTGCCGCCACTGTTGCTGGCCCTGGCCTGGCCCCACGGCTTTATCTACGCCATCGGCTTTGCCGGCCTGGCCGCCACTTTGTGGGCCGCCATAGTGCCGGCGCTGATGGCCCGGGCCGTGCGCCGCAGCCGACCGGAAGGCGGCTACCGCGCCCCGGGCGGTCAGGGTGCCATCTGGCTGGTGGTGGCTTTCGGCCTGACGGTGGCCCTGTGCGAGATTGCCGGTAAACTGAAACTATTGCCGGTATTCGGACAGTGACGATGGAGAACGCGGTACTCACCTTGCGGACCAGGCTGGTGGCCGAGTCCAGTAGGCCCTATCAGTCCAGGGGCGCCACCATAGTGCGCTGCCCCCGCTGCCAGATCGCCCAGACCCACTGTGTCTGCGACTACCGTCAGCCTCAGCAGGTGAATCCGGCGTTCTGTCTGATCATGCACCGCAAGGAACCGATGAAGCCCACCAACACCGGCCGCCTCATCGCCGAGATCCTGCCGGACACCGCCGCCTTCGTCTGGGACCGCACCGAACCGGATCCCCGGCTGCTGGACTACCTGGCCGACCCCAGCTGGCAGCCCTACCTGGTGTTTCCCGATGCCTATGTGGAGGATCAACCTGTGGTGGAGGCCCCGCGGCCCTGCCCACCAGGCAAGCGGCCACTGTTTGTCCTGCTGGACGCCACCTGGGCCCAGGCGCGTAAGATCTACTTCAAGAGTCCCTACCTGAGGCAGATGCCGGTGCTCAGCATCAATCCAGAGCGACTGAGCAACTACAAACTCAGGGAAGCGGTGCACGATCACCAGCTGGCCACCGCCGAAGTGGCCGCCATGGTGCTGGAGCTGGCGGGGGAGGCCCATGCCGCCGAGGTGATGGACGCCTTCTTCCAGGTGTTCTCCAGCCGCTACTACGCCGGCAAGCACCAGCTGCCGGCCCCCTGTGAAGGGAAAGCGTTTGACCGTCTGGCCGCCTGCCAACAGAGGGAACAACAGGATGCGACATCGCTTTGATCAATGGCTTACCTTCCGTACCGTGGCAGAACGGGGCAGCTTCACCGCGGCCGCCGAGGCTCTGGATCTCTCCCGCGCCCTGATCTCAGGTCATGTGCGCCAACTGGAGGAACACTATGGTGTCCGCCTGCTCCACCGCACCACCCGATGCCTCTCCCTCACCGATGAGGGACAGCGGCTGCTGAAACAGATCGCCCCGCTGCTGGATGAGGCGGAGCGAACCGATCAGCAGATGGCCGACCAGGCGTCGGAGGTGCGGGGTTCTTTGAGGATTCAGGTGCCGGCGGTGCTGGACGCCGAACCCCTGCACCATTGCCTGGCACAGATGCTGCTGCAACACCCCGGCGTCAAACTGGAGGTGCTGATCGGGGAGTCGGTGGAGGATCTGGTGGGCCGCGGCATCGACCTGGCGCTGCAGATCGGGCGCCTGGAAGACAGCTCCATGGTGTGCCGCCCCCTGTGCCAGCTGGACACCAAGCTGGTGGCCAGCCCGGACTACTGGCGCCAGGCCGGGGTACCCACCACCATAGAGCAGTTGGCCGGACACCGCTGCATCCACTATCGCCACTGCCTCACCGGCCGCAACTGGGACTTTATCGATGAATCCGGCCAGCCGGTGTTGGTCAAGCCCCAGTTCGTGGTGGAGACCGACAGCGAAGCCATGGCTCTGCGCCTGGCCCGCAGCGGCGTCGGCATCACCACCGCCCTGGAGTTTCTCTGCCGCAGTGAACTGAAACAGGGCACCTTGCAGGCGCAGATGGATCAGTGGCTGCACCCGGTTCCCCTGTCTGTGGTCTACCCCGCCCGGGAGAACAAGCCCCCCAGGCTGGAGCGACTGCTTGAGTTACTGGGGCGCACCTTTGCGGATCCAGTGATCCACCGCTAGCCTGGCTACCTGCATCTCGATGGGCCTTGGCACCGGCTGAGGCTCTTTGGGATACTCTTGGCCGCGACGGGCCACCGCCGCCAGGCTCAGGGCCTGCATCGCCAGCCCCAGGTCCATGATCTCCACCGGGTTGCCATCCCCGGCTGCCAGGTTCACCAGGTTGCCGCCACTGAGCAGATAGAGGGTCTTGCCCTTGTAGCGAAACGCCTCCACCTGTTCCCGGATGCGACTAACGCTGTCCGACGCGTCCCGCAGATAATCCAGCTCCATCTCCCGGGCAAAGTGGCCCGCATTGGCCAGGATCGCCCCATGCTTAAGCAGGGCAAAATGCTCCCGGGTCAGCACCCCGTCACAGCCGGTCACCGTCACCACCAACTCGGCCTGGGCCAGGGCCGGCTCCAGATCTTGTGTGGGGAACCCCTCCATGTGAGCCTCGAGACGGATGAGAGGATCCTGCTCCACCACGGTGACGTGGGCGCCCATGCCCCGCAGACGCATCGCCACACCGCTGCCACAGTAGCCATAGCCGATCACCAGCGCCCGTTTGCCATGCAGCATCACATTGGTGGCGCGCATGATGCCATCCACCACCGAACTGCCAACGCCGTAGCGATTCTCGACGATGCGCTTGGCCTGGGTGTCGTTGATCACCAGGGTGGGAAACCCCTGCTCCGGCGCCAGCTGACGCAGCCGGGTCGCCCCTGTGGTGGTCTCCTCGGTGGCCCCCACAATGCTGCCGCGTAGAGGCGCAAACTCCGCTTCGGTGAACAGCAGGCTGTGCAGGTCGGCACCATTGTCCGACAGGATCTGTGGCTCGGCCCTGAGCACCTGGCGGCACTGCTCGATGTGGTCCTCGAAACTCTCGTTCCTGTGCCCCAGCACCTGCACGCCATAGTCATGGCGGATCGCCTCGGCGGTGTCATCCTGAGTGGTACCGGGACTGCCGGTGATCACCACCCTGGCGCCCCCCTTGGTGAGGGTTTCCAGCCAGACCCCGGTTTTGGCCTCCACATGCAAACAGATCCCCAGGGTCAGACCCTCGAAGGGCCGGGTGCGGGCAAACTCCTCCCCCAGGGCACGAACGATGGGCATATGGGCCCGGGCCCACTTGATGCGGTTGCGGCCGGATTCCAGTAACTCGGTCATGGTGTGTCTCCTTAGCGATTAGGTCGCCGCCATTGTGGGCGGCAGCAGCCGGAGGAAAAACCAAGGGGAGTGAATGGAGTGTTCAGCCAAATTGGCAGCAGAACACTCAAGGTCTTGACCCTCCTGCTGCGGGAGGCTTTACCCTGGCCACATGATTAGGAACACTTCCCGAAAACCGGGGTTGTGGCTCGCCCTGCTGTTGACACTCCTGACCATCAGCCTGGCGCAACCCACCCTGGGCCAACCCACTCACAGGATGCCTGCCGATATGGCGGTCACCTGCGAGCAGGCGATGCATCATGCAGGGACGACACTGTGCCAGCAGTGTCAAACGGGATGTGTGTGGGTGGCTGTGGCAACTCTGCTGCCTGTGGGCATACCTCAGCCTCCGGTGCCGGGAAGTGTTCCACTCCCTTTCAAGATGCCGGCAACCTACCCGACCCCTTATCCGGAGCCCCTGCGCCCTCCCATCTCTTGATGATTCGTGACCCTACCCCACTCAATTAACGAATTTTCTGGAGAAAACCTTATGAAAACCCTGATTTCCGCCGCATTGATATGCCTGCTGCCCGGCCTGACCAACGCCGCTACCCTGGAGCTGCCCTCCTCCATCTGGGCCAATAAAGTGAATGGCGAAGCGGTCCCTAACTACCGCAGCTCCTTGCCCCTGAGCTCTGGGCTGCAGATCCTCGAGCTGCGCTACGCCGAGCTGCTGCAACTCAATGCGGAAGACCATGAGTACGTGAGCTCCGAGCCCCTCTACCTCAGCTTCGAGGCCCAGGGCGAGCAAAGCTACCGACTCCAACTGCCGGAGCTGCGCAGCGATACGGAGGTACGCGAATTCGCCCGTCGACCCGAAGTCAGCCTGCGCAGTGACGCCGGGCCGGTGGAGAGTAGGCTGCTGACCCAGAGCCAACTGCTGGCCCTGGTGGTCAAAGCCAGCGTCAATTTCTGACCAACCTTGGCGGCTTCGGCCGCCTTTTTTTGGCCTGCTCCCCGCGCCTTGACGGCGACTCAGCCCGTCCAGGTTCACGGCAACCAGGCCAGACAACCACAAAAAAAGAGGCGCCGAGGCGCCTCTTTTCGTTTAGTCGGTGCGGCGCTAGCACGCGCCACCATTCAGGCTGTCCAGGATGCTGCACTGGCTCCCATTGCCTCCAGAGCAGCCTCCAACCAACCCCGACAAGCGTTTTTCCAAAGACCGAAGCCGATCCAGCTTGTCGCGCACCTGATCCAACTGTTTCCACGCCATCGCTTTCACCTCTGCGGCTGTGCGACGCTCATTGCCATTGAGGGCCAGCAGGGTGGCGCACTGCTCCAGGGAGAACCCCAGGTCCTTGCACCTGGCCACAAACTGCAGCTGAGCCAGCTGTACCTGACCATAGCTGCGGTAGCCGTTGTCTCCCCGGGGTGCGGCCACCAAACCGATGTCATGGTAGTAGCGGATGGTCTTGACGCTGAGCCCGGTCTCCCGGGCCACCTCCCCTATCTTCATGACACCTCCTCTTTCAGCTCCCTGCGATAGATCAGCAGGTAGAGGGCAGGAATCACGAACAGCGACAGCAGGGGTGCAGTCACCATACCGCCCACCATGGGGGCGGCGATCTTCTGCATCACGTCGTTGCCGGATCCGGCTCCCCACATGATGGGCAACAGGCCGAAGAAGATGGTGGCCACGGTCATCGCCTTGGGACGGATGCGCATCACCGCCCCCTCCATCAGCGCCTCACGCAGATCCGCCACCGATGAATAGGCACCGGATTTGCGCCTGGCCTTGATGGCGTTGTTCAGGTAGACCTGCATCACCACCCCGAACTCCGCCGCTACCCCGGCCAGGGCGATCATCCCCACGGCCACCGCCACCGACAGGTTGTACTCCAGCAGATAGAGCAGCCAGGCGGAACCCACCAGGGCAAAGGGCAGGCTGAGCATGATGATCCCCGCCTGCAGGGTGGAGCCGAAGGTGAGCATCAGCAGCAGGAAGATCACCGCCAGGGTCATGGGAATCACCTGGACCATCTTGGCCTCCACCCGCTGCATGTACTCATACTGGCCGGCGAAGCTGACGCTGTAGCGGGCCGGCAGCGTCAGCTCACTGTCCAGGGCCTGACGGGCCTGGTCGATGTACTCACCGATGGACAGCCCCTTGATGTCCACAAACACCCAGGAGATCAACCGGCCGTTCTCGCTCTTGAGCATGGGAGCGCCATCGCTGATGCTGATGTCGGCGATGTTGGACAAGGGAATATAGTGACCTTTGGCGGTCACCACCGGCAGGGCCCTGAGCTTGTCGATGTCGTCCCGAAGCTCCCTGGGGTAACGCAGGTTGATGGGATAGCGCTCTGCTCCCTGCACCGACTCACCAATCTGCATGCCACCTATGGCCAGGCGCACCACGTTCTGTACATCATCCAGGCTGAGGCCATAGCGGGCTGCCGCCGACAGCTTAGGTTCGATATCGATGTAGCGACCACCCCCCACCCGTTCGGCAAAGGCGGAGACGGTACCGTCCAGAGGCGTCAGGATCGCTTCAATTTCGCCGCCGATGCGCTGCAGTTCGTCCACGTCGGCACCGGAGATCTTGATGCCGATGGGCGTCTTGATGCCGGTGGAGAGCATATCGATGCGGGTCTTGATCGGCTGCACCCAGGCGTTGGTCACCCCGGGCACCTTCACGGTGCGCTGCAGCTCGTCGATGATCCCTTCCAGGGTCATCCCCTCCCGCCAGCTCTCCCTGGGGTTGAGCATGATGGTGGTCTCCAGCATGGTCAGCGGCGCGGGATCCGTGGCAGTCTCCGCCCTCCCCACCTTACCGAACACCCGCTTGACCTCGGGGATGGTCTTGATCAGCCGGTCGGTCTGCTGCAGCAGCTCCGCCGCCTTGCCGGCGCTCACTCCGGGCAGGGTGGTCGGCATATAAAGCAGATCCCCCTCCTCCAGCTCCGGCATAAACTCCGATCCCAGCTGGCTGGTGGGGTACCAGGCGCTCGCCAGGGCGACAATGGCCAACACCAGGGTGATCCTGGGGAAACGCAACACCACTCCCAGAGACGGGCGATACAGGGCAATCAGCAACCGACTGATGGGGTTCTTGCGCTCATCGGGGATGCGACCCCGAATGAAGTAACCCATCAGCACCGGGATCAGGGTGATCGCCAGCAGGGCCGACGCGGCCATGGCAAAGGTCTTGGTGTAGGCCAGGGGGTGGAACAGTCGCCCCTCCTGGGCCTCCAGCACGAACACCGGCATGAAGCTCAGGGTGATGATCAGCAGACTGAAGAACAGCGCCGGCCCCACCTCCACCGAGGCCTCCTTCATCAGCTGCCAACGCTCCTGCTCCAGAGGCTCGCGGCCGTTGTCGGCCCGGAAATGCTCCAGGTGTTTGTGGGCGTTCTCCACCATCACGATGGCGGCGTCCACCACCGCCCCGATGGCGATGGCGATTCCCCCCAGGCTCATGATGTTGGCGTTGACCCCCATCCAGCCCATGACGATAAAGCTCACCAGGATGGAGAGTGGCAGGGTGATCACCGCCACCAGGGTGGAGCGGGCATGCAGCAGGAACAGCAGGCACACCAGGCCCACCACCGCCATCTCCTCGATCACCTTGCCTTTGAGGTTATCCACCGAATTGAGGATAAGCTGGGAACGATCGTAGGTGGTCACCACCTCCACCCCTTGAGGCAGGCCCGCCTTGAGGGTGGCCAGCTTGGCCTTGACTGCGTCGATGGTGGCCAGGGCATTTTCACCATAGCGCATGACGATGATGCCACCCACTACCTCGCCTTCGCCATCCAGCTCCGCCATGCCGCGGCGGGAGGCCGGCCCCAGACGCAGGGTGGCCACATCCTTGAGCAGCACGGGGTTGCCGGCGTCGGACACCACCCCAAGGGGGATCTCGGCGAAGTCTGCCAGGCTCTGACGGTAGCCCTTGGAACGGATCATGTATTCCGCCTCGGCCATCTCCACCACGGAGCCACCCACCTCGGCATTGGCCCGGTCGATGGCCATCTTCACCCGACCGATGTCCAGCTTGTAGAGGGCCAGTTTGTGGGGATCCACCACCACCTGGTAGCTCTGCTCCATGCCGCCGATGGTGGCCACCTCGGACACCCCGGCCACACTCTGCAGCTCCAGCTTCAGGTACCAGTCCTGCAGGCTGCGCAGCTGGGCCAGATCGTGTTTGCCACTGCGGTCGACCAGGGCGTATTCGAACACCCACCCCACCCCGGAAGCGTCGGGCCCCAGTTCGGGCCGGGCGGCGGCGGGCAGTTGCCCCTGAACCTGGGAGAGGTACTCCAGCACCCGGGAGCGGGCCCAGTAGATGTCGGTACCATCCTCGAAGATCACGTAGACATAGGAGTCGCCGAAGAAGGAGTATCCGCGCACCGTCTTGGCACCGGGCACCGCCAGCATCGCCGAGGAGAGCGGGTAGGTCACCTGCTCCTCCACCAGCTGAGGCGCCTGTCCTGGATAGGGGGTCTTGACGATCACCTGTACATCGGACAAGTCCGGTAAGGCGTCCAGGGGGGTGGTGCGCAGCGCCTGCCAGCCCACCAGGGCGATCACCGCCATCACCACCAACACCATCACCCTCTGGCGGATGGAGGCTTCAATGATTTTTTCCAGCATGGGGCCTCCTAGTGGCTATGGCCGCTGTGGGCACTGCCACTGGTCATCCGCATCAGGCTGCCCTTGAGGCTGGCCTCCGAGTCCAGCAGGAACTGGCCGGAGACCACCACCCGCTCACCCGGTTCGATCCCGGAGAGGATCTCCGCCTTGCCCCGGGCGATCATCCCCAGGGTCACCTCCTTGACCACAAACTCGGTGTCGGCGCGCTGCACCACCACCCGGTTGCTGCGGCCGGTCTGGATCAGCGCCTCGGTGGGCACCAGGGTCAGACCACGCTTGGCGGTGCCGTAGAGCTCCACGTCCACCAGGGAGCCGGGACGCAGCTTGCCTTCCGGATTGCCCAGGCTGACCCGGACCTGCATCGCCCGGGTCACCGGATCCAGCTCGGGGTAGATGTAATCGATCTGCCCCTCCAACTCGAACAGTCCCAGGGCAGACGCGGTCACCGCCGCATCCTGGCCCACCTTGAACCAGCCCTGCTGGTTCTCAAACACCTCGGCGATCACCCAGACTCTGTCCAGGTTCACCAGCTTCATTATCTCGGTGGCGGGCTGGATGTACATGCCGTCGCGGACATTGAGCTGGCTGATGTACCCATCCTGCTGGGCGTAGAACGGCACCCGGTAGAGGCTCTTGCCTGTGCGCTCCAGTCGCTGAATCAGCCCGGAATCCATGCCCAGCAGCTCCAGACGCAGTCTGGCCTTGCGCATCAGCTCCGGCCCGCGAATGGTGTCGCTCTTGAGACTGCTCATGGCCAGCAGGTAGTCGTCCTGGGCGTTGATCAGTTCAGGACTGTACAGCTCAAACAGCAGGTCACCCTTTTTCACCGGGTCACCGACGGAGGCGACCCCCAGCGTCTCGATCCAGCCGGAGACCCGGGCGTGGATGTGACTGAGGGCATCCTGGTCGTACTCCACCGTGCCTATGGTGTTGATGTAACGCCACAGAGTGCCCTGCTCCACGGTTTCCACCCGCATCCCCAGGGCCTGCTGCATGCCGCCTGGCACACCCACCACCACCTCTTCGGTACTGACCCCCAGCTCCACCGCTTCCAGATCCATGCCGCAGATCGGGCAGGAGCTCGGCTCATCGGAGACGATATGGGGGTGCATGGGGCAGACATACTTCACCCCACCGCCGCTGGACTGCAGGGGCGCCGGTTGTGCCACCGGCGATGACATGGGCATCTCCATGGCGCCGTGGTCATGCCCCTCATGGGACTCCCCTTCCAGTGGTTGCAGGAACATGTTGCAGATGGGGCAACGATCCCCTTCCCCACCGGTCTGCTCAGGATGCATGGGGCAAGCGTAGGGCTGGGACGCCATCGCCTCCTCTTCATCCTCCTCCGGGGTCAGATACATATTGCAGAGGGCACAACGGTCGCCTATGGCGCCGGTCTGCTCGGGGTGCATGGGGCAGGCGTAGGGAACGTCCACCGGGGTAAGAAACATCTTGCACTCGGGGCAACGGTCGCCCTCGTGACCGGTCTGGTCCAGGTGCATGGGACAGGCATAGGGCTCAGACTGAGCGCCGTGGCTGTGGGCAGGCTCGCTGGCCTGCTGGGCATGGAGTGGCATGGCCAACATCGGCAGCACCAGCACCAGTGCCAGCAGCCAACGGGCGGAAAAGTTGTCACCAAACATCTTGGCTTCTCCTCAACTCCGGCTCTATCGCGGGGACAGGCCGGAAACCTCTTTATAGTCGGTTGGCCCGGTCAACGGGCCTGGCAGGGTGCCGGTCAGGGCACCCTGGGTGTCAAAGTCGTCGCTATAAAGGGTCAGGCGATGGGAGGTCGCTCATCGGACTCAAGGCAGACAGAGTCGAAACTGGAGAGGTAGGCAGGGGGCTCCTCATGCTGAGGGGCTCGACCAATCTGCAAAGGGGTGGCCGGCGTCGAACTGTAGTGGAAACAGTCCTGGCACTGGCTGCAACCGCTGTCGCAATCCATGGTCATGGTTCCGGTCATGGCCCCGCCATCACAACAGCAGCGCTCCTCATCGGCCTGGGCCGAATCGGACATCTGACTGTGGCAGTCCATGGTGACCATTGTCTGAACCGAGTCTCCCATGGGCATCATCGGCATGCGCGCCACTGCGCCCTGGCTTATCAGCGCCAGTGCGAGTAACAGCATGCTCAGTACTCTGCTCAATTGGGTCATGGTCGATTCAGTTCTTTTTACCTGTGGCCACCATTATGAACGACTTCCCGAACAAAAGTTCACTTTTTTCAGGGCCTCGTCAGAGGCCCGGTCCAACTCCTTGACGAGTTTTCAGCGAAACCTGTTGATCAGTGGTGGCTATGCCCCTTGCCCAGCTTGGCCATGGGCTCCAGATCCATGCCGCACTTGGGGCAGCTGTCACCCTTGAATCCACGGATCTTGGGGTTCATGGGACAGGCGTGGGTGTAAGCCTGACGGTCCGCCTCGGCGACTGGTTCCAGATCCATGCCGCACTTGGGACAGCTGTCTCCCTCGAAACCGACGATCTTGGGGTTCATGGGGCAGGCGTGAGTGTAATGAGCGCCTTTGCCACTCATCTTGGGGCAGTTGTCGCAATCGTGCTTATGCTGGTGATTGGCATGCTTGGCCTTATTGGGGCAGTTGGCCTTGTCGCAGTCATGCTTAGCGTGTTTGGCCTTGTTGGGGCAGTTGGCCTTTTTGCAGTCGTGCTTGGCGTGCTTGCCCTTGTTGGGGCAGTTGGCCTTGTCACAGTCGTGTTTGGCGTGCTGATGCTTATGATGGCCATGGCCCTTGACGGCCATTGGGGTCAATGCCATGCCGCACTTGGGACACTCATCCCCGGCTACCCCTTTCACCTTGGGGTGCATTGGGCAGGCGTGGGTGGCTTCAGCCACGGCATGGGCGCCATGGCCCTCGGCATGGGCCTGAACCTGGGCGGAGAATGGGGTGGCGATCAGGGCGGCCATCAGGGCCACTGCAGCAAAAAACTTGTTCATGGATACTCCAAAATTTAATTAAATCGGTGACATTCTGTCGAGTTGAGAACTGGAGTTAACCGATGGGAGGCCGCAGTGCCCGCTCCGGCGGACACGAGTCCACGTGCATCAGGGGGGGCGCCAGGGGCGGCGAGTGCCGCGCCACCGCCATCACCCCCTGAGAGGTCACCAGGCTGGTGGGCGGAATCAGGATCTGGCAGTGGCCGCACTCCCCTTCGCAGTAGTGCTCCACGCCATGGCAAGGCACCGGGTGACAGTCGGCCTCGGACTGCTCCATGGCAACATGATGGCCATGCCCATGCTGCTCCCCCGAGGGTGGCGCCATAAGATGGATGCGCGCTACCGCCCCCTGGCACACCAGGGTCAGCAACAAGATCAACATCATCGGCACAGAGCAGCGAGTCACCCTCACCCCCTTATATTAGACACTTCGCATATTATGCCTGAATGAAGCAGATGAGAATGAGTGCAGGTTCACATTTAGTGAATAGAAAAAGACCAATAAAATCAGGCTGAGAGAAGCAGAGTCTCGTAGGCAGGAGGCAGAAAGACTTCGGAGACGCGCAGGCTTCGACCCGCCAGTTCAAACTCCCGTTGACGGCCCCAGAGACCTTCGGCCACCGGGTAACCCAACCGTTTCGCCTGGGTGCCGGCACTGCTTCGCTCCCCATAGCGGCACACCTGCAGCGGGCCCCTGACCAGATTGACGGAAGCAAACAACCTCTCTCCCAGGGGCTGATTGCCCAGGTTGGGAAAATCGATCTCTGAGCACTCCAGCGTCGCCCGGGGCACTTCTGTGATGGCGTACACCCAGGGCACCCCGTCGAGTTTCAGCAGCACCACCCGCTGCCAGATGGGCTGTCCCAACTCCCAGCCGGGGCCGGGCTGAACTGCGGGCCCAACCCCTTCCTGCAACAACTCCACCTCGAAGCGCCGACAGAGCGCCTTGAGCTTGAGCGTCAGGGAACCCTTGTCCTGCAGCCAGGGCAGCAGCTTGGCCGGCGGCTGGGTCATCTCAATGACCGGGTGCACGTCCGCCTGGTTCAGGGCTTCTAGGGTGGTTGCCGTCATTCCGACTCCTTTGCAGTGACTAGGGGGTGTTGCTTTTTGAAGGTGAAACTTCAGAACCGCAGGGCGCAGCGTACCTCTGGACACCGACCCGCCTCATGCAGCCTCTAAGTGCCTTGATTTCACCAGTGACAACCGCTGGTGAAAAAACACCCAGCAAAGACCAACACACCCTTCGACATAGTATCAAAACTAGATTTGGAGCCAAGGGATACTCTGTATTAGAGTTGTTAGGCTAACCACTCGCACATGTGAATATGGAGACCCAAGGGATAATGCGTTTAGCCAACTACCTGCTGGTCCTGCTTTTGGTGTTGTCACCCTGGGCCAAGGCCGAAGAGGCCCCAGAGCAGGGGGCACAAAGTGCGATCACCGATCAATACGGTTACTACGGCCTGGAGCCGGAAATCGTCACTAACTATGTTACCGACAGCAGTCGTCTGGGCTATATCCGGGTCAGCATCGAGTTGATGCTCGAAGACGCCAATAACCTGGCCATTGTGGAGCACCACGCACCACTGATCCGCAGCACCATCATCGAGATCCTCGGCGAACAGAGTAAAGAGAAGATCCAGTCTCTCACCGGCCGGGAAGAGATTCGTCGCTACTGCTTCGAAACCGTCAACCAGTTGCTGGAGCAGGAGGTGGGGGAGCCCTTGTTGGTCAACCTGCTGTTTACCAAGTTCCTCTACCAGTAACCGCCATAGAAAAGGGGAGCCACTGCTCCCCTTTCTTTATGCCCGACGAACCCGGCCACCGCTGTCCATCAGCGCCTGAGCCAGCCCCACCAGCAGGCCCCCAAGGTGGGCCCAGTTGGCCATATTCATAAAGCCCATGAAGCCCATCACCAGCCAGAGAATCAGGAACATCATGTAGGAGTCAGGCAGGACTATGCCGCGCTGGGGTGCCAGCCTGCCCATCAGCCAGCAGTATCCCACCAGGGCATACACCACCCCGGAGAGACCGCCAAACGCCGGCCCTACCATGGCAAACTGAATCAGGTTGGGCAGGGCCGCCCCCGCCAGCAACAACACAAACAGCTTACCGCTGCCGAGACGCTGCTCCACCTGCCCGCCCAGGAACCACCACCACAGCAGGTTGAAGACGATGTGCATCGGGTCGAAGTGCAGCAGTATGGGGGAGAACAAGCGCCAACCCTGCTCCAGGGAGAACGCGTCCCAGCTCTCGAAGAAGTGCAGGGCATAGAACAGCGGTTGCTGCCAGCGCAACACACCCCAGGGGATGTAGATGGCGATGCAGACCAGCATCACCAGCAGGGTCACCGGGCCTGCCCGGCTGAACATGGCCCCCATCATCTGCTTCAAAGGTTTGCCATAACTCAGACGGTTATCGGTACTGCCGTTGTTCCAGGAAGCTTCGTGGTATCTGGGGTGATGGGGGTCCGCCAGGAACCGCTCAAACTCCATGCTGGCCCTGGGTTGATCAGCCTCGGGCACCCAGATCTCCACGCCCTGCTCACTGCGACTCAGCTCGGCTTTGACGCCCAGTCCCGCCAGGTAATCCACAAAGGCCTGGGCCGCCCTGGGGTTGTTCAGTACACCCAGGGCAATCATCCCGCTTCCACCTCGGCACCGGACTGAGTCCAGGCTTGCATGCCGCCTACCAGGCTGTAGACCTGCTCAAACCCTTGTTCCGCCAGGTACTGGGCCGCACTCTGACTGCTGATGCCGTGATAACACACCACCACCAGGGGATCGTCATACTCCCCCTCCATCATAAACTGGGCCAGATTGCCCTGATGCAACCTCAGGGCGCCGGGAATGCGTCCCCGGGCATAGGACTCAGGGTCCCGGATGTCCACCAGTTGCACCTCTCCCTGCTGCTGCAGTTGGGAGAATGCCCCAAGGTCGATGTTCTGATAGTTGGCCACACACTTCTCCTTTGGACCTGCTGACCTCTGTTGAATCGCTTTGCACCCTAGAGCGCCAGAGCCTCAGTGTATCGAAAAACCCTGGCGGATAAAAAAGGGCCGGTAAACCGGCCCTGTTCATCATCTGTACGGGATCAATCCCAGTTGAGGATCACCTTGCCGGACTGACCACCGCGCATCACATCGAACCCTTCCTGGAAGTCGTCGATGTGGAAGTGGTGGGTGATGATGGGGGTGATGTCCAGGCCGGACTGGATCAGGCTGGCCATCTTGTACCAGGTCTCAAACATCTCACGACCATAGATACCCTTAAGAATCAGACCTTTGAAGATCACCTGGTTCCAGTCAATTCCCATGGAGCCGGGAGGAATACCCAGCATGGCGATCTTGCCGCCATGATTCATGGTTTCCAGCATGGAGTTGAACGCGCTGGGGACACCGGACATCTCCAGGCCCACATCGAAGCCTTCGGTCATCTTCAGTTCCGACATCACGTCTTGCAGCTTCTCCTTGGCCACGTTGACCGTGCGGGTGGCACCCATCTTGGCAGCCAGCTCCAGGCGGTAATCATTAACGTCGGTGATCACCACATGACGGGCACCGACATGACGCGCCACGGCCGCGGCCATGATGCCGATGGGGCCGGCACCGGTGATCAGCACATCCTCACCCACCAGATCGAAGGAGAGGGCGGTGTGCACCGCATTGCCGAAGGGGTCGAAAATGGACGCCAGATCATCGCTGATGTCGTCAGGGATCTTGAAGGCGTTGAAGGCGGGGATCACCAGGTACTCGGCAAAGGCGCCGTCCCGGTTCACGCCCACACCCGAGGTGTTGCGGCACAGGTGAGTGCGGCCGCCACGGCAGTTGCGGCAGTGACCACAGGTGATGTGGCCTTCACCGGAGACCCGGTCACCCAGCTCAAACCCACGCACCTCCTGGCCCATGTCCACCACTTCACCCACGTACTCGTGGCCCACCACCATGGGCACGGGGATGGTCTTCTGGGACCACTCGTCCCAGTTGTAGATGTGCACATCGGTGCCGCAGATGGCGGTCTTCTTAATCTTGATCAGCAGATCGTTGTGCCCCAGCTTGGGTTTGGGGGCATCCACCATCCAGATCCCCATCTCGGGCTTGAGTTTAGACAGCGCTTTCATGGTGGTCATCAGATGATCTCCAGCTCTTTACCGATGCGGATAAAGGCGTCGATCGCCTTATCCAGCTGTTCGCGGGTGTGGGCAGCAGACATCTGGGTACGGATGCGCGCCTGACCCTTGGGCACCACGGGGAAGGAGAAGCCAATCACATAGATACCTTCCGCCAGCAGGCGGTCGGCGAACTCGGACGCCAGGGAGGCATCGCCGATCATCACCGGGATGATGGCGTGGTCAGCACCAGCCAGGGTGAATCCGGCTTCGCTCATGCGGCTGCGAAAATGGTTGGCGTTGTCCCACAGTTGGGCACGCAGTGCCTGACCTTCGGCAATCAGGTCCAGCACCTTGAGGGAGGCGGCCACGATGGCCGGTGCCAGGGAGTTGGAGAACAGGTAGGGACGGCTGCGCTGACGCAACCAGTCAATCACCTCTTTCTTGCCGGAGGTAAAGCCACCGGACGCGCCACCCAGGGCCTTACCCAGGGTACCGGTGATGATGTCCACCCGCTCCATCACCTTGCAGTGCTCATGGGTGCCGCGGCCACCTTCACCGACGAAGCCCACGGCGTGGGAGTCGTCCACCATCACCAGGGCGCCATACTGATCCGCCAGGTCACAAATGCCTTCCAGGTTGGCGATCACGCCGTCCATGGAGAACACACCGTCGGTGGCGATCAGGATGTTGCGGGCACCGGCCTCACGGGCCTGCTTCAGGCAGTTCTCCAGCTCGGCCATGTCGTTGTTGGCGTAACGGAACCGCTTGGCCTTACACAGGCGCACGCCATCGATGATAGAGGCATGGTTCAGGGCGTCACTGACGATGGCATCCTCTGGACCCAGCAGGGTCTCAAACAGACCGGCGTTGGCGTCGAAGCAGGAGGAGTAGAGGATGGTGTCTTCCATGCCCAGGAAGGCAGACAGTTTGGCTTCCAGCGCCTTGTGGATGTCCTGGGTACCGCAGATAAAGCGAACGGATGCCATGCCGAAGCCGTGATCCGCCAGCCCCTGCTGAGCCGCGGCTACCAGTTCCGGGCTGTTGGCCAGGCCGAGGTAGTTGTTGGCGCAGAAGTTGATGACCTGCTCACCGGTGTTGACCTCAATGGCGGTCTGCTGGGGTGAAGTGATGACTCGCTCGTGCTTATAAAGCCCATCGGCCTTTACGTCCTCCAGTTGCTGCTGGATCTGGGCGTAAAATGCTGAAGATGACATGCTGCCTCCCATTGGCATCCTTGATTATTGTGGGACGCGCCGCGCAGCTGGACACAGACACTTCCCAGATTCTAGCCCCTCTGAGGGACAGGGTGGGGAGGATGTGCGACGCGGCGGCCCGCCTTAATTATTGGCGACATTCTAACGGGGGATGGGGCAGCTTGCAGCAGCAATCTGCCCCTTGGGGTATTTAAAACTGTAAAGGGTGGGCTGGCGCAAAGACAGCCAGCCTGGGTCAACGCAGTTAAGTTGGATCGCCACCCATGCTCTCGTAGAGCTCGCGATACTTACGCTCGATGCGGTCGAACTCGGGCATCGCCGCATCGGAGACGATTCCCCGGAAGGTGATCAGCACCCGAATCACCCCTTTGTAGATCTCACGCTTGGTGATGCTGCTCTCCAGCATCTGGGCGTTTCGGTAGGAGATCCAGCAGGTGACGATCTGTTTCAGGGTCTGAGCCAGATCATCGATGTACTTGTCTTCCACCACCACGGTGCCGTTGTCCCGCAGCAATCTCAGGTTATCGCCAGCCACCTTGGTCATGCGGCTGTGCACCTCCAGGTAGCGCTGGTGCAACTCCTTGTCCCGGGCCAGGATGTCGGTTAGGTTGGCGTAGAAGAAGCGGAAGCGCCACATCGCCTGGAACATACCGTCCAGGTAACGAACCAGGAACTCCAGATCACTCTCGTTCTCCACATCCAGAGGCCGGAACGCCTCAACGATGTAGTTCTCATACTCCTTGTAGATGCAACGAATGATCTCTTCCTTGTTGCGGAAGTGGTAGTAGAGATTGCCGGGACTGATCCCCATATGGGCTGCGATGTGGTTCGTCGTGATCGCCCGCTCACCATGTTCATTGAACAGTTCACGGCTGGCGAGAATGATTCTGTCTTTAGTCTTCATAGTTTTATCTTCTCTCTGACTTGGCCTAGCTTAACAGACACCGGTGGATTTGAAACAGCCCTGCCCCTGCCTTATGATGCGGGCTCCGACCAGTCACAGACCCGGCCATGAACCGAATACTCTACAGCCTGCTGCTGATCCTGCTCACTCCCCTGGTGCTGGCTTACCTTGGCTGGCGCGCCCTGCGCAGCCCGGATTACCGCGGCCGCCTCGGTGAACGCTTCGCCCTGGGCCTGCCTCAGGTCCGGGCACCGCTGATCATCCATTGCGCCTCCATGGGGGAAACCCTGGCAGCCCTGGGACTGATTCGCACCCTGAAACGCCAGCGACCCGAGACCCCGATTCTGGTGACCACCACCACCCCCACAGGCTCGGCCCAGGTGAAACAGCATCTGGGCGATCTGGTGCACCACTGCTACCTGCCCCTGGATCTCGGCCCGGTGATGGCCTGGTTCCTGGGTCGACTGAAGCCGGTCGGAGTGGTGCTGATGGAGACGGAGCTGTGGCCCAACCTGGTGCATCACTGCCATAAGCGGCAGATCCCGGTGATCCTGGCCAACGCCCGTCTGTCTGAGCGCTCCGCCAGGGGCTACGGTCGCTTCCCTGCCCTGGTGGGGCCGATGCTGGCACAACTGACCGCCGTGGCCGCCCAGAACAGCACCGACGGCGCCCGCCTGGTCAAGCTGGGGGCTGCCCCGGCAGGCATGACCGACTGTGGCAGCCTGAAATTTGATATTGCCGTGGACGACGCCGAGAGAGCGCACGCCAGCGCACTGCGCCTGCAACTGATGGGCGAACGCCCCTGCTGGCTGGCCGCCTCCACCCACCCGGGCGAATTTGAGCTGGCCCTGGCGGCCCACAAAGCACTGCTTGAGCACTTCCCCGATCTGCTGCTGATGCTGGTGCCCAGGCATCCGGAGCAGTTCTCTCGCGCCGCCGACTTGAGCCAGGCGGCAGAACTGAGCCTGACCCGGCGCAGTGAGGGCGGCCCCGTACCCGACACCACCCAGGTGCTGATTGGCGACACCATGGGTGAGCTGAAGACCCTGTGCGGCATGAGCGACATCACCCTGGTGGGTGGCAGCCTCATCGAACGAGGTGGCCACAACCCGCTGGAGCCGGCGGCCTTTGGCAAGCCGGTGCTGATGGGCCCGCACTACTTCAACTTCAAGGAGATCGGCGACCAGCTCAAACAGGAGGGGGTAATGCTAGTGGTGGAGGATGAACACAGTCTGGTGCAGGCACTGGATCAGCTGCTGAGCGACCACAATGGCCGTCAACGCATGGGGGATGCGGCGCTGCAGTTTGTGGCGCGCAACAGTGGCGCCACCCAGCGTCAGGCTGACGTGATCCTAGGCGTGGTACCCGGATAGCAGCGCCTGCCAGTGGGACTCCTGCCAATGGAGTCCCTCGACCCGTCCCTGCTCCTTGCGGAATGAGCGCAGCAACCGCTGCAGATTCCCCTGTTGCCAGCCGCTGTCCGGCGGACGAATCTCGCCCCGGTCAAAATCGATAAGGTAAAACTGCTCATCGTCCATCAGGATGTTGCGGGCATTGAGATCCGCATGATAGACCCCAGCCCGGTGGAAACGGGCCAGCAGGGCACCCAGCTGACGCCACTTCTGCTCAGGCAGAGGGCCATCCACCAGACACTTCACCAAGTCCTTACAGCCCTCGAGACGTTCGGTGATGAGATCCGCCCGATAAACCGGGCCTATGCGCACCACCTGGGCCGCCACCGGTCGGCTCACCGGCAGCTCAAGGGCCACCAGTCGCTCCAGCAGCGCCAGCTCCCGGTAGGCCCGGGTCTGCTCCAGACCAGGCCACAGGTAAAGGTCCTTGATCAACTTGCCCGGCAGGCCACCCCGGTAGTAGTGACGCAACACACAGCGAAAACCATCCACATTGAGGAACCAGGCAGGATTGCGGCCACTGGCATCGGAGTGCCCCTCCACCCTTCCCGCGGCTTCCAGAGCCTGACGGTCAAACCAGGCAGCATCGGCAGGACTGGCGTCCGCCAGCAGCAGGCTGGTGTTGTGGTTCTGAATCAGCTGCATGGGACCGGTCTCCGCATTAATGACCTGAAAAAGTGCGCTCATTGTGACCCTGGTCCGGGGCGAAGGCAACACGGGGGGTAAAGAGACTTGGTCACAGCGGAGAATTTCATTAAAATTGCCGCTTTATCGGCCGGAAACCGTCCTGCTTATGCACTCCAGTTCGCCAATCCCCTCATCACCCAGCTCCATCTGCATCATGCGCCTCTCCGCCATCGGTGACGTCTGCCATGCAGTCGCCATGGTGCAGGCCCTGCAGCGCCGCCACCCTCAGGCCAGCATCACCTGGGTGGTGGGCAAGGTGGAGGCCACCCTGCTGGAGGGGCTGCCCGGTGTCGAGCTGGTGGTGTTCGACAAGCGCAAGGGCTGGGAAGGGTACAAGGCCTTATGGCGCACCCTCAAAGGCCGCCGCTTCGATGTCCTGCTGCACATGCAGGTGGCCCTGCGCGCCTCCATCGCCACCCTGGGCATTCGCGCCAGGGTCAAGGTGGGCTTCGATAAGGCCAGGGCCAAAGAGGGACAATGGCTGTTCACCAACCACAAGATTCAGCCCCAGGCCGAGCCTCACGTGCTCGATGGCTTTATGAACTTCGCCCGGGAGCTCGGCGTCACCGATACCTGGCCAAAATGGCAGATGCCGCTGTCAGACGAGGACCTGAGCTTCGCTCGGGAGCGGATTCCCCAGGGGCAGCGCACCCTGATCATCTGCCCTGCGGCCAGCAAGGGCGAGCGCAACTGGCTGCCGGAGCGTTACGCCGCCGTGGCCGATCACGCCGCCCGCCACGGACTGACCGTCCTGCTGTGCGGTGGCCCGGCCCCCCAGGAAAAGCTGCTGGCCCAGGAGATTCAGCACTATGCTGAAGCTGAGGTCTGCAACCTGGTGGGCCAGACCAGCCTGAAGCAGCTGCTGGCCCTGCTGGGACGCGCCACCCTGGTGCTGGCGCCAGACACCGGCCCCGCCCACATGGCGGTCACCCAAGGCACCCCGGTGGTGGGCCTGTACGCCCACTCCAATCCGGGACGCACCGGCCCCTACACCAGCCAGGAGTGGGTGGTCAGCGCCTACCAGGGGCATGTGGAGGCTCAACAGGGCAAGCCCCTGTCGGCGATCCCCTGGGGTACCCGGGCTAAGGGCCAGGAACTGATGCACGCCATCGAGGTCGATGCAGTAACCGCCAAGGTGGATGCCCTGCTGTCGCAGGCCTGAATATTGGTCCCACGAGGACAAAGGAAAACACTTATGAGAATTCTGGTTACCGGCGCCGCCGGTTTCATCGGCTTCTACACCAGCAAACGACTGCTGGCCATGGGCCACCAGGTGGTGGGGCTGGACAACCTCAACGACTACTACGACGTGGCCCTCAAGCGTGCCCGCCTGGAGCAGCTGCTGCCGGAGGAGAACTTCAGCTTCGTTGAGCGGGATCTGGCAGACCGGGAGGGGATGGCCCAGCTGTTTGCCAGCGACAAGTTTGACCGGGTGGTGCACCTGGCCGCCCAGGCCGGGGTGCGCTACTCCATCGACAACCCCATGGCCTACCTGGATTCCAACCTGGCGGGGATGATGACCATCCTCGAGGGCTGTCGTCAGCAGAAGGTGCCGCACCTGGTGTACGCCTCCTCCTCCTCGGTGTACGGCATGAACAAGAAGGTGCCCTTCAGCGAGAGCGACGCGGTGGATCATCCGGTGAGCCTGTACGCCGCCACCAAGAAATCCAATGAGCTGATGGCCCACACCTACAGCCACCTGTATGACCTGCCCACCACCGGGCTGCGGTTCTTCACCGTCTACGGCCCCATGGGCCGTCCGGACATGGCCTACTTCAGCTTTACCCGCAAGATCCTCGCCGGCGAGCCCATCGACGTGTTCAACCACGGCAAGCTGTCCCGGGACTTCACCTACATCGACGACATCGTCGAGGGCGTGGTGCGGGTGATGGAGGCGATCCCCCAGCGGGACGACGACAACGACTGCGCCACTCCGGACCAGTCCAGCGCCCCCTACCAGCTGTTCAACATCGGCAACCATCAGCCGGTGGAACTGCTCACCTTCATCCAGACCCTGGAGCAGGCCCTGGGGGTCAAGGCCAAGCTGAACATGAAGCCGATGCAGCCCGGCGACGTCTACACCACCTTCGCCGACACCGATAACCTGCAGCAGGCGGTGGGCTTCAGCCCGGACACCTCCCTGGCAGAGGGACTGCAGCGGTTCGCCGACTGGTACCGCGGCTTCTACGGCTAATCGGGCCTCCGCGGCGTCAACATGATAAGATTTTTCCAATTCAATGAACTAAGGGTTCCCAGGCAATGAAAGTATCCCTGCCCTCCTTTAATCAATCCCGGGTGCTGGTCGTCGGCGACGTGATGCTGGACCGCTATTGGGATGGTCCCACGGGTCGCATCTCTCCGGAAGCCCCGGTCCCCGTGGTCAAGATCAATGAGATCGAGGACCGCCCCGGCGGTGCCGCCAACGTGGCCCTGAACATCGCCGCCCTGGGAGGCCAGAGTGAGCTCATCGGCCTGGTGGGCCAGGATGAGGCCGCCGACACCCTGATCAACAAGGTGCAGGGCCTGGGGGTCACCCCCAACCTGGTGGCCCTGGACAGCGCCCCCACCATCACCAAGCTCAGGGTGATGTCCCGCAACCAGCAGCTGATCCGCCTCGATTTCGAGGAGGCCTTCGGCACCGGTGGCGAACAGGCGATCAACGACAAGACCGAACAGGCGCTGGAACGTGCCGGCGTGGTGGTGGTCTCCGACTACGCCAAGGGCGCCCTCTCTGACGTCCAGGAGATTCTGCGTCTGGCCCGCAAGGCCGGGGTTCCCAGCCTGGTGGATCCCAAGGGCACCGATTTCGAGAAATACCGCGGCGCCACCCTGCTCACCCCCAACATGGGCGAGTTTGAAGCCGTTGTCGGCAAGGTGACCGACGAAGCAGACCTGGTGGCCAAGGGGCTGGCCCTGATCGAACGGTTTGAGTTCGACGGCCTGCTGGTAACCCGCTCCGAGAAGGGGATGACCCTGCTTCGCCCTGGTCAGCAGGAGCTGCACCTGCCCGCTATGGCCCGGGAAGTCTATGATGTGACCGGCGCCGGTGACACGGTGATCGGCACCCTGGCCGCCTCCCTGGCCGCGGGCAGCGATCTGGCCCAGGCCTGTGCCCTGGCCAACGCCGCCGCCTCCGTGGTGGTGGGCAAACGCGGCACCTCCACCATCTCTGCCGTGGAGCTGGCCTCCATGGTGGCCTCAATGCACGACGAGAGCGGCTTCGGCGTGATGAGCGAGAGCCAGCTGCTGTACGCGGTGGCCGATGCCAAGGCGCGGGGGGAGAAGGTGGTGATGACCAACGGCTGTTTCGACATCCTCCACGCCGGCCACGTCAGCTACCTGATGCAGGCCCGCAAGCTGGGGGATCGCCTGATTGTGGCGGTCAACAGCGATGACTCGGTCAAACGCCTCAAGGGGGAGGCCCGCCCGGTGAACAACCTGGAACGCCGCATGAGCGTGCTGTCCGCTCTGGGCGCCGTGGACTGGGTGGTGCCCTTCGGTGAGGACACCCCGCAGCGGCTGATCGCCGAAGTCCTACCCGACCTGCTGGTCAAGGGGGGCGACTATCAGGTGGAGCAGATCGCCGGCCACAAAGAGGTGATCGCCAACGGTGGTGAAGTGAAGATCCTCGGCTTCGAAGATGGGGTCTCCACCACGGAGATCATCAAGAAGATCAACAGCAATTGATCTCCTTACCAGAAAACAGAAAGAGGCGCCAAGGCGCCTCTTTTTTTGTTTTTAAAGCGGAGCTCAGCCCGCCATCTGCTCCTCGATGAGCATGATCAGGATGTGAATCACCTTGATGTGCACCTCCTGAATACGGTCGGCATAACCGAAGTGAGGCACCCGGATCTCCACGTCCGCCAGGTTGGCCATCTTGCCGCCATCCTTGCCGGTGAGCACCACGGTCTTCATTCCCTGGGACTGGGCCGCCTCGATGGCGTTAAGGATATTCTGAGAGTTGCCGCTGGTGCTGATGCCGAACAGCACGTCCCCTTTGCGCCCCACCCCTTCGATGAAGCGGGAGAACACATGCTCGTAGCCGTAGTCGTTGCTGACGCAGGAGAGGTGGCTGGGGTCGGACACGGCGATTGCGCCATAGGCGGGGCGGTTGTCGCGATAGCGGCCGGTCAGCTCTTCGGCAAAGTGCATGGCATCACAGTGGGAGCCACCGTTACCGCAGGAGATCACCTTACCCTCCAGCTTGAGGGAGTCGGCAATCAGTCGGGCCGCCGCTTCAATGGCCGCCAGTTGGGCCTCATCGTTGAGGAAGCCGTCCAGCACCTGAGCCGCTTCAGTCAGCTCTCGAAGAATACTCTGCTTCATAACGCAGTCCTTTAGTCTTGGCCATCCCTGACCGGGTTAAGGGCCCGCCCACTCCGGCGGACTCAAATCGAAACTTAGCTCAACAGCTCGTGATACAGGGCCTGGTAGCGCTGGGCCACACTCTGGGGGGTAAAATCCGCCAACCGCGTCTTGGCACCAGAGGCCAGCCTGGTTTGCAATTCGGCGTCACCGGCGAGGCGCACTATGGCCTGTTCCAGGGCCTGGCTGTCACCGGCGGGCACCAGTAGGCCGGTCACCCCATCTTCAATCATATCCGGAATGCCGCCGGCATCACTGCCAATCACCGGGGTACCATGTTGCCAGGCTTCCAGCACGGTGGAACCCAGTCCCTCGTTGAGGGAGGGGAACACCATGAGATCCATCGCCGCCAGGTAGTGACCCACCTCCGCCTGATGCCCCAGGAAACGCACATTGTCCAGCCCCTTAGCCTGGGCCTTGAGCTCCTGCTCATCAGCGCCGGCTCCCAGGAAGATAAACTGCATCTGCGGGTGGCTGCTGCCCAGGCGCGATGCCGCCTCTATGGTCAGCTGGTAACCCTTGTGATGGATCAGCTTGCCCACCTGGCCAACAATCACTTTCTCGGGGAATTGGCGGCGAATGTCGGCCACCTTATCAGCATCAGCTTCAAACGCCGAGTAACTGCTGGGGATGATGCTGGTGGCAATCTCGCCGGAGAGTTTGGCAACCTGGGCGGCAATGGCCCGACTCAGGCACACCACCCTCTGAGCCCGGCTGTAGCCCATTCGGGTCAAACGATTGGACTTGAGTGGATTGTCCACCCGGCGGGTGATCACATAGGGGTTGCCGTGCAGCAGGTTCTGCAGGGCACACCAGTAGACCGCCTTGCCGTCATGGGCGTGCAGCAACGTCCCCTTGGGCAGGCGCCGCCGCAGGTGGCCGGTCAGGTGATGATTGATGTGGATGATGGTGACATCCAGGTCTGCCAGGTGCTGATTCAGCGGCGAGTCTGCCCGGATCACCGCACTCTGACGCACCTCTCCCCGGCGGGCCAGGGTGCGGATCAGGTTCAGGGTCTGGCGTTCGCCGCCGCTGAACCCTTTTGCCAGGTTTACATGGCAAATATGCATCTTCAATTCCCGTCGTTCACTAACATGCCGGCGAGCCGGCACAGTCATTATTTGTGGAACTTGCCTGCCAGGAAGTCCGCGTACAAACCGTCGAGGCACTGGGCCAGACGCTCGGTCACCTCCTCGACCACGGCATCGCTGCTCTGATGCACCTTGCCGTCGCGGCTGACCGCCATGATCGCCTCACACAGCCCATCAATCTGGGCTGGCGTCGCCTTGGTGTAGGCATTGGGCAGACGCGCCCACTTGCTGGGCCCCACACCCAGCTTGCTCATGCCTCGCTTGAAGCCGTGCTCCACACTCTGCCCCAGATTCAGGGGATAGTGGGCCACGAAGGGCAGAGGGGTTACCTCCAGATCCATCTTCAGCGCCCGGGTAAAGTCGCGCCACTTCTCCGGCATAAACTTGGGGCTGAAGCTCACCGGTACCCAGGGCACCCTCAGGGCATCGGAGACAATGGCACCGTGCATCGCTTCGGTGATCACCAGCTCGGAAGCCAGCAGCTCCTCCAGGAAGCTGTCCACGGGCTGACGGGCGGTGATCATCTTGATGCCGCACTGGTCGCAGATCGCCTGCCAATCCGCAAAATCCTCACTGCTGTGGTGAGGAATAAAGGCGATCTTGTGCTTCTTGACCGGGTTGCGGTACTCCACCAGGTTGCGCAGCAGGTAGGCGCCGTCGGCGATCACCTTGGAAGCGTCCACCCCCAGTTGACGGGCGGTGTGCTCGCCCCGGACACAGTAGATGTGCCAGCTGTCGTTGATGGCCGGAGGCGTGCCAAAGCCCGCGCCTGAGCTGAAGACGATATTGGCTCGATTGGCGTTGAGATTGCTTCGATCGATGCGCTTCTGGTCCAGAATGGTTCCGATTCCCAGGAAGGCGACCTTGTCGGATTCATCTTCAAAGGCTTTGGGCATCAGTTTGGGGAACATCCACGGATTGAGATCATCCCCAAAGTTACCCAGCTTACTGTGACAGTACTCTAAATACACGGCAGACTCGAATGGTGACGGGAAAAGAGGAAAAGTGTACCACGGTATCTTCAGCCGATCCCATGCTCCCTGATTCCAGGTTCAGTCAACATTCATTAATCTCCCTCTACCCTGCTCATTTTCATTGGTATAATGCGCCCTTCTCCACCCCTAAGCCAAGGTAACTCCATGTCATTCAAACTCCTTATCATCAGCTCCTACAAGGACACCTGGAACAGCGTGCGTCCCGAAGCGGAGATCTTCATTGGCATGGCCAAGCTGGGGGTGGACGTCACCCTGATGACCCAGGGAGACGCGGATTATGTGCCCAGGTTCCGGGAAAACGGGGTTAAGGTGATCGACTTCCACCCCAAGAAGAAGTTCCAGTGGAGCGCCGTCAAGCGGATTCGCCAGGAGCTGAAGCAGGGCGGCTACGACGCCGTCTACATGTTCAACAACAAGGCGATCACCAACGGCCTGTTTGCCGCCATCGGCCTGGACGTCAAGATGGTCAGCTACCGGGGTCAGACCGGCAACATCAGCCGCTGGGATCCCAGCAGCTACCTGACCCACCTGCACCCGCGCCTGGATGGCATCCTGTGTGTGGCCAATGCGGTCCGCGACGACCTGCGCAACCACGTCTGGATCAACCCGGACAACGTGGCCACCGTCTACAAGGGTCACAGCCTGGAGTGGTATCAGGATACCCCGGCGGACCTGAGTCAGTTTGGGGTGCCCAAGGACGCCTTCACCTTCGGCTGTGTGGCCAACGCCCGCCCCCGCAAGGGTCTGCCGGTACTGCTGGCAGCCACCCATCACCTGCCGGCGGACAGCAACATCCATCTGCTGCTGGTGGGCGGTGGCATGGACACCGACGAAGTTCGTGCCCTCATCGATGCCAGCCCAATGAAAGACCGCATCCACCTGGCGGGCTTCCGCACCGACGCCCCGGCGCTGATCGCCTCCTGCAGCGCCTCCATCCTGCCCTCCACCAAACGGGAGGGCCTGCCCAAGACCGTCATTGAAGCCATGGTGTATGGGGTGGCCCCCATCGTCTCCGACACCGGCGGCAGCGCCGAGCTGATCGTCGATGGCGAGAGCGGCCTGGTGGTGCAACCCGGCGACGACGCCGGCCTGGCCCAGGCGATGCAGACCCTGTGGCAACGCCCTGAGCAGACCCTGAAGATGGGCAGCTTGGCCAAAGAGCGCATCGAGGCGCACTTCCACACCGACCAGTCTGCCCAGCAGACCAAGGCCTACTTCGAGCGACTGTTGGGCCGCTAACCTCCAGAGACAAGAAAGGCGCCCCAGGGCGCCTTTCTGCTTTTGCTCTCCACCTCAGCGGCGGTTCTGCATCACCCACAGGGCGAAATATTTGTTGAACACGTAGTGGCTGGATTGCAGCGCCAACAGCAGGCCGTGGCGCCCCTCCAGGCACCCCAGCTGCAACAGGTACTTGCGAATAAAGCACCACAGACTGCTGCCGACGATCCCCGCCACGCTGGTGCGCTTGCCCTTGGCATGACGCGCCTGTGCCCAGGCAGTAGCGTAGTTCAGGGACTTGCCCATGTAGCCCTGAAAATCGTCCGAGGTGTAGTGGAGCAGATCCCCTTTGAGGGCGCGCACCTTCTCCTTTGGCGCCGCCACCGCCTCATGGACCATGGCATCGTTGTAGCGATAGCTCTCCCGGGCGTGCAGCCGCACCACCGCATCCGGGTACCAGCCACTGCGGCGGATGAAGCGGCCAAAGAAGTCACTCAGCCGGTTCACCCGGTAGGCAAGTTGAGGATCCGGGTCCGCCAGCACCGCTTCGATGGAGGTGCGCAGCTGTGGGGTGACCACCTCATCGGTGTCCAGCCACAGAATCCAGTCGGCGGTCACATGCTCCTGGGCCCGCTGACGCTGAGGGCCGAAGCCGGGCCAGTCACTGCTGTGAAACACCCTGGCACCCGCCTGCTCCGCCAGCTCCAGGGTGGTGTCGGTGCTGCCACTGTCGAGGATGACGATCTCATCCACCCAGTTGACGCTCTCCAACACCTGGGCGAAGCGGGGGCCGGCGTTCTTGGTGATCATGGCACAGGCCAGGCGTACGCTGCGGCTCATGCTGGGTTCTCCACCGCCTCAAGCACCTGGTCGACACTGATGCCAGTCAGACACTTGTAGTGGCCATAGGGGCACTCCCGCTTGAAGCAGGGGGCGCACTCTGTGGGCACCGACACCACCACCGCCCGGTCACTCAGGGGCGGGGTAAACTCGGCGCTGGAGGAGCCGTAGATGCCGATGGTTTTCACCCCGGTGGCGGCGGCCACGTGCATCAGGCCCGAGTCATGACTGACCACGGACGAGGCCAGGCTGAACAGGTCGATGGCGTCCACCAGTTGGGTCTTGCCACAGAGGTTGAGGATGTGGGGGCTGTCAGCGGCGGCGATGGTGTCACCGGCGGCGGCCTCCTTGGGCGAGCCGATCACCCATACCTGGTAGCCCTTGTCCACCAGGGTCCGGGCCAGCTCGGCGTGACGCTCCAGGGGCCACTGCTTGGCCGGGCCGTACTCGGCACCGGGACAGAGACAGACCACCGGGCGACTGAGGTCCAGCCCCAACTTGGCCACCACCTGGTCACGATTGTCCTGGTCTATGTCCAGAACCGGGTTAAGCACCTCGATGGGCTGACGTGCCTGCTCGGCGGTCAGGCCGAGGGAAATAAAGCGGGTCACCGTCTGGTCGGCGATGCGTCCATCGATCTCCCGGGGCAGGCGCTTTCTGGCATCGGTCAGGATCCAGCTGCGCAGCTCACCGCTGAAACCCACCCGCTCGGGAATGCCGGCAAAGAAAGGGGTGACCGCGGTCTTGAAGGAGCGGGGCAGAACGATCGCCTTGTCGTAGCCGCGGCCCTTGAGGCTGCGGCCCAGCTGCGCCCTGGGGCCCAGAGCGGTTTCACCATGCTTGAACGGCAGGTCCAGCGCTTCGTTCACCTCGGCCATCCGCCGCACCACGGGCAGGGAGAAGGTGGGGGCGAGCACGTCGATCACCGCCTCGGGATCCTGCTTACGCAACTGGCGCAGCAGGCTGTGGGCCATCACCATGTCGCCAATCCAGGCGGGCCCCACTACCAGATATTTCATCAACGCCGTCCTACTGGTTCAGCCAGGCCAGGTACTCAGCCACGCCCTGGGCCACGGTCTTGAAGGGACGGTCGTAACCGGCCGCGCGCAACTTGGCCATGTCCGCTTCGGTGAAGCTCTGGTAACGGCCCTTCAGCTTGTCGGGGAAGTCGATGTACTCCACCTGGCCCTTGCCATGGAAGTCGATCACCGCATCGGCCACCGCCTGGAAGGGCTCGGCGGCGCCGGTGCCCAGGTTGTAGATGCCGGACTCGGCCTTCTCCTGCCAGGCCCACAGGTTCACCTGGCACACATCGCCGACGTAGATGAAGTCACGGGTCTGGCCGCCGGCCTCGTAGCCGTCGTAGGCGCCGAACAGTTTGGGGTTCTCGCCCTTGTGGATCTGGGTGTTGAGGTGGAAGGCCACGCTGGCCATGCCGCCCTTATGCTGCTCGCGGGGACCGTAGACGTTGAAGTAGCGGAATCCCACCACCTGGCTTTCGAAGGTGGGCAGCAACCGGCGCACATACTGATCGAACTGGAACTTGGAGAAACCGTAGACGTTCAGAGGCTTCTCGTGGGCACGATCCTCCTTGAACACCGGTCCCATGCCATACACCGAGGCAGAGGAGGCGTAGAGGAAGGGGATCTTGCGATCCAGGCAGTAGTGCAGCAGCACCTTGGAGTACTCGTAGTTGTTCTCCATCATGTAGCGGCCGTTCCACTCTGTGGTGGAGGAGCAGGCGCCTTCATGGAATACCGCTTCCACGTCACCGAAGTCGTGTCCCGCCTTCATCAGATCCAGGAAACGATCCTTCTCCAGATAATCGGCAATATCACAGTCCGCCAGGTTGACGAACTTGGTGCCATCTTCCAGCTCGTCCACCACCAGGATGTCGGTACGTCCCTGGTTGTTGAGCATCTTCACCAGGTTGCTGCCAATAAACCCGGCTCCACCGGTCACAATAATCATGATCTCTGTCCAAACCTCTGTTCGGGGCCACCGCAGCGCCGACGCCATGCCGGAGGGGGGCCAAATTCAACTGGGGGCAGTATACCCTGCCCAAGTTTTCCGCACCAATGGCACGGTGCCCAAGGTGATCTTCGCCGCCCTGACCCGAGTCGATTTTTCCCGTCCCGGGGTGATCTCCGGCGTCAATTGACTTAGCATCAATATTTCAATCCTTTCCACTTGAATACCTATGAAACGAATTGCCATCTATCCCGGAACCTTCGACCCCATCACCAATGGCCACCTGGACCTGATCAAACGCAGCGCCAAGCTGTTTGACAAGGTGGTGGTGGGCATCGCCGCCAGCGCCAGCAAACGACCGCTGTTTGACCTGGAAAAACGGGTAGATTTGGCTCAGGCGATCACTGCCGACATGGACAACGTGGAGATTCAGGGGTTCACCGGACTGTTGGTGGACTTTGCCAAGGATCAGAACGCCGATGTGCTGATCCGCGGCCTGCGGGCGGTGGCGGATTTCGAATACGAGTTTCAGCTGGCGGGGATGAATCGCCACCTGCATCCGGAGATGGAGACCATCTTCCTGACCCCGGCCCAGGAGTACACCTTCATCTCCTCCTCCCTGGTGAAGGATGTGGCCTTCCACGGCGGCGACGTCAGCAACTTCCTCCACCCCATCGTGGAGCAGGCGGTGGCCGAGGAGATGGCCAGCCGCCAATAATTCAAGGTGCCAGCGCTCAGCGCTGACAACTGGGGCAGTAGGTGGTGGTGCGCTGTCCCAGCTTCACCGTTTTCAGCTCATTGGCACACACCGGACAGGGCTGGCCCCCTTTGCCATACACCAGCAGCTCCTGGGCAAAGTAGCCGGGCTTGCCATCGGCCTGGGTGAAATCTTTCAGGGTGGTGCCCCCCTGGGTGATCGCCCGGTTCAGTACCCCCTTCACCTCGGCCACCAACCGCTCGATGGCCGCCGGTTTGAGTTCTCCCCCGGGCTTGCGGGGATCGATGCCGGCACCGAACAACGCCTCGTTGGCGTAGATGTTACCGACCCCCACCACCACGTGATTGTCCATCAGCGCCAGTTTCACCGCCTTGGTGCGTCCCTTAAGGCAGTTTGCCAGGTGTTGGGCATTGAAGGCCGTAGAGAGCGGTTCAGGGCCCAATTTGGCGATGAGGGGGTGCGCCTCCAAGGGCAGAGTCCACCACAGGGCGGCGCCGAAGCGCCTGGGGTCGTTCAGACGCAGAACGGCACCACTGTCCAGCTCGATGTCCAGGTGATCGTGTTTCTCCGGCGGCGGGGCCGGCGACAACACCCTCAGACTGCCGGACATCCCCAGGTGCAGGATCAGCACCCCGGCCTGGCTCTCCACCAGCAGGTACTTGGCCCGGCGGCTGACACCGGTGATCACCTGACCCTCCAGCTGCAAAATCTCCGGCGGCACCGGCCAGCGCAGCTTGGGCTGGCGCACCACCACCCTGGCCACGGTGCGCCCCATCAGGTGGGGGGTCACTCCCTGACGGGTGACCTCAACCTCCGGCAGCTCAGGCATCCTTCCCTTCCCGGTTCAGCAACGCCTCTCCCTCGGCGGACAACAGCTTCCACCACTGCTCCTGCCCCAGCAGCTTCAGATAACCCAGCTCCGGATAGAGCAGCACGGTCACCGGCGCCTCGCCGTTGTCCAGGTAGAGATCCACCTGTACCGGTCCCCTGGGCAGAGGCTCGGGCGCGTTGATGGGCAGCAGCCGGGCGTCGCTCCACAGAGCCATCAGCCCATCAAGCCGCTTCACCTCCAGCGCTGGCGCAGAGCGCCAGCCATCGCCGTCACGGCGCACCACCAGCTCCTGGAACACCAGGGCCTCGATGCTGCTGCCCTCGGGCAACAGCGGGTAGCTGCTGGACTTGGGGCTCACCAGACTGGTGACATAGAGCAACAGCATGCCAAACAGGGAGAGGGCGATGATCAGCGCGTTGTTCCAGGTGCGTCGTTTGGCCATGACGGGCCTCGGGGTAGCCAGTATTAAATTCGATTGTAGGTTTTTGGCGGGCATAAAAAAACCCGGCAGATGCCGGGTTTTCTCAAGGTGCCGATCAATTACTTGATCTTGGCTTCCTTGTACAGAACGTGCTGACGTACCTTAGGATCGAACTTTTTGATTTCGAACTTTTCAGGCATGTTGCGCTTGTTCTTGTCAGTAGTATAGAAGTGACCAGTACCAGCAGTGGATACCAGACGGATCTTCTCACGACCACCTTTAGCTGCCATGATTTATCTCCTTAAACCTTCTCACCGCGGGCACGCAGTTCAGCCAGAACTACATCGATACCCTTCTTATCAATGATACGCATACCTTTGGTGGATACGCGCAGCTTCACAAAGCGCTTCTCGCCTTCAACCCAGAAACGGTGGGTCTGCAGGTTGGGCAGGAAACGACGCTTAGTGTGGTTTTTTGCGTGGGAAACGTTGTTCCCGGTTACCGGACGCTTGCCGGTAACTTGACATACTTTAGACATTTCAGTCTCCAAAATATTGCTCGAGCATCATTGTACCTCGTATGGCCGTCGCCCGAGGCACACGAAGGGCGCATTTTATACAAGATAAAGAAGCAAAGATCAAGCAAACTGAGCTTATAGCCATCCTCTTTCGGCAAATGAGCAACACTCACCGTGGCCGATGACCAAGTGATCAAGCACCGATACGTCGATCAGTGCCAAGGCATTCTGTATCCGTTTGGTGATGGCGCGATCGGCCTGGCTGGGCTCACTCACCCCGCTGGGATGGTTATGGGCCAGGATCACCGCGGCGGCATTGGCAGACAACACCGTCTTCACCACTTCCCGGGGGTACACGTTAGCGGCGTCTATGGTACCACGAAACAGCTCGGTAAGTTCCACTACTCTGTGCTGACTGTCGAGCAACAGCATGGCAAACACCTCATGGTGGCGATGACCCAGGGTCGCCTGCAGATAATCCCGGGCGGCGTGAGGGCTGTTGAGGGCGCTTCTGGCCTGACTGCGCTCCCCCAGGCAACGTCGTCCCAATTCCCTGGCCGCCTGCAACTGCACGTACTTGGCCGGCCCCATGCCGTGGATGGCGGTGAAGCTGTCTGGGGTCATTCCCAGCAGGGCGTTAAGGCTGCCCGCCCGACCCAGGGCCTGCCTGGCCAGCTCCACCGCACTGACGCCGCTGTGGCCGGTGCGCAGAAAGATCGCCAGCAACTCCGCATCGCTGAGGGCCTGGGCCCCGCGTTCCATCAGCCGCTCCCTTGGCCGCTCCGATGCAGGCCAGTCTCCAATTGCCATAGGGTTCCCTCCCTGATGCTGCTGCAGTTAGTGACCCGGTCGTCACCGACCCGGTCCGCCATGTGTTATCTTAGGCGCCACTCTCAGAAAACGACCAATGGCCATGAGCAAAATCACCCGAAATATCGTGCTGGGGATCTCCGGTGGCATCGCCGCCTACAAGGCCCCCATCCTGGTTCGCCGCCTCAAGGAGACCGGCGCCGACGTCCGCGTCGTCCTCAGTGGCGGCGCCAAGGCGTTTGTGACTCCCATGTCTCTGCAGGCGGTCTCCGGCCACGCCGTGGCCCATGATCTGCTGGATCCGGCCGCCGAACTGGGGATGGGCCACATCGAACTGGCCCGCTGGGCCGATGAGGTGATCATCGCCCCCGCCAGCGCCAACTTCATCGCCCGTATGGCCAGCGGCATGGCGGATGAGCTGATCACTGCGGTCTGCCTGGCCACCGAGGCCCCGATTCGGGTCTGCCCGGCGATGAATCAGGTGATGTATCTGGCCCAGGCCACCCAGGCCAACCTCGCCACCCTGAAGAGCCGTGGCGTCACTCTCTGGGGCCCGGCCAGCGGCGACCAGGCCTGTGGCGAAGTGGGCCCCGGCCGTATGCCTGAACCGGAAGAGATCACCGCCCTCTCCCTGGCTGCCGCCCAGGCGGACGCCGAGCCCGGCCCCCTGGCCGGCAGGAAGCTGCTGCTCACCGCCGGTCCCACCCGGGAAGCCCTGGATCCGGTGCGTTATCTCTCCAACCACAGCTCCGGCAAGATGGGCTTCGCCCTGGCCCAGCAGGCCGCCCGCCTCGGGGCCGAAGTGACCCTGGTCAGCGGCCCGGTCAACCTGGCCACCCCGGCCGGCGTCACCCGCATCGACGTGGACTCCGCCCAGCAGATGCTGGACGCGGTAATGGCCGAGGTGGAGCACCATGAGATCTTCATCGGCTGCGCCGCCGTGGCCGATTACCGCCCGGTGAGCGCCGCCTCGGACAAGATCAAAAAGTCCCAGGAAACTCTGACCATTGAGATGGTGCGTAACCCGGACATCCTTGCTACAGTAGCCGGCCACAGTAAGCGACCGTTCACTGTCGGCTTCGCCGCCGAAACCCGGGATGTGGAGCACTACGCCCTGGATAAGCTGGCCCGCAAGAAGCTGGACATGATCGCCGCCAATGACGTCTCCAAGCCTGGCCAGGGGTTCAATGCGGACAGCAATGCCCTGACCCTGTACTGGCCCGGAGGCAGCAAGGATTTGGGCCACAGCGACAAGGCCACCCAGGCTGAGGCACTGCTGCTGACCATCGCAGAGAAACTGACGAACTAAGAGACAAGAATGAAAACACCCATCGAGCTTAAAATTCTGGACGCCCGCCTGGGCAGCGAGTGGCCCCTGCCCGAGTACGCCACCCCGGGGTCTGCCGGCATGGATCTGCGCGCCATGGTGGATGAGCCTCTGGTGCTGGAGCCCGGCCAGAGCCAGCTGGTGCCCACCGGCATGGCGATCCACATCGGCGACGCCAGCCTGGCCGCCACCATCCTGCCCCGCTCCGGCATGGGCCATAAGAAGGGGATCGTCCTGGGCAACCTGGTGGGTCTGATCGATTCCGACTACCAGGGGCCACTGATGTGCTCCCTGTGGAACCGCAGCAGCCAGACCGTCACCATCGAGCCCGGTGAGCGCGTGGCTCAGCTGGTGTTCCTGCCCGTGGTCCAGGCCGCCTTTACCCAGGTCGAGTCCTTCGACGCCAGCGAGCGCGGCGAAGGCGGTTTCGGCCACTCCGGTACCAAGTAACTCCGGAGTCACGACCATGAGCAGTAACAACAAAAGCAACCGTCGCGAGCAGATCCTGCAGTCCCTGGCCAAGATGCTGGAGACCTCCCCCGGAGAGCGGATCACCATCTCCAAGCTGGCCGCCGAAGTGGGCGTGTCCGAAGCGGCCCTGTATCGTCACTTCCCCTCCAAGGCGCGGATGTTCGAGGGGCTCATCGAGTTCATCGAAAACGCCCTGCTCTCCAGGATCAACCTGATCATGGAGGAGGAGGAGGACACCATGGTGCGCTGCCAGCTGATCCTGCAGCTGCTGCTGACCTTCGCCGAGCGCAACCCGGGGATCACCCGACTGCTGACCGGCGACGCCCTCACCGGGGAACAGCAGCGTCTGCGTGAGCGGATGAACAAGCTGTTCGCCCGCATCGAGACCAACCTCAAGCAGGCCCTGAGAGAGAAAGCGATTCGCGAAGGCTCCGGCTTCTACCTGGAGGAGGGGATGCTGGCCAACCTGCTGCTCTCCTACGCCGAGGGTCGCATCGCCCAGTACGTGCGCAGCGAGTTCAAGGTGCTGCCCACCGAGCGCTTCAGCGAGCAGTGGGCCTTCATCCAGCGCCAGCTGCTGCAAAGCTAAACGGTCGCGAAATGAGACAAAAGCGGCGCCATCTGGCGCCGTTTTTCGTTGAACTTCGGAAAAGCCTGAGGCTTAGATGCCGTACTGGGCGCGGTAGGCGCTCACCTGTTCCAGCTCCTGTTCACGACCCGGCTGCTCCTGCAGATAGGCGATGAGATCCCCCAGGGTGACGATGGCGATGATGGAGCAGCCGTAATCCCGCTCCACCTCCTGGATGGCAGACAGCTCGCCCTTGCCCTTCTCCTGACGGTCCAGGGCGATCAGCACCCCGGCCAGGGAGGCGTCATTGGCCTGGATGATCTCCATGGACTCACGGATGGCGGTACCTGCGGTGATCACGTCATCCACCAGCATCACCCGGCCGGCCAATTCGGCACCCACCAGGTTGCCGCCTTCGCCATGATCCTTCTTCTCCTTGCGGTTGAAGCAGTAGGGCTTGTCGGTGCCGTGATGATCCGCCAGGGCCACCGCAGTGGTGGTGGCGATGGGGATCCCCTTGTAGGCGGGGCCGAACAGCAGGTCATACTCGATGCCGGAGTCCGCCAGCGCCGCCGCGTAGAAGCGACCCAGGCGCGCCAGGTCGCCACCGGTATTGAACAGGCCCGCGTTGAAGAAGTAGGGGCTCTTGCGGCCAGATTTCAAAGTAAACTCGCCAAAACGCAGCACGTTACGTTCCAGGGCAAACTCGATAAATTCACGTTGGTAAGCTTTCACTCTATTCCGACCTTATTCTCGTGTGGGTACAAAAAAGGCGACCTCTCAGTCGCCTTCAATAAAACAGTTATCCTTCGGCCAACGCCGCCTTCTGGGCCTCGACGATGTCGTGGATCCCCGACTTGGCCAGCGCCAGCATCTCCAGCAGCTCCTCGTGGGTGAAGGGTTCGCCCTCGGCGGTGCCCTGCACCTCGATCATGCGGCCATCCTCCGCCATCACCACATTCATGTCTGTTTCGGCGGCGGAGTCTTCCACGTACTCCAGATCGCACACCGCCTGGCCATCCACCACGCCCACGGACACCGCGGCTACCATGAACTTCAGGGGATCCACGGTGAGCTTCTTGTCACGCTGCAGGCCATTAAGGGCATCCACCAGGGCCACGCAGGCGCCGGTGATGGAGGCGGTACGGGTGCCACCATCGGCCTGGATCACATCACAATCCACGGTGATGGTGTATTCACCCAGCTTCTCCAGGTCCACCGCCGCACGCAGGGAGCGGGCGATCAGGCGCTGAATCTCCAGGGTGCGGCCACCCTGCTTACCGCGGGCCGCTTCCCGGCCGCTGCGGCTGTGGGTGGCGCGAGGCAGCATGCTGTACTCGGCGGTGACCCAGCCCTGACCCTTACCCTTGAGGAAGCGGGGCACGCCCTCTTCGACGGTGGCATTACACAGCACCTTGGTGTGGCCGAACTCCACCAGTACGGACCCTTCCGCATAACGGGTGTAGTTACGGGTCAGGGTAATGGGACGAGTCTGGTTGGGGGCTCGGTTGTCTGGACGCATGAATAGTGCCTTGGCTCTGAAAATGTGCGGCACATTATACCGATCCGGCCCCCTGGACGCGAGGCTCTCTCCAGCCGGGTGGAGTTGGTTGTTTAACCAGCATTATCTGATATAACTGAACCATAGCCCGAGCAAAAAACAGACGATGATGATGCGACTTGGACATGGATTGCTGTTGCTCTGCCTGCTGCTGCCTCTGAGCCTGCAGGCCGAACCCCCGACGCTGAAGAATATGATGGAGCAGGAAACCCCTGCAGAAACCGAGGAAACGGCGCCGGACAAGCCTGCTCCGGAGCCCACCATAGTGGACGAGTATGAGCGGGGCTCCCCCCGTTCCTCCATGGAGGGGCTGCTGCACGCCCTGCGCCACAACGACTTCGAACGAGCCGCCCACTATCTGGATGGCCGCAACCTGCCCAGGGGGGTGGCCGAACTGTCCCTGCCGCTGCTGGCCGAGGAGTTCAAACTGATCCTCAACCGCACCCTGTGGGTCGATCTGGACACCCTGAGCGAATCAAAAAACGGTCTCGCCGGCGACGGCCTGCCCCCTTACCGGGATCTGGTGGGACGCGTCCCCTTAGGGTCCCGTCAGATCAGTGTCTATATGCAAAGGGTTCCCCGGGGGGATGGTCAGTACATCTGGAAAATCTCCAACGCCACCCTGGGTGAGGTCCCCAACCTCTACGAACAGTATGGCGACGGCCCCATAGGGGAGTACCTCAGCGACCACCTGCCGGAATTTGAGATTCTGGGGCTGCAGAGCTGGCAGTTTGTGGCGGTGCTGCTGATGTTCCTCATCGCCTATCTCATCAGCCTGCCACTGTTTGCCATCAGCAAGTGGCTGGTGCGAAGGCATTACCCGGACAATGCCCAGTTGCAATGCTTTATCAGTGGCCCCCTGAGGCTGTTGTTTGTGGTGCTGGCGGTGCGGGAAGCCTTCCCCCTGGTGCGCCCCTCCATCGAAGCCAGGGCCATAGCCGAAGGCCATGCCCTGATGATCCTGGCGCTGGTGTGGGTGATGGTCTCCGGCATGGAGTTGGCCCGGGAGCGGCTCAACCGCAGCTTCCAGGAGAAGGGCAAGGATCAGGGCGCCCAGTTGCTCAAACCCCTGTTCACCATCGGCAAGATCCTGATCATCATCATCGGTCTGTTGATGTGGCTGGAGAATCTGGGGTTCAAGGCCACCACCATACTGGCCGGTCTGGGGATCGGCGGCCTGGCGGTGGCACTGGCGGCGCAGAAATCGGTAGAGAACCTGATCGGCGCCATCACCCTCTACCTCTCCTCCCCGGTGAAGGTGGGCAACTTCTGCAAGTTTGGCACCCAGATGGGGGTGGTGGAGGAGATCGGCCTGCGCTACACCCGGGTACGCACCCTCGACCGGACGGTGATCCACATCTCCAACGCCACCTTCGTCGACCTGCAACTGGAAAACTTCTCCGAACGGGAGAAGATCCGCTACAGCCCGGCGCTGAACCTGCGCTACGACACCCCCGCCAGCAAATTGCGCGGGGTGATGGACGAGATCACCCAGGTACTGAAAGATCACCCCATGACCCATGAATCGCCGCTGAGGGTTCGCTTCCACAAATTTAGCCCCAATGCCCTGCAACTCAATGTGCTCAGCTACATCCAGACCACCGCCTTTCCCGAGTATCTGGAGGCGGCGGAGGAGCTGAACCTGTCGATCCTCTCCATACTGGAGCAGCACGGGGTGGCGATGACCGACACCACCCAGCACCGCTGGCTGGACACCCCCAAACCACAGCAAGGGCAATGAACCTAAGCCCCTGGAATCTCCGGGGGCTTTGCCGTCTCCCCTCGCTCGTGGGTATAATCGGACCACTGACACTTTACAAGGCCACTTCCAATGATCCACAGCATGACCGCCTATGCCCGCAGCGACGTTAAAGCTGACTGGGGCAGCGCCTCCTGGGAGATCCGCTCCGTTAACCAGCGCTACCTGGAAACCTACCTGAGACTGC
This sequence comes from Ferrimonas sp., assembly GCF_048263965.1. Classification (NCBI taxonomy): domain Bacteria; kingdom Pseudomonadati; phylum Pseudomonadota; class Gammaproteobacteria; order Alteromonadales; family Ferrimonadaceae; genus Ferrimonas; species Ferrimonas sp. The sequence goes on along the minus strand of NZ_JBLXDO010000014.1, from coordinate 8,288 downwards.
CCGAGCAGTTTCGCTCCCTGGAGCCCATGCTGAGAGAGCGCCTGCGCAAGCGCCTGGCGCGAGGCAAGGTGGAGGTGAACCTGCGCTTCGAGCTGACCGAAAACGCCGGCGACACGGTTCAGATGAACGAACAACTGGCGGCCCAGCTCATCGAGAAGGCTCAGCACCTGCACACCATGGCCGGCATCGGCCAACTGAACCTGGTGGAACTGATGCGCTGGCCCGGCGTTCTGGAAGCCAGTGAACGTGACATGGACGCCATCGGCAAAGAGCTGCTGCAGAAGTTCGACGACACCGTGGATCAGTTCCTGGAGGCCCGCGGCTCCGAAGGCCAGGCCCTGGAGAAGATGATCACCGACCGCCTGGATGGGGTGACCGAGCAGGCCGCCTTTGTCCGCAGCCGCATGCCGGAGATCATGGAGTGGCAGCGCCAGAAGCTGAACGACCGCCTGGCGGAAGTGAAAGAGGACATGGATCCCGGCCGCATCGAGCAGGAGATGATTCTGCTGGCCCAGAAGATGGACGTGGCCGAGGAGATCGACCGCCTGGACACCCACGTCAGCGAGACCCGCAAGGTGCTGAAGAAGGGCGGCGCCTGTGGCCGTCGTCTGGACTTCATGATGCAGGAGTTCAACCGCGAGTCCAACACCCTGGCCTCCAAATCCATCAGCACCGACATCACCGCCGCCGCGGTGGAGCTCAAGGTACTGATTGAGCAGATGCGCGAGCAGATCCAGAACATCGAGTAAGCCCAAGCGCACTCAGCCAAGCCCCGCCATGCGGGGCTTTTGTTTTTAAAGACCTTTTTTGGCATAACCGCCGGCTCTCTCCTATAGTTGCAACTGGGCATGGAACCGCCCTCGACTCGGCAACACAAGGAACAGGTTATGAGCCAACCCAAGCTGGTCAGCTATTTCTCCAGTGGCGCCATTCCACTGCAGCGGGCGGTCGAGCGCCCCTACTCCCACATCATTCTCGCGTTCCTCAGCTGCAGCGAACACAGCCCCTTTACCCTGGAGCTGTCCGGGGCCATCGCCGCCCAATCTTCCCCGCCCATCCTCACCCAGGGCACCAAGCAGGCAGTCCGTCAGCTGCAGCAACAGGGGATCAAGGTGATGATCAGTTTTGGCGGCGCCACCATGACCAGCGCCGCCTACCGACAGCTGGCGGGACAGGAGAGTTATCTGGCCTACATCCTGGCCCAGTTTGTCACCCACAATGAGCTGGATGGCATCGACATCGACTGGGAAGACAGCGCCGCCTTTGTCGGTCGGGCCGGCTATGACGGCATCGAGTTTCTGGTTAACCTGACCCTGGCCCTGAGGCGCGAGCTGCCCAGTGGCCGATACCAGATCTCCCACGCACCCCAGCCCCCCTACCTGGAGCCCGGCTACGGCATGAGTGGCTACCTGAAGGTGTTAGAGCAGGCCGGCAGCGCCATCGATATGGTGAACATCCAGTTTTACAACAACCGTCCCTGGAGCGGCGATCCTCTGCGGATACTGGAGTCCTACCAGAGGTACTGCCAACTGCCGGGAATGAGCGCAGAGAAGGCGATACTGGGCCTGCCGGTCACCCGACACAATGCTCAGGCCAACAGCTACATTCCGGTGGATCGCATAGTGAAAGAGCTCGTCCAGCCCCTGAAAGCAGCCCACTACCTGGGAGGGTTGATGAACTGGGAGTTCGCTTCAGACACCGAGGGCCACTGGAGTCACCCAATCAGCGAAGCACTGGAGACCCAGAACGTCATCAGCTAGCCGGTCAGGCGCATAAAGCCGCTTGCCCCTCTCCACCAGAACATCGATCAGCCCCCTGACCCGGCGGGCCTTCTGACTGTTCTGAACGAACTAGAGATAGAGGCCGGAATAGGGGTCCAGCTTTGCTCCAGCCAGTTGGAGGCGATAGAGCAATACTGCACCAGCCTATATATTGCTGAAACTCATCAGGATAAGTAGGACAACCGTGACGCTCGGTGTACTCGGGCGAGGCAAACAGCGCCTCCCTATTGGGAGCGGTCAGTTGGCGGGCCGCACCTCGAATGCTGCCCCCCCGGACTATGCTCTGAAATATCATCTGTTGGTTATAGGTCGCCCCCTTCATCGTCCGGCCTCTCGTTAGGTAACTGCGAACAAAGATTCGGCGACTATACGCCATTAACCACCAGCCACTACAATTCAACTGCGCAGTTTATAAATTGGAGATGAATTAGAAAGGTGACAAAGAGTCTGTGTTTAGATAAATTAACTCTCAGGAGTTAGGTATATTTCCATCGCCGATCATGACGTCGGTCACTTATTAGATTCATTGCAACCAATGACCAATCACAATATTGTGCATTTTGATAATCTTTTCAAAGTCTGAGTCTTTAGCGATTTTGTCTCTTTTGTTCGAAATTCCTTCACCGGTCACACATCCCCCATCTTCAGAGATCTGCCATATTGACATCTCATTGATACCTTTGATTTTATGGCGCTCCCCAACGATGACTGCTTCTAGCGCAACGGTCTGGTCTATCGGCGTTCTTTGACACCAAGTCTATTCTGGTCATGGGGCAGAAAATCTTTAGCTTTATTTAACTGGCGTCATTAACTACGGATAAATAATATGTCCACCCTCAATGTACAGAATAAAAGCATCGGCTTTCAGCTTTGCTCCATTATTACTGTTCTTATCGTAATAGCCTTTTCTCTTACCGGGTATCTGGTCTACCGGGAGAGTTATCAAACCCTACTGGACAAGGCGCTCTCTGAGCACCAATCCAAGGTGCAGGCCCTGAGTGCCACTCTGAAACAGAGTTTTGACGGCTACCTGAAGGAAGCCAAAGTGCTGGAAACCGCCTTCCAGAACCAATATCTGGATGGTCTGCAACCGGCTGCCTCCAGAATCGAGCTCAAAGGACGCTCCCTGCGGGATCTCAGCGTCTATGGCGAGCCGGTCAGCGACAATCGTCTGGTGGATGCCTTCACCCGGGATACCGGTGCAGTGGCAACGGTGTTCGTCAAAGAGGGCAACGACTACGTTCGCCTCTCCACCTCCCTGACCAACCTCAACGGCGATAGGGTGGTGGGCACCGAACTGACCCAAACCAGCGCCGCCTATCAGGCTCTGAGTCGTGGCACCAGCTATTACAACAAGGTCACCCTGTTCGGTAAGCAATACCTCACCTATTACGCCCCCATCGAGGGTAACAATGGCACCCAGATTGGCGCCTCCTTCGTGGGTCTGCCTGTGGATCAGGCATCCCAGGATCTGTTCGACAACCTGGCCACCATCCAGTGGGGTGACACCGGCTACTCCATCGTCTTCGATGACAGTGAAGCCAAACGGGGGATGTACATTCACCACCCGCTGAAAGAGAACCTGACCAAGAACATCATCGAGCTGGCCACGGAAGAGAAGCCGTTCCAGAAGCTGTTCGAGGGTGATACCGGAGTAGTCCGCTACCCTCACATCTACAACGGCATCACAGGTGAAAAGTACCTGGTGTTTGCCAAGGTGCCCGGCTGGAACTGGGTGCTGTCCGGAGGCACCTTCCTGGATGAGGTCACCAAAGAAACCGGTTCCCTGCTGACCACGATCGTGCTGGTGGCCTCACTGGCGGGCCTGTTCACCATAGTGGTGGTCACCTGGGTACTGCAGCGGATCCTCCGCCCCCTGGGTCAGGCCAGCGACTGCATGGCCGCCCTGGGCGAAGGCCGGGTCAGCATCGACATTCCCCAGGTCAATGGCGACAGCCGCAACGAGATCACCCGGCTGACCTTCGCCATGGGGCAGATGGCCAAGCAGCTGAACCAACTGGTGGGCGAGATCAAAACCACCAGTAACGACTCCAACGCCGCCGCCCGTCTGGTGGCCGAGCATGCCCAGTCCAACCTGGGCCAGTCTGAGCAGCAACAGCAGCAGGTGGACCAGATGGCCACCGCCATCGAAGAGATGGCCTCCTCCGCCAACGCCGTTGCCGAGCAGGTGGAGGCGGTGGCTCACAGCGTCCAGACCGCCAACCAGGACAGCAATGCCGGCTCGGTACTGGTCACCGACATGGAGCAGGATATCAACGGCCTCAGCGACCAGCTCAACGACTCCACCGACGCCATTCGTCAGGTGCACGAAGAGAGCCGCAACATAGAAAGTGTCACCACCATGATCGACACCATCGCCGAGCAGACCAACCTGCTGGCGCTGAACGCCGCCATCGAAGCGGCCCGCGCCGGCGAGCAGGGCCGGGGCTTCGCGGTGGTGGCCGACGAGGTCCGCCAACTGGCGCACCGCACTCAGAGCTCGGTTCAGGAGGTGGTCTCCATCATCAGCCAGCTGCAGCAGCGCATCGAGTCTGCGGTGTCCATGATGAACGCCAGCCAGAACACCAGTGTGTCGGTGAAGGAGAAGGCCCTGGCGGCCGGAGGGGCGCTGCACAACATCACCGGTCAGATCAATGCCATTGCGGATATGGCACAGAGCATGGCCGCCACATCTGAGCAACAAGCCCAGGTATCCCAGGAGATCGCAGCCAATGCAACCTCAGTCAGCGAACTTAACCGCATGACCCGCGACACCTCGGCGCAAACCGCCGACAGTGCTGCCGAGCTGCAGCAGCTGTCCGATAACCTGGACAAACAGGTGGCCTACTTCAGCTAGGCCCCAGGGAAAGAGAGAAGCAAGGGGAGCTCAGCTCCTCTTTTTCATGTCTGACCGACGCCTCAAAAATAGTTGACTGAGAACCCTAACGACTCAATGTCGACAAGGCGGGAGGGGCCACGTCTGCCACCAGTCGCTGCCGTCTCTCCCGCCAGGGGGAACCGGAGTTCAGGGTCAGACCGGCGTCGGTGCGCACCAGCCCCAGGTACTCATAGGGGCGGCTGAGGTCCGGAAATCTGGTCTGAGGCATCATCATCGCCCTGGTGTCGGTAAACAAAGTGGTGCCACTGAGACGGTCAAACGCCTGCACCAGGCTGTCCACCGTCCAGTGACGATTCTGCTGACGACAGCAGGCGACGAACTGCCCCAGCACCTGAGTCAGGGACCCCTTGCCCCGTCGCCTGAGTTCGGTATCCACCGCCAGGAAATAGGCGGCGCCGCTCCAGTACACCCGCCGATAGGCGTGACGGCGCCACATCTCCCGGGAGAGGGTTTCCAAGGCGATGTCGCCATGAGCGTCATCGTCGACGCCTCGCCGAAACCCCCGATCCAGCCGTTTGATCGCCTCATCGGGGGAGAGGATGTCCGCCCTGGCCATCAACAGATATTGCAGATAGCTGGCCAAGCCTTCGCTGAACCAGGGTTGATCATTGCCGGGAAAGGGGATCAGCAGATGGCTGAATTCGTGCATGGCGGTCCAGTCGCTCCGCAGGGTATTGAGAGGCAAACGGTAATCCACGTAGAAGCGGATCCCTTCCCGGGCACCGCGGTCTATCTGGGCCCAGGGTACCGCCCCCCGTCCGCGGCCACCGTCGTACACCCGGATGCGGGCGCAGGGGGCCGGGTGCTGCCCCGCCAGATCCGCCACCGCCCAGGCCGCCTCCCCCAGCCAGCGGCTGAGCTTGGCCCGCTCACCATTGGGAATGCGCTGATCAAACTCAAAGCTGGGGGGACCTTCGCAGCCGGCATCCGCTTGCCAGGCGCCCAGCCACACGGAAACCAATAAGAGTTTCAACCAGTTCACTTTTGCCTCCCTGCGCCCAGTCCCCAGATAACTTCTAACTCAAATACGGGATTTGAGTTAGACTAGATGGGCATAACCTCCTAACAATGACTACAAAGAGATTATGCCTATGACCCTGGCCACCGATTTTCTCCACGCCCTGCCCAAAGTCGAACTCCATATGCACATCGAAGGCTCGCTGGAGCCCGAGCTGATGTTTCGGCTGGCACAACGCAACAACATCACCCTGCCCTACGATTCCGTGGACGCCCTCCGCCAGGCTTACGACTTCAGCAATCTGCAGTCCTTTCTGGACCTCTACTACCAGGGCGCCAATGTCCTGCAGAGCGAACAGGACTTTTTTGACCTCACCTGGGCCTACCTGCAGCGCTGCCGCGAGCAGAACGTCGAACACGTCGAGATCTTCTTTGACCCCCAGACCCACACCGACCGGGGCATCCCCTTCGAAACGGTGATCAATGGGTTGACCCGGGCCCTGGAGAAGGGTGAGCAGCAGTTGGGGATAAGCCATGGCCTGATTCTCTGCTTCCTGCGCCACCTCAGTGAGGAGTCCGCCCTGGCGACCCTGGAGCAGGCAAAGCCCTTCAGGGAGAAGATCCTCGGCATCGGCCTGGATTCCTCCGAACTGGGTCATCCGCCGGAAAAATTCCAGCGGGCCTTCGCCGCCGCCCAGGCTCAGGGGTACAAGCTGGTGGCCCACGCCGGCGAGGAGGGCCCGGCGGAGTACATCTGGCAGGCGCTGGAGCTGCTCAAGGTACAGCGTATCGATCATGGTGTGGCCTGCCTGCAGGATCCTGAGCTGGTGACCTACCTGGCGGAGCATCAGATTCCGCTGACGGTGTGCCCCAACTCCAACGTCCGCCTGCGGGTGTTTGACACCATGGCAGACCACAACCTGAAAGACCTGCTGGACAAGGATCTTAAAGTCACGCTGAATTCGGACGATCCGGCGTATTTCGGCGGCTATATGCTGGAAAATTACGCGAACGTGCAAAACGCCCTGAACCTGAGCAAGGAGCAGTGGCTGAAGTTGAGTGCCAACGCCATCGACGCCAGCTTTGCCTCGGATGCCCGCAAGGCCGAGCTCTACCAACAGTTGATGGAGCTGTTCTGACCATCAGGCAGTAAAAAGCCCAGCCGATTGGCTGGGCTTGTAGTTATCAGGCGCTGCGGCCGCGGTAGGCTGCCAGCATCCAACTCTCCTTCTCCTGCTGAGACAGGTAGTCACTCATCAGCGACGCGGTCCCTTCATCCCCCAGCTCACCGGCGGCCTCCAGGATGTTTCGCTGCTTGGCGATCAGTACCTTGTAGCCGTCGAGCAGCAGGTCGATGCCTTCACTGCCACTGCTCACCTGCACCGCTTCGCGGATCTCGCTGTGCTGCAGGTAGTCGGAAAACGCGTGCAGCGGCTGATGTCCCAGGGTCAGAACCCGCTCGGCGATCTCATCCACCTTCTCCAACAGGACGTTGTAGATCTCCTCAAACTTGGTGTGCAGCTCGAAGAAGTCGGCACCCTTGATGTTCCAGTGAAAACCGCGGACGTTCATATACAGAATCTGGTAGTTGGCCAGCAGGTCGTTCAGTTGACCGGCCAGTTGCTCGGCGCCCAGGCTGTTCAGCCCAATCAGGTTGGTGTTGTTCATGGCGATCCTCTCATCTCAATTTTTGGGCCACGCTGTGTGGCGATTGAGTTCAGAATAGTCCCGCCGCAAAAACGAATAAAGCGAACAATTGTTATCGCCGCAATCTATTTTGTGAATTACCCGGGGTGTCAGCGGCGAGGACGCGGCAGCGCTGGCTGATCTCCGACCGGCAGGAGCCGCATCCTGTGCCCGCACCGCAGGCGTTGGCCACCTCGTCGGCGGTGGTCGCGCCGGCACGGATCACCTCGTCCACATCCTGCTGCGTCAGCCTCAGACAGCAGCAAAGCAGGGTTGGGGGGGTTGGCTGAGTCATCGCAATCTTCACCTTTTCAATGGGATGGCCGCGCCAAAATAGGGCGCTGTGCGCCAATGCCGCGCAGTATAGCAGTTGACCGCATTGATTCTGCTCAGACCAAAATCTCAGATTTTTCTACATAAGGCCATGATTATTAAAGATTTACTAAATTAGGCTGTGGTAACCCTTCTGCCCGGCCCCCATCTTGCTTTGTCACCTTAGGGTCACGGCGAACCACTAACATGGACGAAATGTGAAGGGTAAGGAGGGGTTATGAGTCGTTATCACACGGACTGGCAGGATATCTGTGCCCTGTCGGAGCTCAATCCCGGCGAAGGGGTGTGTGCCCTGGTACGGGATCAGCATCTGGCGCTGTTCCTGCTGCGCTCCGGGCAACTGTTCGCCCTGGACAACCATGACCCCCTGGGTAAAGCCAACTCGGTCTTTCGTGCCCAGGTTGATGAGGAGTCTCGAACCCTGGCCCTGGAAGCCGCCGGCCAGCGGCGCCGCTACTGCCTTCACAGCGGGCGCAACCTGGAACAACAGGAGGTCTCCCTGGCCACCTTCCCGGTAAGAGTGAAGAACAATCGAGTGCAACTGGCGCTGGGATAAAAAAAGGTTCATCGCGCATTACCGGGAAAAGCGGCTCGTATCTTCAGGAAGAAGTAGTCGCTGTCCCGGTATCCGT
>NZ_JBLXDO010000013.1:0-117668 GCF_048263965.1 Ferrimonas sp. | reverse complement strand
TTCACCATCACCGTCAGCAATCCGGCGCCGGACTTCGTCGGCGAGACCGGCGGGGAAGACAACGATCAGTACAGTGTCGAGGTGGCCGAAGGCACCGACGCCGGGGTGATCATCACCGTGGGCGCGGAGGACGAAGACAGCGGTCTGGTGTACAGCCTGGCGGAGGACTTCGACGGCCTGTTCAGCATCGACCCGGCCACCGGCGCCATCAGCACCACCCGCACCATCGACGATGCGGAGCTGGGTGATTACCAGCTGAGCGTGACCGTCACCGACAACGAGGGTGGCAGCGACACCGCCGAGGTGAACGTCAGCCTGACCAACGTCAACGACGCCCCTATCGCCGAAGACGACTCCTACCAGGAAACCCAGCTGTTCCATGAGTCTTTCGAGAACATGTCCAGTACTAACTCCTGGACCATAGTGCACAGCGACCCTGATGGCACCTGGGACTTTACCCATGGCCTGGAGATTCAGCGTGATGGTCTGCTTACCAAGGCACCGGACGGCGACTTCTATGTGGAGCTGGACCCCAACGTCAACACCGCCATCAGCACCAACATCAACACCACTGGTCAGGATGCAGTGCGGGTTGAGTTCAGCTACAACCCTCGTTGGGACGGCAACTCTTCGTCCAATATGAGCTTCACCGTGGGTGACGCCACCTATACCGTCACTGCCAATGGTGAAGTGGTTCCTGCAGATCAGGGCGTGACCATTGAGGGGCCTGATGCCGATGGCTGGTATCGTGTTTCCGGTGAGTTCGATGTGGATAGCGACAGCGTTGACATCGCTTTTGCCGGAACCGGTCGTTCAGACTCCTATGGCGCCCTGCTGGACGACATCTCAATCATCGGCATCCAGAATCCTTCTCTGGAGACCCAGGAGGACACCAGCGTTGTCATCGATGCGACTGAGCTGCTCTCCAACGACAGTGATCCTGAAGGCGATGCCATCAAGATCATTTCGGTTGAAGCAACCGATGACACCCAGGGCACTGTCTCTCTGGATTCTAACGGCAATATCCTGTTCACGCCGGCTGAAGACTTCCATGGTACCGCCACCTTCCGCTACACCATTGAGGATGAGCACGGCGCCACGGATACCGCCATCGCAACCGTGATTGTCCATCCGGAGAACGATGGCCCCGTTGCTGGTGACGACGAATTCACTGTGGCTGAAGATGGCAGCATTGGCCTGAATCTGCTCGGCAATGACACCGATGCAGACAATGACACACTGACCATCAAGTCGATCAACGGTGTGGCACTGAGTGAGGGAACGGCTCAGGAGATTGCCGTCGACAATGGCACGGTTCGTGTCGCCGCGAATGGCACCATCAGCTTCGAGCCTGCAGAGAATTACCATGGCCCAATCAGCTTCGATTACGTGGTAACCGATGGTCAGGGCAGTGAAGACTCAGCCACGGTCAGCGGTACTGTGACTCCGGTCATCGATGAACTCACCGATGGCGATGAGCAGGTCAGGGGCAATGAGGACAGTATACAGTCCGGCAATGTATTGGATGTGACCGACGCGGATAGCAACAGCCACTCAGTGGTGAGTTTCCAGGTGAACGGCCAGACCTATACTGCCGGCCAGACTGCCGTCATCACAGGTGTGGGAGCACTGCTGATCGCCAGCAATGGTGCTTACAGCTTCGAACCGGTGGCGAACTACCACGGCGAGGTACCCAAAGTTACTTACACCGTCGTGGATAACAACGATGCCAAGGACATCGACACCTCCACCCTGGAGTTGACGGTAGATCCGGTGAATGATGCGCCTATGTCAGAAGACTTCACCATAGAGGCTGACTTTACCGATCCCAATGTGAACAGCATCCTTATCGATTTTGGTATCGATAACCTGGGTGACAGCGCCATCGACGGCGGTGAAGTGTCCGACATCGAGGGTAACGCTACCCATATCCAGCTGACCTCTCTGCCCACTTCCGGCAGCCTGTTTGTCATTAACGATGATGGCAGCCGCACTGAAGCCGAAGTAGGTAAGGTTTACGCCATGGATGAGCTTCGCTACGAAATGGATCCAAGCCTGTCAGGCCAGGTGACACTGGGAGAGGCGTCTGAAGATATTGCCAGTTCCCTGGACCACTGGGGCGAGGCGATCAATGGCTCCAGCAGCCGTCTCTTTACCATGGATAACTCCGATGTTGCCATCAGGATTACCCCAGTAGGTGGAGAGCTGGAGCTTATCCATGGATCCCTGGCTAACCATCAGGGTGGGGGACTCGGTGTCGGTCGCGGTGGCGAACTCAACAGCAACAGCGAGGCGATCAACTTCTCCTTCTATGAGCCTGCGTCTGGCTCCAGCAGTGAGCGCGGGGTTGCGGTTAATGAGGTGAATATTACCCTGACCGGCCTGGGAGGCTACTTCGTGCCGGGTCATACCATGGCTGGCCGAGCCACCATTACTGTGCTGGATACCGATGGCAACCCCATCGATGCGAGCAAGCTGTTGGTGACCACCACAGACGATGCCAACGGCACTCAGGATGTGGTGTGGGACGCCGCTTCCAACTCCTACCTGGTGGCCAACAGCGAAGAGGCGACTACTGGAGACCTCACCGAGCAGGTCAGGATCATCGTTACTGACCCCAGCATTCAGATTGGCTCAGTGGAAGTGGGCCACGCCGGTACCGGCAGTTTTGAGGTTCGTAACCTGTCCGTTGGTGTCGATTACAACGACAGCTTCGATTATCTGCCCGTGGAAACCGACGGCAATGGCAACGTTACCCTGGTCGGTGGCGACATTGTCGATGGTCAGGGGCAGTCAAGTACTGTGGTCATCAATACCAAGACTCTGTCTGAAAGTGTCGTTGCCAACGATGATGCGGTGACCACCCAGGAAGATACCTCCATTGTCGTTGATGTCTTGGGCAATGATCTGGGCGGAAACACCGCCACTCTGACTGTGACCAGTGCGACCGCCTCCCATGGCAGTGTCACCATCACCGAAGATGGAAGGATTCTGTACACGCCGGATGAGAACTACAGCGGTACTGACACCATTCACTACGCCATCAGCAATGGGCATGGCGGGGTGGATAACGCCACAGTGACCGTTACTGTGGATCCTGTGGTCGATCCCGTCGATGAAGCCTCTGTGAGGGTGCAAATCAGCGATCCTATCTCCGGTGTGTATGATCTGGGAGGAGCCGAGGGAGGTAACTCCACGGCGACCAGTGCGTCGGGAGTTACAATAAGCACCGACTCCGGCGTCCTGCACTTCAGCAATGGGCTTGGACTGGGAGTGGCACCCGACGGAGCTAAAGGGGAAGACCGAAACCGCATCGATGTCGGTGAAGTGGTGACCTTAACCCTGCCAGTGGCCAAGCACAGTGTGGAAGTGGGCATCAAGAACACCAAGAGCGATACCCTGCTGCTGAGTTCCGATGACATCAAACTGGATACCAGTGACCCGTCCAATGTGGCCATCTCAGGTCAGGTTGATGGGCAAAATGGTCAGAAAGACGTGTCTCCGACGGGCAGCGTTGTGCTGGAAGTGACCGGCCTGAACAGTGATGGCCAAATTGAGACTATCTCCCATACGGTCAGCATCGCGGCGGACGGTTCCTGGCAGTTTGACCTGGATCTCTCCAGCCAATTCGACACCATCACCTCCACCGAGTTGACCTGGATGCTCGACGGTTCCTCTTGGGGCAACGGCGCCAATCAGAGGCTGTTTATGGAGGTCAGTGAGCCCATTGGCAACCTCTCCTTCTCCGCGGCCGCATCCGGTTCAGGGAAGCAAAAGGGCAACCAAGACAACGGCTATCAAATTGAAGAGGTCCTGTTCGGTACCGGCGAGCTGGATGATGTCCATACCTACCAGATTGATGTGGATGCGACCCTTTCCGACCTGGATGGCAGCGAGACCCTGTCGGCGCTGCTACTGGGCGGGTTCCCAGAGAACTCCGTACTCAGGATCGTCTATCAGGACGGTACAGAAGCGACCATCGAGGCGAGGTACTCCAGCTACATCGATGGCGATGCCTTTGTATTGGAGCCCTCCCTTCTCGGCAACATTTATGAGGAGGGACGCTTCGTCGATGGAATCTACCTGGTCACCGAGCAGCCACTTGAGAGCGATTTTGAGCCTACCGTGGTTGTTGAGACCAAGGAATCCAATGATGAGACGTCGGTGACCATCATCGGAGATCGGCTGGACGATACCCTGATCGGAGAGTCCGGAGATGACCTGTTGATTGGCGGTGAAGGCAATGATCTGCTGATCGGTGGAGAAGGGGACGACATCTTCATCGGCGGCTCAGGGGCCGACACCTTCAAGTGGCTGCCGGGCGATGCGGATGGTTCCACCGACACCATCATCGACTTCAATCCGTCAGAGGGGGATGTGCTGGACATCTCTGAGGTGCTGACCGGCCTGGAGGAGCAGGATGAGATCAGCGATTACCTCAATGCCACGGTCTCCGAAGATGGTCGTGATCTGCTGATTGAGATTGACCCGGTTGTGGGTGGGCCTACAGGACTTACGTTGAACCTGAAGGACTATGCCGGTGACAACAACATCACCGCTGACGGCGCCTCTGGCACCACCTCGGCGGCAGATGAGCTGAATCGTATGCTGGAAAACACCAACACCAACGATCCGGACATCATCTGAGTACCTTGAGGGGCCTCTCCGGCTGAAGCTGAGAGGCCCGTGCAGGCACTGTTTCAGGGGCTGGGCGGCGAGGCTGCCCGCAGCTTTTTTACTGGGGTAGAGGGGATCTCTGCCATCAGGTTAATAACAGAAAATTTGTAGGGAACTATGAAACTCCGACTCATTTCAATACCGCTGTTCCTCTCCTGTGGGATAGCGCTTCAAGCTCAGGCTGTCACTCTGCCAGAGGCCGTGTTCAAGGCACTGCAAAACCACCCCGATGTCAGACAGGGCCAGGCCCGTGTCGAAGAGGGTGAGTGGCAAACCGAGGGCGCCAAGGGCGGCTATCTGCCGACAGTGGAAGTGACCGGTGACTGGGGGTTTGAGGTGGTGGACAACAACTCCACCCGCAGCCGCGGCGAGGAGCACGACACCTGGAGACGCAATCAGGTGGGGTTTGAGGTTCGTCAGATGCTGTTTGATGGCTTCAGCACAGAGAACAATGTGGATCGCACCCACTCCTTTACCCAGGCGCGCCGTCATGAGCTGGATGCGACCCTGGAGAATCTGGCCCTCTCTGTCAGCCAGGCTTACCTTGAGGTTCAGAAGCAGCGTCAATTGCTGGAGTTGGCTGAGCAGATCCTCAGCAACCACCAGACCATCTATGAGCAGATCAAAAGCCGGGTTGATCGCGGCGTGGGTACCTCTTCTGACCTGTCTCAGATTGAGAGCCGGCTGAACAACGCCCACGCCAATGTGTTGTCTGCCCAGAATAACTTGATTGATGCAGAGACACTGTATCAGCGTCAGGTGGGGGAACTGGCCCCTCAGAAGATGGAAGAGTTTGGCATCAGCTCCACCGTACTGCCTGCCACTATGGAGCAGGGCCTGCAGATTATGCTGGAGAACAACCCCACTCTGGCGGCGGCCCGCTCTGACATCGAAGAGACCCGCTTCCAACTCAAGGGCTCCAAGGCGTCCAACTACCCAGAGTTTGATCTGGTTCTTAAGGGAAATTACGGTGACAACCTCAGCGGCATTCGCGGCCTGAACAACGATTATCGTGCCGTGGTCGAGATGCGTTGGAACCTGTTCAACGGTGGCCGCGATAAGGCCTCCACCCGCCAGGCAGCCAAGCAACTGGATCAGGCCTTTGCCATCTCTGACGATGCCACTCGCCAGGCAGAGCAAGGGCTGAGACTGGCCTGGGTGGCCTACGACGTTCTGGGCCGTCAGCGCAACTTCCTCTCCGGTTACAAGAAGACCACCATCGCAACCCGCAACGCTTACCGAAAGGAGTTCAACCTGGGTAAGCGCACCCTGTTGGACATGCTGGATTCTGAGAACGAGGTGTTTACTGCCGGTCAGAGCTACATCCAGGCAGATTACGACTACGAGGCCTCCAAAGTGAGGATCCTCAACGCGATGGGACAATTGAACGAAACTCTGGGAGTGCGCTAATCATGCACCATAAGACAAAACTGACCACAGTGGCTGTACTGACCGCTGCGGTGATGAGCGCCTCTGCCTGGGCACAAAAGGGTGTTATCGAGCCCAGCCAGGGCTGGTTTGTTGGCGCCCAGCTGAAACATGCTGAATTTGATGGTGACCGCAAGGACGCCAACGGCAATGAGATTCGCCGCGGCACCCTGGCCGGACTGGAGCTGGGCATTGATATCTCAGACAGGTTCGCCTGGCGACTCACCGCCGCCAACGCGGATCTGAACTCCGACGGTGCAGGCGAGGATGAGTCTGGCATGTGGTACGGCGCGGACCTGCTGTATCACATCAACGACAAGCGCAACTATTTCATCCTGGGTGCGGATTACATCGACCTGGACAATGAAGCGACCAAGGCTGCCCACCTGGGCTTCGGCATTCGCTACAACATGACTCCCTCCTGGGTGCTGACTGGCGAGGCTATGGTGCATCAGGGTTTTGATGAGGGTTACTCAGACTTCACCGCGGGCATCGGCATCCGTTACTACTTTGGTGGTCATAAGTCAGAGCCCAAGCCGGCGCCGATTGTGCAGCTCGCTCCTGTGGTGATTGTGGATACCGACAGTGACGGTGTGGTGGACTCCCTGGATGAGTGTCCTGCGACCCCGGTGGATTACGCCGTTGATTCGTCCGGCTGCACCCTGTACAGGGAAGAAACCGTCTCCAAACGACTGATGGTCAACTTTGCCAACGACAGCGCCAAAGTGCCCTTTGAATCCAAAGAGGATATCCAAGAGCTGGCCGAGTTTATGGAGAAGTACCCTCAGCTCAATGTGGTGATCGAAGGGCACACCTCCTCCGTCGGCGCGGACGACTATAACCAGCAGCTGTCTGAGCGTCGTGCCGATGCGGTGTCTGAGATTCTGGTCAGTGACTATGGCATCGATGGCGCTCGGGTATCCGCCAAGGGCTACGGGGAATCCAACCCTCTGCTTAAAGGCAACAGCGAAAAAATCCATGCCGCCAATCGCCGGATTATGGCAGTATTGTCGGTAAACGAAAAAGTCGGAATTCGAAAGTAAACTGGAATGCGTAGATGGCGCATTTTGGGTCGTCATCTATGCATTGGTTCAGATACACCTGCCTTATTCTCCTGATACTCTGGGTCGGCTTGTTAAAAGCCGGCCAGGGTCTGGACTTCTCTAAAATTGGCGCCTTTCTTAAATCCAATTACGGCACTGAAGCCTACGAAAGGGGCGTTCAGTGGCAGCAGCTGCTGGATAAATATCAAACTCAGCCAAAGCAGTCGCAATTAAAGGCGGTCAATGACTTTTTCAACCAGCTCACTTTTGCCGACGACATCTATGTCTGGGAGCAGGAGGATTACTGGGCTACGCCGGTGGAGTTTATTGGCCGGGGGGCCGGTGACTGCGAAGACTATACCCTGGCCAAATACTTCTCCCTGGTGGAGATGGGGTTCCCGGCGGACAAGCTGAGGCTGATGTATGTGAAGGCCGTGGAGTTTAATCAGCACCATATGGTATTGACCTACTACCCGAAAAAGGGGGCTGAGCCCCTGGTGCTGGATAACATTGATCCCAAGATCAAGCCTGCGGGGCAGCGAAAGGATCTTATTCCTATCTACAGTTTCAACGCCGATTACCTCTGGCTGGCTAAGGCCAGGGGCGGCGGTAAGATGGTGGGGGGCTCGGAGCGCCTCAGCCTATGGCAGGATATTTTAACCAGGCAATCAGAATATCTGGTCCCCGAGGGTTCGGCGCAACAGGATAAACAACCATGACGCTTTATCGACAACTTCTTATTTTGCTCTGGATGACATTGCTTATCTCCCTGGTGGCGGTGGTAGCGGTGAATTTCCGGGCCAGCTCAGAATCGCTGCAGGCGCAGTTACACACCAATACGGAAAATGCGCTCACCTCTCTGGGAATGAGTGTGTCCCCCTATTTGGATCCTGTCGACGAAACCCTGGTGGAAGGTACTTTGAACGCGGCATTTGATGGCGCCTTTTACCGGAAGATGAGAATTGAGCTCTATGCGGTAGACCGGGTATTCGAAAGGGAGAACAGCGCCAACCCGGAAGGGGTGCCCGCCTGGTTTATCACCCTGTTTCCGTTCCCCTCTGTGGTGGCTGAAGCGCCCATCACCACAGGCTGGACCGAGTCTGCCCTGGTGACCATCGAGGGGCACCCTGGTTTTATTCAGCAGCAGCTGTGGCAGATCACCTTCCAGCTGTTGCTGGTCTATGGCTCCCTGTTCCTGGCGGCAGCGCTGTTTGGCTCCTGGGGGATCCGTCTGCTGATTCGCCCCCTCAGTCAGATCGAGGCTCAGGCGAAAGCCATTGAAGCCAAAGACTTCGATCACCGTATTCCCCTGCCCAAGACCCGTGAGCTGAAGCGGGTGGTGCTGGTGATGAACAATCTGATGAAGATCCTGCAGGAGCGCTTTGCCAGCCATGCACGGCAGTTGGAAACCATGAGGGTAAAACTGCAACAGGATGGGGAAACCGGCATTGCCACCCGTCAGCACCTGGTGAATGAGCTGGAGGCGAACATCGCCGATACCGATAAGCACGGTGCCCTGGTGATGCTGCGTCTGCTGGACGCGGAAAAGATCCGCAAGAGCTTTGGCTACGGTGCCTGGAGCAAGCTGCTGAACCAGTCCATTGAGTCTCTGCAAGGGGCCTTTGGTTCAGAAGAGGTGGTGGTCGGACGCATGTCCGAGGCTGAACTGGCCCTGCTGATCCCCACGGTGCCCAGGGCCGACCTCTCCGCTGAGCTGCAGGGGCTCAGGGAGACACTCACTTCCCTGAGGCAGAATGGCATTGCCCCTCAGGACGCCATCTTCCTGTTGGCCGGAACCACCATACTCGCCGATGACACCAAGGCCAGTGTGCTGACCCGCAGCGACAACCTGCTCTCTGAACTGGCAGCCAAAGGGGTGAACCTGGCCAAGTGGGCCGATAATATGCCCCAAGGATCACTGAGAACCGGTCAGGAGTGGGTGGCCCTGCTGCGCGAGCGCATCGACACGGGCAAGCTCCACCTGGAAACTCAGGGGGTGTTTTCCGAGCTGGATGGCCAGGCGATCCATCATGAGGTCTATGTGCGGCTGCTGGATGAGTCTGGCACCCAGATGCCTGCCGGGGCCTTTATGCCGGTCATCGAACAGTTTGACCTGGGTGTGGCCCTGGATCTCTCGGTACTGAAGAAGGTGCTGTCGACCCCCCAAGGGGCGCCCCAGGCGCTGAATATCTCACTCTCCTCCATGCGGGACACCCGCTTTGTCGGTCGTCTCTCGTCCCTGAGCAGAGAGGAGCTGGGTCGGGTGGTCATCGAGGTGTCCGAGCAGCAGCTCAAGAGAGACAGAGAGCTGGTGGAGAGCTTTATTCAGATCCTCAACTCCCTCTCCATCAAGTTCGGCTTCGATAATGTCGGGGCCACAGGGATCAGCCTGGACTATGTGACCGGCTTAAAGCCCGCCTATCTGAAGGTGGCGCCTGGACTGTGCCGGGGAACGGACGAAGACAGCCTGATGCTGGTGACGGGGATCTGCAATACGGTGCACAACCTGGAAGTGCCGGTGTATGCCACTGTGGTGGAGAACCAGGCTCAGCTGGAGAAGCTGCAGCAAACGGGCATCGATGGATTCCAGGGCTACATCAACAAAGGCTAGTGTTCAGATAACCCTTGCGGGTCAGATGAGGATCTCATCCTTGTCTGAGTCGGCAATCAGCGTGGAACTGGTGCTCAATGTGGAGAGGGCTTCTCGCATGGAGCGTCGCTCAAGCAGTTTCTGCTGAGCGGCCGGTGGCAGTTCGGTAAACTGGATCAGATCTTTATCGGTAAGAAGATCGATAAGATCCTCCAGCACACGAATAAAGGCCATGTCGCTTTGCGAGAGTGCGGAGTACTCTTTGCCCTCCTCATGGTTACGCTGGAGAAAGGCGTAAACATCGGGGTGATCAGAGGGAAGTTGCTCCTGGTCCGCGAAGAGGGCAGTGTCGGAGAGGGACTGAATCTCACCCTGCGGATTGCGCGTCACATAAAACATGGACTGTCCTGTTTTAAAAAGTGTTAGCATCAGCAAAAAGTATATGTAAATTTCGGCAAAAACAAGCGGCTCATATCCTTAATATGCCAGACCAAATCCTGAAAGAACCTGAGCAAAAATGGCATTTCTTCGCTCAGGAAGATACCTTCTTCGATCCTCTGCTCGATGCACTGCTTATCGCCTGCAAAATGTATGGGGTGCCCAGCTCGGCAGATGAGCTGAGGGCAGGGCTGCCGCTGGAAGACAACCGGCTGACCCCGGACCTGCTTCCCCGGGCGGCCAAGCGGGGTGGGTTATCCGCCAGATTGCTGCGTCGCCGATCAGAGCAGATAGACAACCTGCTGCTGCCGGCCATCGTGTTCCTTGAGGATGGCAAGGTGGCGGTACTCACCGAGCTCAGTGCAGAGTCTGCCCTGATGGTGCGTCCGGAAGCGGGTGAGGGTGAGATTCGCCTCTCCAGGGAGGAGTTCGAGCAGGAGTACCTGGGGTACGTCTTCTACCTGAAGAAGCAGTTCCGTTATGACAAGCGGGCTCCCAGTTCCCTCAAGGTGAACCGACGCCACTGGTTCTGGGGGACTCTGCAGCAGTCCTGGAAGATCTACCGTGACGTGTTTCTGGCGTCCCTGCTGATCAGCCTGTTTGCCATCGCCAGTCCGCTGTTTGTGATGAATGTGTATGACCGGGTGGTGCCCAACAATGCGGTGGACACCCTCTGGGTGCTGGCCATCGGCATCAGCATCGTCTTTCTGTTCGACTTCCTGCTGAAACAGCTTAGGGCTTACTTTATCGATCTGGCGGGGAAGAAGTCGGATGTGCTGTTGTCGTCTCAGATCTTTGAGAAGGTGATGTCCATCAAGATGTCCGCCCGGCCCTCCTCAGTGGGGGCCTTTGCCAAGCATATGCAGGAGTTTGACTCTGTCCGGGACTTTATCACCTCGGCGACGGTGACCGCCCTGCTGGATCTGCCCTTTGGCCTGCTGTTTATCTTCATCATCATTGCACTGGGTGGCTGGGTCTCGGTGATCCCACTGACCGCCATGTTGATCGTCATCGGCTTCAGCATCTGGGTGCAGCGCCCATTGAGGGAGAGCGTGGAGGAGTCCAGCCGGATGGCCAGCGTTAAGAACGCCACCCTGGTGGAGTCCCTCTCCGGCCTGGAAAGCATCAAGCTGGCTGGCGCCGAAGGTCAGTTGCAAAAGCGCTGGGAGCAGGCCGTGGGCCACATTGCCGAATGGAACGTCAAGACCCGCCGCCTGGCGTCCTCCGCCAGTTCTGTGGCCAGCTTCTGCATCCAGATGACCACAGTGGGGATCATCATCATGGGAGTCTACCTGATTCAGGAGGGTGACCTTTCCATGGGGGGGCTGATTGCCTGTGTGATGCTCTCCTCCCGGGCCCTGGCCCCCATGGCTCAGATTGCGTCCCTGGCCACCCGTTACAACCAGGCCAAATCGGCCTTGAAGCTGCTGGGTGACATCATGGAGCTGCCGGTGGAACGCCCCGAGGAGAAGCGCTTCCTTCACAAGGAGCAGCTTGAGGGACACATCCGATTCAATCAGGTGAACTTCGCCTACCCTGAGCAGCGCACCCTGGCCCTCAATGGGGTCAGCTTCCGCATCAAACCCAAGGAGCGGGTGGGCATCATTGGCCGCATCGGTTCAGGCAAATCCACCCTGGGGCGCCTGATGACCGCCTTCTACGAGCCGACCGAAGGGGAAGTGCTGCTGGACGATGTGGATATTCGTCAGCTCTCGCCGACCCATGTGCGTCACCTGATTGGCATTGTTCCTCAGGACATCACTCTGTTCTATGGAACCCTGAGGGACAACCTGAAGCTGGGGGTTCCCTGGATCGACGACGATGCGGTGGTTCATGCGGCGGAGATGGCCGGGGTGATGGAGTTTGTCCGTCAGCATCCCGACGGCCTGGATATGCCCATTGCCGAGCGGGGCAGCAACCTGTCCGGCGGTCAGCGTCAGAGTGTTGCCCTGGCACGCGCCCTGTTGCTGGAGCCCAGGATTCTGATGTTGGATGAACCCACCTCCTCCATGGATAACACCTCGGAGGCCAGGTTCCTGAATAAGATGAAAGAGAGCTTGAAGGATCGCACCCTGGTGCTGATCACCCACAAAGCCTCCATGCTGGAACTGGTGGACAGGCTGATCATTCTGGACAAGGGCAAGATAGTGGCCGATGGTCCGAAAGAGGTGGTTCAGGAAGCGCTTCGCTCCGGCCGTCTCCACGTTGACCGGTAAGAGTGGCAGGAGCAGCTATGGAACATCAAGACAGACACTCTTCAGAGTCACAACCGCGGCAGCCCAACCCTGGCCCCGACAATTCCTCTCGGGGAAGTCATGTCCCGGAAGCGGACCTGCAGTTCACCTCCGACCGCATGGCGGTGGTTCTGGAATCCTCTCCCAAGGGGGCGCGCCTGCTGCTCTGGGGCATCGCCCTGTTTGTGGTGGTGGCCCTGGTCTGGGCCAACTTCGCCGAACTCGATGAGGTGGCGGTTGGCATGGGTAAGGTGATCCCGTCCAAACAGCTGCAGGTGGTACAGAACCTTGAAGGGGGGATCGTCGATGCCATCCTGGTGAAAGAGGGGGACCAGGTGGAAGCCGGTCAGCCCCTGCTCAGGCTGGACGACACTCAGTTTAAGGCCACCTTCAGGGAGAATGAGCAGGCCTACGATAACTTGCGGGTGATTGTCGCCCGTCTGAAGGATGAGGCCTCTATCCTCAGGCTGATGCATGAGTCTCACCAGTTCAGCGCCCCCAACCTGCAGGCCAGTTCTGTATACCTTAACGGCTTGCCCACGGAACTCAGCATGCTGGTCGCTCGGGAGCGGGAAGTTCTGGAGGGCAAAATCAATAATCTGGAAGCCGGACTGGATGTGTTCTCCGGCCAGGTTGACCAAAAGCGGGATGAGCTGATCGCCCTGAAGAACAAGGGGGCCAGCCTGAAAATCTCCTATGAGCTGGCCGAAGAGGAGATTGAGCTCAAGCGGCCATTGGTGATTGAAGGGGTGGTGTCCCAGATCGAGTTTCTCCAGGATCAGCGCAGCCTCAATGATCTCAACGGCGAACGGGAAGCGATTCGTCTCTCCATCCCCATGGTGGAGAAGGAGACCGCCGAGCTGATTCAGAAACAGTACGAGATGGTGGCCAAGGCCCGCTCAGATGCCCTGAGTGAGCTGAGCACCAGCGAGTCGGAACTGAATCAGATGGAGGAGAGCCGGGTAGGGCTGGAGGATAAACTCAATCGCACCCTGGTCGTCTCCCCCATGCACGGCATCATTCAGACCATCAACGTCAGCACCCTGGGCGGGGTGGTTCAGCCGGGGATGAACCTGGTGGAGATTGTGCCCCTGGAGGGTAACCTGCTGGTGGAGGCGCGCATCAAGCCGGAGGATATCGCCTTTATCCGTACCGGGCTGGAAGCGGTGGTCAAGCTGACCGCCTATGACTTTGCCATCTATGGTGGCCTGCATGGCAAGGTGGTGCACGTCAGCCCGGATACGGTTATCGATGAAGAGGGTCGCAGCTTTTACCTGGTGCGGGTGGAAACCGACCGGGCCTACCTGGGACCCGAGGCCAACCCACTGCCCATCATCACCGGCATGATGACGTCGGTGGACATCCTCACAGGCAAAAAGTCTGTGCTCGATTACCTGCTGAAACCCATTAATCGTGCCCGGGCCAACGCGCTGCGAGAACGCTAGGGGTAACAGAGAGGAGGGCAGTGCCCTCCTTTTTTACAGCCATCAAGCCACGCCTTGCGATCGCAGACCTTTTTGGGCTTGATCTGAGTCTCTAGGGTACTCACTCCTGCTTTCTGGCTTCAGGAGAGTTTGGCGCCGCTGCGCCTTGCTGACTCAGTAGCTGCGTCTGTCCCACCAGGACCTGGACATGTTGTTTCAGTTCTCCAAGAGGCTTTGCTCCCGACACCTGGATCACCTCCCCGCTGGCGTTGTGGCGAAGGATGTTACCGGGAGTGCCGGTTATGCCAATTTTTGCGACCTCGTTGAAATCCTCGAGGACCCGGTTGGCGTGTCGGCCACTGTCCAGGCACTCTTGAAACTGCTCTTTGTTCAGGCCGATCTCCTCGGCCAGGGGGGGGAGGCCCTCAAGGGCAAACCCCTGGCCACCGGACTTGGTACGAAGGTAGATCGCGTCGGTAAAGCGCCAGAAGGCGGAGTCTCCCCCCAGTTCAAAGGCACACTCTGAAGCCTCTGCCTGTTTCTGGGCTCCAGGGTTGTGGGATCCCAGAGGGCAATGGCGATAGACCCAGTTTATCTGCCCATTGGACTGGTCCACCAGCTGTCGTGCGGTAGAGTGAAATCGTTTGCAGAAGGGACACTCAAAGTCTGAGTATTCGATTAGGGAGATGGGGGCATCCGGGTTACCGTAAAAGTGGTCTCGTCCCGGAGTGGGGGGGCGCACCAGTTTCGCCCGCTCCTGAGCCAACTTTTCTCTCTGCTCGCGAGCTTTGGCTCTGGCTTGACGCTGCTGGTCGAAGTACTCCTGAATGCCCTGATCTACCTCCTCCTTCAACTGACCGCTCTCTTTCAGTTCCCGGATCACTTCCCGAGTGATCTGTTCCACCAGAGCGGCGTGCTCCTGCTGCTTTGGGGTCTCCTCTGCCCACACCCAGGAGCTCCAGAGTGAGAGGAGCAAGATTCCTCCCAGCAACGCGACGGTGATACTGAGTGTTCGGTGTATGGTGTCGTTCATGATAACTCCGGTTGGAGGTGACTGAGGCCGGGGGCCGGGGGCCGGCTTGTTCCTGATCTTCGACAAATGGCGCTACCCTTAGGCTAGCTCATCGACAGGTGACGCAGCAGCCGGATGTCGCAGGCTTTTGCCTGATTTATTGAACGCCGAGGCATGAAACTTTTTGTTTTACCTGGATTGACGGGTATTGAATGGTTGCTTTTCAGTCTTTCACTGAAATAGTGATAACTGCATCCGATATATCTTAAATATCATTTTCAACTTGCTGATTTATTATTATTTGGTTTTTTAGTTTTAAATTAAACAGTCCAGTTGTCTTCATGGTTAGGTTAGCCTGAGAGTGTCCAAACACATCTTTAGCGCCATTTCACCAGGCAAAGTAAATTCGGAAATATCGATCAAAAAATCGACGAGTTTACGTTGTCTCCCTTTGCGGTGGTTGTTAGCATGCCTTTACTTCGCGTCAATGAATGCGGGGTTTGTGGGCGAAGTGGGTGCTCACATTTGATGTTCTTGCTGGATTATCAATAAATTGGCCAGATAAAAACCATTTGGTCGGTAAAATAATCGAAAGCACTCCCGAAAAGGCAAGCCTCCGGGCAACTGGTGGTACGCAAAGTCACAGCTCTTTGGTTTAACCAAAGAGGGCTGGACTACCGAAGGAGTCGCGCTGCCTCTGCCCGATTTTGGGAGCTTTCGAGTTTTTGTAAACTTTGAGGGTTCCCAATTGAGAACAATAAACTTCTCCGTGG
Source organism: Ferrimonas sp. (assembly GCF_048263965.1). NCBI lineage: Bacteria > Pseudomonadati > Pseudomonadota > Gammaproteobacteria > Alteromonadales > Ferrimonadaceae > Ferrimonas > Ferrimonas sp. The sequence goes on along the minus strand of NZ_JBLXDO010000013.1, from coordinate 102,049 downwards.
CTTCGCGCGATCTCGCCGTGGCCAACCTATCCGCTCGCTCCTCGTTGTTCGCTGCCCTTGTTACCTTCGGCTTGTCTCTGCCGATGGCGGTGAACCATGCCAACGCGGCCCCGGCCCAGAGCGCTTCACACAGTCAGCACTCTTTCAGCAGCCAGTCCATGGCCCTCGCCGATCTCATGATGCAGTACCGCCAGGCTGATGAAGCTCAGAAAGCGGCGCTGCTCGATCAATTGGTCAACACGGTACGTGTGCGTCAGGCTGAGTTGATGCAGCTCGCCGAGCACAATCCGGCCGCCGCCCTGAAAGCAGCCCTACCTGCGAACAGCCGCCAGGGAATGCCAGCCGAGGTTCAGGCGATGCTGGAGTATAAAGGCAGTGTTGATGGTGAGCTGGAAGTGTTTTACGAAGATTATGAGGATGGCACTCATAAGTTGCGTCATCAGTTGAAGATGGCCAATGGCAAGCGCATCACTCTGCATCTTGGCAGTCAGGCGAGAGGCCTGGCAAGTGGCACCAAGGTGCGCGCCAACGGCCTGCGCGTAGGCGAGGCTATGGCACTGACCTCGGACAGCGACATCCTGGTCCTGGCGGCCGATGGCACAAACACCAGCAGTGGTGAGCCGGCGCTGACCGATGCGCTGGGTGAACAACGTACCGCAGTACTCTTGGTGAACTTCACCAGCAACACTCAAGAACCCTGGACGGCGCAACAAGCCCATGATCTGGTGTTTGGTGAGGTCGATGACTTTATCCGGGAAAACTCTTTTGGTAAGACCTGGTTGAGCGGTGAGGTGCTTGGTTGGTTCACCCTGGCGGTCGATCCTACCGGCTGCCCAACCATGGACATTGCCCAGGCGGCTAGGAGCGCAGCCATCGACAGCGGTGCAGATCTGTCGGGTTATGACCGTCTGGTGTACGCCTTCCCCAATATCGGTTGTTCCTGGTCAGGTGAGGCCACCGTTGGTGGGTCTCCCTCTCACGCATGGTTTGATGGCACCCTGGACTCAGCTGGAGTGGTGTCTCACGAGCTGGGGCACAACCTGGGGTTGATGCACTCCCACGCCCTGGCTTGTGCGGGCAAGCCCCCCTTGAGTGATGGCTGCATCTCCGTTGAGTATGGAGATGTGCTGGACCGTATGGGGCAGCACACCGCGGGTCATTTCAGTGCCTTTCAGAAGGAGCGCCTGGGCTGGCTCAATTATGCCGGTACCCCTCCGGTTGTGACCGCCAGTGTTTCCGGTGAATATCAACTGGAGCCCGCGTCTTTGCAAAGCAGTGGCACCAAAGCGATACGGGTGCCACGTGATCTGGATCCGGTGACCGGCCAGCAGCGCTGGTACTACCTGGAAACTCACCAGGCACAAGGGTTCGATGAATTCCTGAACAGCTCCCCATACGGTGACAGTGTTCAACAGGGGCTGGTGGTGAGACTGGGAACCGACCAGTATGCCGGCAGTGGCTATCTGCTGGATATGACCCCGGGCAGCCAGTACTACGATTGGAATGACCTGGCCTTGCCGTTGGGGCAGACCTACACAGACAGCACTGCCGGGGTCAGCATCACCCTGACCAGCATCGGCAGCGATGGCGCCACCGTCAGCATCAGCTATGACCAGACCAGTTGCTCTTTTGCCGCGCCTCATCTGGCGGTGACGCCGGGTGAGAGCCAGTGGGTAGCCCCCGGCACACCGGTGACCTACTCCGTCAGCGTCACCAACACCGATGCAGAGGGTTGTGGTGATAGCCCCATCGATCTGGCAGCCAATGTGCCACAGGGTTGGAGTGCTGCCTTTGCCGACTCCTCCCTGAGGCTGGCGCCGGGTGCGACGGCAACCACTGAGTTGACGGTAACCTCTTCCACCTCTGCAACCGATGGCTATTACGACCTGACCGTCAACGCGGTTCACGGTAACGATGCCGCTTATCAGAGCAGTAATGTGGTCACCTACATCGTTAGTGACAGCTCCGGGGGCAGCAATCAGGCGCCGGTAGCCGTGGAAGATAGCGTGGTGCTGACCCAGGTGGAGTCAGTGGTTATCGATGTTATTGGTAACGACTGGGATCCGGATGGTGACGCCCTGCAGGTAGTGGGAACCACGCAAGGGGCCAAAGGAAGTGTCACCCTGCAGGGGGACAACTCCATCCTCTATACGCCGGCAAACAGATTCAAGAGCAGCGACAGCTTCAGTTATCAGCTGTCTGATGGCACCGATACTGTCACCGGTCAGGTCAGCATCACCCTGCAGAAGAGTGGTGGCGGCAATGGTGGCGGTGGAAAAGGAGGTAAGGGCGGCAAGTGAGGAGTTGTTGCCAGTTGCAATCTGTTTAATCAAGACGGGGCGATGGTGTTAACCATCGCCCCGTTTCCTTTTAATGCCTCCTAGTTAGAGGGAAGGGGACTCAGGGGACCTGTGGCACAGTTGTTGTCGCCATTGACCGCCCTCAGGTTACAGGTGGCGGTGTTGGAGATGGCTTCACACTCGCTGGTGCCATCACCCAGCAGCGTACAGCCGGCGCCAGCAGAGTTCACCGGAGCAATGGCGGTGGCCTTCACCTGATCGGAGAAGGGGCAAATATCCCCGGCAGGGATGGTGTCCGGTGAGTAGGAGCCGCTGTAGGTGGTACAGTCACCAGTATCTCCTGCGGGTTGCAGGGTAGTGCTCAGAGGCGTCAGGGTGACGGCCACTCCGGTCGGCATCATGGGGTCGTCCACCAGGGTCAGGTTGGTCAGCGCCACTTCACCTGTGTTGCAGACGGTGCCCTGAACGTTGATGAGCACCGCCAGGTTATCGCCAATATCCTCCAGATCGGCAGCACAACGCTTGACCACATTGAAGGAGGCGGCAAAGGTGCGCAGCGGACAGGTGGCGGAATCGGATGCCGCATCGATGGGGGAGCCATCGGTGCCCTGGGCCCCCAGGGTAACGGTATCGGACGGGCCATTGGATGCGGTGGTTTCGCTGAACTGGTAGATCAGCGCATCGCCGCTGCCCAGGTCGAAGGTGCTGGGGGAGCCTACTACACTGCCATCGGCAATGGCATCCGCCAGTTTGACCGGGTCATCACAATCGATGGTGGGATCAAAGTCCCGGGTTCCACCGGCTCCATCGTCCACCGGACCAGGCTGGTACCAGGCCAGATCGGCGGGCACATAGTTGGCGCCACCGTTGATGGAGTTTTGGAAGGTGGTCAGGTTGATGGCACCGCCACCATCGTTGTAGCCACAACCGCGCACGTTGTAAACGATGGCGGTGGGGGCATCGTCGTCTTCGGTGTCGTTGACACAGGTCTTGCTAACGTCGACGGAGCAGACATCGAAGTCGCCCAGGGCGAAGTCCTTCGCTGTGGCGGTAAAGGAGGTAGACGCACCTGTGCTCGCCATGAAGCTGGAGAAGCACTTGTTTTCGCCGAAGGCGTCGAAGATATTGATGCCGCCCTCGAAGAAGGTGGTTGGAGGGAACTTCCCGTCAGTCCCGGATTTCGGGCTGTAAGGCCAGGGCGAATTCTCTTCGTTGATGTTGGTAATGGCGCAAGCAGGCTGATCCGCGGCGTGTGCACCGTTACAGGTTGCTGGGCCTTCAGGCACCACAACACGAATGTTATCGGCGGCACAGTCGCCTGCAGACAAAGGTCCGCCACCACCGGGAACGTCCTGCTTATCACAGGCTTCCCACCACTCATACACCGCAATGTTGGACTGGGTACCACCATTGCTGAACTTCACCGCCACGTAGACGTCGCCGTCCACATGCTCACCGGTAAAGCCGGTGCCCGCAGGTGCGACGTCGTCCTGGAAGAACCAGAACGCCAGTTCGGCGTCACCGTTGTCAGCAAACAGGTCGGCACCGAAATAGATCACCTGCTCGCCAGAAACCACATAGTTGGCGGCATAGGCGTTGGTGATGTTGTTTTTATCCGGTGGTGGGGGAGAGAACTTGCGTCGCCAGTCTGCGATGAAGTTGGGTGTCTTGGAGCCCCCTCCGGTAAAGATGTCATCCTGGCCGTTTTTATCTTTGATGATGCCGGAGAACACCGTGGGACTGCCCCCTCCCTGATACAGGGTTTGCCAGTCATCTGGCGGCGGGGTGCCAGCATCCTGGACTGCATTACCTTCCAGTTCGAAGGTGCCGTCATCGTGGACGGCAACCGCAGAGGTGGCAGCCAGTCCAATGGCGGCCGCCAATGCCGTTAGTCGTGTAAAGCCTTTCATTCTCATCATGTCATATCCCCATTCTTATCTATGACGCCATGGTGTTGGCAACGGCGTGTCCTTATCAGTGACAACTCAGGGACAGCCTGCCAGTGCGGTAGAGGTGTTAGGGTTTCTGAAACCGGCGTCCAGTCGCACGTCAGCGTCTTGGAGCCTGAGGTTGGTTCTGGTGAACCTCTGCCTGAACTAAAGCAAGCCTTGGGCCAGAAGAATAAGGGTAATAAAAACAACAGCTTTTCATGTTTGTCGAAGCCTGGCTTTTTCATCTGTCTCAGTAATGAAACAGTGATTTTAGTGTGCCAGAGTCAATTAATTGTTTTTTGGGGAGCTTATTAATTGCTGCTGGATTCGCCCGGTTAACAGTCGTGGCTTCGAGGTGGGCGTGACGCTCCTTTTTTAGGTGACCAGTCAGGCAGTGTGTAACACCTTCTGAGAGAGAAATACCTTCAGTATGGCCTTTTAACCATCTTATTTTTTTGTTGAAAATTTCTTCTATAGCTGCAAGGTGGCGGGACCTTATGCTAGGCAACGGCATCGAAGGGACACAGTCGAGTATCCTGATTAGTGTCAATTAACTGATCGTTTCTGTGGCTTGAGTGAGGTTCGTGGACTAAACCTAATGCAGTATTAAGGGATTGCCTGGTTCATCAAGGGACATAATTTGGATACTGGTTCATGGCATCTCGGAAGCTTATCTGTCTGCAAGACCCGAAACAATGGATACTGCCTGACGAAGTGATTCAGTCAGGTTGGTCTCCCATCTACCTGGACTCAATAGACAAGGCTCGAGCACTCATAAGTGCAGAACAGCCCTCTTTGGGTGTCGTTCTTCTGGACAGTCGTTGGATTAATGGCCTCAATCAGGCGCTCGAGGTGTTGCTGCAGGACACCGCCGGCGCGGTGGAGTGGATTGGGCTGGTGCCCGAAAACTGGACTCAGAATGAAAATACCCGAAGGCTGATCGCCCGCTATTGCAGCGATTACCATACCCTGCCGGTTGATCCCCGGCGGCTGATGATGTCTCTCGGTCACGCAGAAGGCATGGCTCGGTTGCGCCGGGCCAGTGCTCTTGAGGAGGAGGCTCACCCTGAAGGGGTCTCCCTGGTGGGCGAGAGCAGTGCCATGCGCAATGTCTACCGACAGATTCGCAAGGTGGCCAAAGTGGATGCCACCGTCCTGCTGGAGGGGGAGAGTGGGACCGGCAAGGAGCTGGTTGCTCAGGCAATTCACCGCGGATCACTGCGCTGTGAAGGCCCATTTGTGGCAGTGAACTGTGGCGCGATCCCCATCAATCTCATCCAGTCAGAGCTTTTCGGTCATGAGCGTGGTTCCTTCACCGGTGCTCACTCCCGCCATCGTGGCCACATTGAAACTGCCTGTGGGGGCACCATATTCCTGGACGAGATAGGAGACCTTCAACTGGAGGTGCAGGTCAACCTGCTGAGGTTCCTGCAGGAGATGACCATAGTCCGGGTTGGGGGAGTAAAGCAGATACCCGTGGATGTCAGGGTGATTGCCGCGACCCATAAGGATCTGGCTGCCGAGGTGAAGGCGGGTCGCTTTCGCGAGGATCTCTACTACAGGCTATGCATCCTCAACCTGAAATTGCCCCCTCTGCGTGAGCGGCGGGAGGACATCGAATTGCTGGCCCACTACTATTTCCGTAAATATCGCAACCTGGCCAGCTCCAAGGTTCAGGGATTCGCCCCCAAGGCGATGCAGCAGATGATGGCCTATGAGTGGCCGGGCAACATCAGGGAGCTGAAGAACCGGGTACAGAGGGCGTTGGTGATGTGTGAACAGCGAACCCTGGGTCCCAAGGACCTTAACCTGCAGATAGAGTCGCTTCAGAATGAGGTAAGCACCCTGGCCGATGCCAGGGCTGAGGCCGACCTTAGGGTTCTGGTGGCGGCCCTCAACAGCAATGATAACAACATCATGAAGACCTCAAAGGAGCTGGGGATCTCCCGGGTGACCCTGTACAGGATGCTTGATAAATACAACCTGTCCGGCCGTTTTCAAGAGAACAAGGACTGATTCGCACAGCCCTGTGGCGGGATAGGCCTGCTTGGCTCCTCCTTTATAGCCATTGTCCCCACCGACTCAGCCAAAGAGGATGAGGCCGTCGCCAAGGCTTGGCGGGATTGATATAATGCCGGCCTTTGTTTGTTCATCCATGGGTTGTTATGTCTACGCACCAGCAGGAAGTGGCCAAGAGGCGCACCTTCGCAATCATCTCTCACCCCGACGCGGGTAAGACCACCATCACCGAGAAAGTGATGCTGTACGGAAACCTGATCCAGAAGGCGGGGACCGTGAAGGGACGCGGCTCAGGCCAGCACGCCAAGTCCGACTGGATGGAGATGGAGAAGGAGCGTGGCATCTCGGTAACCACCTCCGTGATGCAGTTCCCCTATGGTGATTCCCTGGTGAACCTGCTGGATACCCCGGGTCACGAGGACTTCTCGGAAGATACCTACCGTACCCTGACAGCAGTGGATTCCTGCCTGATGGTGATCGACGCCGCCAAGGGTGTAGAGGATCGAACCCGCAAGCTGATGGAGGTGACCCGACTGCGCGACACCCCCATTGTGACCTTTATGAACAAGCTGGACCGCGACATCCGTGACCCCATGGAGCTGATGGATGAGGTGGAAACCGAGCTGAACATCATGTGCGCCCCCATTACCTGGCCCATCGGCTGTGGTAAGGAGTTCAAAGGGGTGTACCACATCCACCGTAACGAGGCGATCCTCTATAAGAGCGGCCAGGGTCACACCATTCAGGACGTGGATATCGTTAAGGGGCTGGATAATCCCGAGCTGGATGACAAGATCGGCGCAGAGCTGGCAGAAGTACTGCGGGAGGAGCTGGAGCTGGTGCTGGGTGCCTCCAACGAGTTCGATCAAGAGATGTTCCTCACCGGGGAGCTGACGCCGGTGTACTTCGGTACCGCACTGGGCAACTTCGGTGTGGACCACATGCTCGACGGTCTGACTGAGTGGGCGCCTGCGCCTCAGCCTCGTGCCACCGATGCCCGCGACGTGACCGCCGACGAAGAGAAGTTTTCCGGTTTCGTCTTTAAGATCCAGGCCAACATGGATCCCAAACACAGGGACCGCATCGCCTTTATGCGGATCTGCTCCGGTAAATACAGCAAGGGGATGAAGATGCGCCACGTGCGTATCGGTAAGGATGTGTCCATCTCCGACGCGGTGACCTTCCTGGCCGGTGATCGCAGCCACGCCGATGAAGCCTACCCGGGGGACATCATCGGTCTGCACAACCACGGCACCATCCAGATTGGCGACACCTTTACCCAGGGTGAGGAGATGAAGTTTACCGGCATCCCCAACTTTGCGCCTGAGATGTTCCGTCGCATCCGTTTGAGGGACCCCCTGAAGCAGAAGCAGCTGCTCAAGGGGCTGGTGCAGCTCTCCGAAGAGGGCGCGGTGCAGGTATTCCGCCCTCTGGATAACAACGATCTGATCGTGGGCGCCGTCGGTGTGCTGCAGTTTGATGTGGTGGTGGCCCGTCTGAAGTCTGAGTATAAGGTGGACGCCCTGTATGAAGCGGTCAGTGTGGCCACTGCCCGCTGGGTGAACTGTGAGGATCCGCGCAAGCTGGATGAGTTCCGTCGCAAGGCTTCCACCAACCTGGCCCTGGATGGGGGGGATAACCTGACCTATATTGCACCCACCATGGTGAACCTGAACCTGACCATGGAGCGTTACCCGGACATCGTTTTCCACAAGACCCGGGAGCACTAGGCTGGGTCGTGGAGAAAAAGCCACATATAATGAAGGGCAGCAATCGCTGCCCTTTTTCTTTATCTACAGTTTTTCAAGGAGAGAGTGTCATGGGATGGATTAAGCGTTGGTGGCAGGCCTACTGCGCCTGGTGTGATGCCAATGGGCTCAGCCCTGAGCACAAACGCTCCTGCGTGCCCCGTTCCAAGGAGCGTTCCCCTGAAAAGAGCCCTCATCCCGATGCTGATTGACAGCCATTGCCACCTGGACTTCCCTGATTTTGACCAGGACAGGGAGCAGGTGCTCAATTGCGCCCGGATGTCAGATATTCAGGGAGCCATCATTCCCTCCATAGGGCCAGAAAACTGGCAGCGGGTGATCCAACTCTGTCAGGCTCATCATCAGCTTTGGTTTGCCCTGGGCATCCATCCCTGTTTTGCCACCAAGGAGAGCCTTGCTCAACTTGAGGAGTTAGAGAAATTGCTCAGCGGCTTACCCTCCAAACTGGTGGCGGTGGGAGAGTGCGGTCTGGACGGGGTCAATTCGCCGTTGCCCATGCCTGAGCAGATTCAGTTGTGCCTGGAGCAGATGCGATTGGCCAATCGTTTCGACCTTCCCGTGCTGTTCCATATAAGGAAGGCCCATCATCACCTGCTGGCCCTGTTGGACAGAGAGCCATTGAAGGCGGGTGGGGTGGTGCATGGCTTTAGTGGCAGCACCCAGGTTGCCTCAGAATATCTGCGTCGGGGTCTCTACCTCGGCGTCGGAGGCGTCATCACCTATCCCAGAGCATCAAAAACCCGTACAGCGGTTTCCAGTGCGCCACTGGAACGACTGCTGCTGGAAACGGATTCTCCCGATATGCCCCTCAATGGCCATCAGGGGCAGCGCAATGAACCTCAACGAGCCGCACTTGTATTGCAGGAGCTGAGTCAGCTTCTAGACTTACCCTATTCGTCGGTTGCTCAGGTTTTGTCTCAAAATCACATCCGACTGTTTAAGCGGTTGTCGTAAATTCAACATCAAACCAACCTCTTAATGGCTGCTACACTTGACTTTTCAGCATTTGAGTTGGGTTTGACTGTAATTTGAGCAACAAATTTTGTATGCGAATTACTGATTTGTAAGATAAATATGGCGACAGGCTGATTTCTGCTCAAAAAATGCGATCTGATCGGCGATTTTTGTTGTGAGTCACAGTATAATCCCGTGCGGATGATAAGTTGGTTTACGACACTATTTATAAAATTTAACAAGAGGATGATGGGTTCATGGGTATTCTGATGAGCTTAGTAGGGGTGGTAACCCTAATCGCGATCGCTGTCGCGTTCTCGACCAATCGCAAAGCGATCAATCTGCGTACCGTTGGTGGTGCGTTGGCTATCCAGGCCGCTCTGGGTGCGTTCGTTCTGTATGTTCCTTTCGGTAAGGACGTACTGGGCGCAATTTCCAGCGGTGTTTCCAGCGTAATTAGTTACGCCAACGACGGGATCGGCTTCCTGTTCGGCGATCTGGCCAAGTTCAAAGTTGGCTTTATCTTCGCCATCAACGTTCTGCCAATCATCGTATTCTTCTCCTCCCTGATTGCGGTTCTGTACTACCTCGGCATCATGCAGTGGATCATCCGCATCCTGGGTGGCGCGCTGCAGAAGGCTCTGGGCACCTCTCGTCCTGAGTCCATGTCTGCTACCGCCAACATCTTCGTGGGTCAGACTGAGGCACCCCTGGTGGTTCGTCCTTTCATCGCGACCATGACTCAGTCCGAGCTGTTCGCCATCATGACCGGTGGTCTGGCGTCTGTAGCCGGTTCCGTACTGGCTGGTTACGCCGGTCTGGGTGTTAAGCTGGAGTACCTGATTGCCGCTTCCTTCATGGCTGCCCCAGGTGGTCTGCTGATGGCCAAACTGATTGTGCCTGAGACTGAAGCAGCCAAGCAGGACATGGATGAAATCGGCGAAGCCGAAGACAAGCCTGCCAACGTACTGGATGCCGCCGCGGCTGGTGCATCTTCCGGTATGCAACTGGCTCTGAACGTTGGCGCAATGCTGCTGGCCTTCATCGGCCTGATCGCCATGATCAACGGCATCATCGGCGGCGTTGCTGGCTGGTTCGGTTACGAAGGCGTAACCCTGGAGCTGCTGCTGGGCTACCTGTTCTCCCCTCTGGCCTTCCTGATTGGTGTTCCATGGGAAGAAGCTCTGGTTGCCGGTTCCTTCATTGGTCAGAAGATTGTTGTTAACGAATTCGTTGCCTACATCAACCTGGCTCCCTACCTGAGCGGTGAAGCTCTGATCAACGGTGCAGTTATGACTGACCGTACTCAGGCTATCCTGTCCTTCGCTCTGTGTGGCTTCGCCAACCTGTCCTCTATCGCCATTCTGCTGGGTGGTCTGGGCGCCATGGCTCCTAACCGTCGTCACGACCTGGCTCGTCTGGGTGTACGTGCGGTACTGGCTGGCTCCCTGTCCAACCTGATGAGTGCGACTCTGGCAGGCCTGTTCCTGGCTCTGTAATCGCACAGCACTGTAGAGTGTAGAGAGGCCGAACCTTAGGGTTCGGCCTTTTTTATTGTTTTCTCCCTACTCAAATTTTTCTTTTCTGCTTGGCAGAACTGTTCCCGAAGCTCCAGAAGGTGAGTGGCGGCCCCTTTCAGGTAGGCTAGGGCGAAAGGGCGCGTGCAGCCACTGCTGGCTGGAGAATCCCGTTTGGCTTGCGTAGATGAGGGGCGGGTGAAAGATCCTGAGCTCTTATCAAGCGCTGGTTGGTTCCGAGTCTCGTTGTTTATCGCCACGTGTCAGGATGCTGTCATAGACGCCCTGGGTGAGTGACCAAGCCAGGCTGAGGCATTGGGCACAGCCTTGCAACTCGCTTGTTCCAACGCGTCATTGGCCTTACCCCGGGACCAGTGGCAAATCCCTATGTTTTCTTGTTTGCGCCATATTCCGCGGGAAATGGGAGAGCAGTCTTCAAAGTCGCTGGTGATAGTGTGTGATCTAAGTGCAAGCCGCACGGTTGCTGGTTCTGCTGCGCCATATCCCGCTCTTTCATCTCTCTTAAGCACCCACAAACTGGGTTGACAGATCTTTGCATCACAAATGGCGTAAGGGCTTGCCTATCGCCCCAAAGTGTGGTGGGTGAAGGGTCGGCGTAATTCATGAATCAGAACTGTTGGTTGGTAACGCTGGTTGGTCCAGTCTGGGAGGGTGATCTGGATCTCGTTGGGCCGCTTTTGGCTTCGCTCCGCTTCTCGTTGCAGGCGGGAGCGTCAGGGGGTGATTGTGATTCGGGTCACGCAAGGTTTGTCGATGTGAGGGGGGTTATTTTTTCACGCGCTTGAGAGTGAGATTGATTCGGGATATGGGGTGCGTCCTGACTGGTCAAAAATTGGCTGCTCTTTGGTATTAAATTTTCAGTGCGTCGCCGCCGTTTGAATCCTCTTCGGATTTCGGGTGAATACTCTTCAATTGTAGTTTGCTTTCACAATGATCGGGTGAGCTGTGTTGTCAGATCATTATTTGGTTAACATTTGTGCTGAAGCTGGCGTTGCATGAAATAAAACTACATGTTGAGGAATTATGTGACGAAGGTGGTTCTGTTGTGCCAGTATGACAAAATGTCTATCAAAAACAGGCTAAAATGTTACCCGGATCACGATCCTGCACATTTTCACTTTCTTTTTATTGGAAACGGGGAACAACCGATTGTTCCTGTGGGTGCGTTAGATAAAATGCGCCCTGTTCCAAGGATGTTGGAAAACCAAATTTTAATAATCTGTATATATACAGGGGTTGATGATGAAAAAGATGTTGGCTGGTGCAGCTCTTGCTGCTCTCTCAATGAACGCTTTCGCTGCTGACTACTCTGACGGCGACATCCACAAGAATGACTACAAGTGGATGCAGTTTAACCTGATGTACTCCATCGGCGAGAAGCCTAATAACCCAGCTACTGGTGATCAGCACGATTACCTGGAGATGGAGTTCGGCGGTCGTTCCGGAATCTTCGATCTGTACGGTTACGTTGATATCTTCAACCTGACCAACAACGATTCCAGCGATTCCGACAAGGGTCCTGGCGAAAGCAAGATGTTCATGAAGTTTGCTCCTCGCGTTTCTCTGGACGCGCTGACCGGTAAGGACCTGTCCTTCGGTCCTGTTCAGGAAGTTTACTTCTCCACCCTGTTCAACTGGAATGGCCAGATTGACAGCGGCGTTAACACTACCTTCTGGGGTGTGGGTGCCGACGTTATGGTTCCTTGGCTGGGCAAAACCGGCATGAACCTGTACGCTCACTACGACCTGAACGCCAAAGAGTGGAACGGCTATCAGTTCTCCATGAACTGGTTCAAGCCCTTCAAGTTCTTCGAGAACGGCTCCTTCCTGTCCTTCCAGGGCTACGTTGATTATCAGTTTGCTGGTGACGAAGACATGGGTAACGAGTTCGTGCCTATGACCTCCAACGGTGGTGCAGCCTTCTTCGGCCTGTACTGGCACTCTGACCGCTTCGCCGCTGGTTACGGTCTGAAGGGTTACCAAGACGTATACCTGCTGGAAGACAAGGGCGGTATCGTAGGTCTGGAGTCCACTGGTGTCTCCCACTACTTCGCAGTTACTTACAAGTTCTAAGTTAACTTGCTGAAGAATAAGCCCCGGCGCTCAGGCCCCGGGGCTTTGTTTTTCCTGCTTCTGGCCCTTTGTGAAAGCCAATCAGACTGTAACGAGTCATGGCCAGAATTTTGTCAGTAATAATTCAACAAAATCCGCTCTGAGCGGTTGTAATCTGGCGTTTCTACTGCCATGATGCTGCATAGTTTGTTCATTGTACAAAACTGAGTGTTCGCACTGGAGTGCCAGTGAGGTGCTTCGGGAACTCTCCAAGGAATCAATCTCGCGTCACGCATGTGAGCGTAGGTGACCTCCAGCCTCGAACCCGTCCGGGTTCAGTGCCTGCCGTTAATAGGTTTTATTAGAATTCGTGCCACGTGCGAGTGACCATTCTTTTTCTATACTGCTTTTAGTTTAAATTTAGACTGGAGACTCACCATGAGTGATATCAAAGCGATTGCACAGCGCGCCATTCAATTGATGGACCTGACCACCCTGAATGACGACGACACCGATCAGAAGGTGATTGACCTGTGCCACAATGCCAAGACTGGTGCTGGCAACACTGCGGCCATCTGCATCTACCCTCGCTTTATTCCTATTGCCCGCAAGACCCTGCGTGAGATCGGTGCCGAACAGGTACAGATCGCCACCGTAACCAACTTCCCACACGGCAACGATGACATCGACATCGCCGTTGCTGAAACCAAGGCTGCGGTAGCCTATGGTGCCGACGAAGTTGACGTAGTATTCCCTTACCGTGCCCTGATGGCTGGCAATGAGCAGGTTGGTTTCGATCTGGTTAAAGCCTGTAAAGAAGCCTGCGGCGATGTACTGCTGAAGGTGATCATCGAGTCCGGTGAGCTGAAGGACGAGGCCCTGATCCGCAAGGCTTCCGAAATCTCCATCGATGCCGGCGCTGACTTCATCAAGACCTCCACCGGTAAGGTTCCGGTCAACGCCACCCTGGAAGCGGCTCGCATCATGATGACCGTGATTGCCGAGAAGAACCCTGCCATCGGCTTCAAGCCTGCTGGCGGCGTTCGTAACGCTGAACAGGCCGGTGAATACCTGGACCTGGCTGCCGAACTCCTGGGTAAAGACTGGGTTTCCCCTCGCACCTTCCGCTTCGGTGCCTCCAGTCTGCTGAACAGCCTGCTGCATACTCTGGAACTGGCTGACGCCCCAGCAGAAAGCAAAGGTTATTAATCTACACTCAGATTGATATTTGTGATCTGGATCGCCGGAACTGGCGCTGACCTTGACTAAAATTGGCTCAGCGCTAGTAAATTTACGACACATTAGTTCCGAGTCCGTTTCAAAATTATAAGGTGTTGCTCCCGTCGCAGGAGCAACCCATATCGGAGGCATAGGATGTTTCTACCGCAAGAGATAATCCGCAAGAAGCGTAATGGAGAGCCCCTGTCCGAGCAGGAGATCCGGTTCTTCGTCGAAGGCATTACCAACGGCAACGTCAGTGAAGGTCAGATTGCGGCTTTCGCCATGGCCATCTATTTCAACGACATGCCCATGGATGAGCGCATCTCCCTGACCAAGGCGATGCGTGATTCCGGCATGGTGCTGAACTGGGATGCCCATAACTTTGACGGCCCTGTTATCGACAAGCACTCCACCGGTGGTGTGGGTGATGTTGTGTCCCTGATGATGGGCCCCATGATTGCTGCCTGTGGCGGCTATGTGCCCATGATCTCCGGTCGTGGCCTGGGCCACACCGGGGGTACTCTGGACAAGCTGGAAGCGATTCCCGGCTACAACATCACTCCGACCAACGAAGTGTTCGGTAAGGTAGTGAAGGATGCGGGCGTGGCCATCATTGGCCAGACCGGTGACCTGGCTCCTGCAGACAAGCGTTTCTACTCCATCCGCGATGTGACCGCCACCGTTGAGTCCATCGCCGCCATTACCGCGTCCATTCTGTCCAAGAAGCTGGCCTGCGGACTGGAAGCCCTGGTGATGGACGTGAAAGTGGGCAGCGGCGCCTTTATGCCCACCTATGACGCGTCCAAAGACCTGGCTCAAAGCATCGTGGATGTGGCCAACGGCGCCGGTGTTCGCACCTCTGCGCTGCTGACCGATATGAACCAGACTCTGGCGTCCAGCGCCGGTAATGCCGTGGAAGTGCGTGAAGCGGTGCGCTACCTGACTGGCGAATACCGTAACCCACGTCTGCATGAAGTGACCATGTCTCTGTCCGCTGAACTGCTGGTTCTGGGCAAGCTGGCTGCCGACACCACCGAAGCACGCGCCAAGCTGCAACACGCTCTGGACAGCGGAAAGGCCGCCGAGGTCTTTGCCAAGATGGTGTCTGGCCTGGGCGGTCCTGCTGATTTCATCTCCAAGATGGATATCTACATGCCGCAGGCGGAGATCATCCGTCCCGTATATGCTGAAGATAGCGGCATCGTTACTGCCATGGACACTCGCGCCATGGGCATGGCTGTGGTTGGCCTGGGCGGCGGTCGTCGTCTGCCTACCGACGGCATCGACTACGCTGTGGGCATGACCAACATCATCTCCCTGGGTGAAACTGTTGACAGTGCCACGCCTATTGCTATGGTTCACGCCCGTAACGAGGCGCAGTTCCAGGAAGCTGAGGCAGCGCTGCGCCAGGCGATCAGCCTGGGCGATGCCTATGAAGCCACTCCGGATGTGTACGAGACCATCCGCGGTCGCTAAGGAGTAATTGAATGAAACGCGTATTTATCCTGATGATGGACTCCTTCGGCATCGGTGCCGCAGGAGACGCTGACAAGTTCGGTGACGTGGGCTCCGACACCTTTGGCCACATCGCCAAAGAGTGTGCCGAGGGTCGCGCCGAAGTGGGCCGCAGTGGCCCCCTGAAGCTGCCTAACCTGGCCAAGTTTGGTTTGGTCAAGGCTGCTCAGGAGAGCACCGGTCAGGTGCCTGCGGGTATGGATGCCGACATTGAAGTGACCGGTGCATATGGCTATGCGTCTGAGCTCTCTTCCGGCAAAGATACCCCCAGTGGTCACTGGGAGATGGCGGGTGTGCCAGTTCTGTATGACTGGGGTTACTTCACCGACAAGCAGAACAGCTTCCCCAAAGAGCTGACCGATCGCATCCTCGAGCGTGCGGGCCTGGACGGTTTCCTGGGTAACTGCCATGCATCAGGTACTGCTATCCTGGAGCAGTTGGGTGAGGAGCACATGCGCTCCGGTCAGCCCATCTTCTACACCTCTGCAGACAGCGTATTCCAGATCGCCTGTCACGAAGAGACCTTCGGCCTGGAGCGACTGTACGAACTGTGCAAAATCGCTCGCGAAGAGCTGGAGCCCTACAACATTGGTCGTGTGATTGCCCGTCCTTTCGTTGGCAGCGGCGCCGCTGACTTTGCTCGTACCGGTAACCGTGCCGACTACGCCGTTGAGCCGCCGGCACCCACAGTGCTGGACAAGCTCAAGTCTGCCGGTGGTGAAGTGGTTTCCGTAGGTAAGATCGCCGATATCTACGCCAACTGCGGCATCACCAAGAAGGTGAAGGGCAGTGGCCTGGAAGCGCTGTGGGATCGCACCCTGGAGCAGGTCGATGAAGCGGGTGATAACACCATCGTGTTCACAAACTTCGTAGATTTCGATTCCTCTTATGGCCACCGCCGTGACGTAAACGGCTATGCTAATGCATTGGAATACTTTGATAAGCGGCTGCCAGAGCTTCTCGAGAAGCTCAGCGACGGTGACGTCGTGCTGGTGACTGCTGATCACGGTTGTGATCCTACCTGGTCAGGTACCGACCACACCCGTGAGCATGTTCCCGTACTGGCCTATGGCAAGCCTGTGGCTGCGGGCTCCCTGGGGCACCGTGAGTCCTTTGCCGATATCGGTCAGTCCATCGCCAGCTACTTTAAGCTGGATGCTATGGACTACGGCAAGTCCTTCCTGAATTAACTGATGAAATGAAATAGGGGTCAATAATAATGGCAACTCCACACATTAACGCACCTGCTGGCGCTTTCGCCGAAACCGTTCTGTTCCCTGGCGACCCTCTGCGCGCCAAGTACATCGCGGAAACCTTCCTGGAAGACGTTGAGCAGGTTACTGATGTACGTAACATGCTGGGCTTCACCGGTACCTACAAGGGCAAGAAAGTGTCCGTAATGGGTTCCGGTATGGGCATCCCATCCTGCTCCATCTACGCAAAAGAGCTGATCACCGAGTATGGTGTGAAGAACATCATCCGCGTAGGCAGCTGCGGCGCCGTAAGCACCGACGTTAAAGTACGTGACGTGATCATCGGCATGGGTGCCTGCACCGATTCCGGCGTAAACCGCACTCGCTTCAAAGGCTACGATTTTGCTGCCATCGCCGACTACGGCCTGCTGTCCAACGTCGTGAAGTCTGCCGAAGCCTCCAACATCGCCGTTAAGATCGGTAACATCTACTCTGCCGACCTGTTCTACACTCCTGATCCAGAGATGTTCGACATCATGGAGAAGATGAACGTTCTGGGCGTAGAGATGGAAGCTGCCGGCCTGTACGGTGTTGCTGCCGAGTACGGTGCCAACGCCCTGTGCGTAGTGACCGTATCCGATCACATCCGTACCGGTGAAGCGACCACCTCTGAAGAGCGTCAGACCACCTTCAACGACATGATCGTGATGACTCTGGATTCCCTGCTGTAAGTCAGAGTTCCAGATGAAAAAGGCGGGCCTTGTGGCCCGCCTTTTGTGTATCTGGCGCCTAGTTTTTCTCCCCTGGAGGGGCGGCTTTTTCTCCTTCTTCCCGGGCGCTTTTCTCAGGCTCCTCCGGTTCCTTCGTTTTCGCGGTCATGGCGGCCTTCAGCTGTTTCCGGCGACGGTTGATGTCCAGGCGGCGGGTGGACAGGACCAGGGTCAGCAGGGCGCCCACCAGGCCGGCCATCAACATCATCAGCGGCTGCTGTCGAATCAGAGTGCGCTCCAAGCGCCGTTGCTCAATGAAGAACAAGTGGGTATTGGTGCGAATGCGCAGGTAACCCAGGGACTGCTCATCCAGGATCACCTCGGCCACAAAGGGATCGAATCGGTCCAGGGCGGCCTCAAGGACCGACTCCTCCGGCAGTTGCGACAGGGGGAACAGGCTCTGAGCCTGGAACAGCCGCTGACCATCGGCGCTGAACAGGGTTGCGGAGAGGATTCGGCTGTCTTGCACCAGGCTGTCCACCAGCCATTGCAGCTGATCGTCCTTCTCCTCGGCTAGGGCTGGCGCGGCGGCGATGGCGGCAAACTGAACGATCTGTTCCGCCTGACCATCGGCCTTGCTGTAGAGCAGTTCGCTGCGCTGTGTCACCTGGTGCTGCCACATCAGTAAGATGGCACAGAGCAGGGCCACGGCGGCCACCACCTGCGTCAGCCTAAGGGTCAGTCGTCCGTAGTTATGGTTGGTTGTCTCGCCGTTATGGGTCAAGCCAATGTCCTTGCAGCCTCTTAATCCTTTTGTGATCCTAGCGATTAATCTGTGCAATGAACAGACAGCCTGTCGCTTTTCAAGGAGTAAACCATGAGTTCTCAGCCTCTTACCGTCCAGGAGACCCGGATTGTCCTCACCGACGCAGCCGCCGCAGAGCGACTGGCCGGTGACGCCCGACAACAGGGGCGGGTGGTCTCAACCGGCCAGAGAGGCGCCCATCACTGGGTCAGTTGGCTGGGGGAGGTGATCCTGCCTCTGCCCGAGGGGGCCGAGTGCTTTAGCTTGCGTGCTGATCGTCCGCGCCTGGACACTCCTGGCCTGTTGCTGATGGATATGGACTCTACCGCCATCGACATTGAGTGCATCGATGAGATCGCCCGGGCAGGGGGCGTGTTCGACGAGGTGAGTCAGGTGACCGAAGCGGCCATGCGCGGTGAACTGGGGTTCGAGGAGAGTCTGCGCCAGCGGGTGGCCAAGCTGGACGGCATCCCGGCCTCGGTACTGGATGATATTGCCGCCAACCTGCCTCTGAACCCTGGCCTGGAAGCCCTGGTAGAAGGGTTGAAACAGGCGGGCTGGAAGGTGGCGCTGGCCTCCGGCGGCTTCAACCGCATCGCTTCGGTTCTGGCGGCCCAGTTGGGGTTGGATCACTTCCAGGCCAACGATCTTGAGGAGGCCGATGGGCTGCTTACCGGCCGGGTCAGTGGTGAGATTGTCGGTGCCGAAGTGAAGGCGGCGATCCTGGCTCAGCTGGGCGAGAAGTACGACATTCCTCAGAGCCAGTGGGTGGCCATGGGCGATGGAGCCAACGACTTGCCGATGATGAACCGGGCGGCGCTGGGTGTGGGCTTCAGGGCCAAGCCGGCGGTGGCGCCCCAGGCGGATGCCCACCTGGCCGTTCTGGGTCTGGACGCCACATTAGCACTGTTGATCTAGATCACAAAACAGGGTCTAATCAACCCTCCAAGGAGTAGGAGGTTTGGAACGGCCATGACACACAGCCAGGGATCGGAGTATATCGATTATCGCAGCGGTCAGCTGCATCTGCGGGTGCTGACCCCGGAAGAGTCGCCCAAAGGCGTCGTATTGATGGTGCATGGCGCCATGAGCAATGGCCGGGTGTTTTACAGCAGTGGCGGCCGTGGCCTGGGGTGCTACCTGGCGGATCAGGGCTACCTGGTTTATGTGCTCGACTGTTACGGTCATGGGCAGTCCCATCCTCCCCTGTCTCACCGTGAGGAACACGGTCAGTATGAGGTGATCCATGAGCAACTGCCCCTGGTGCAGCGTCTGTTGCTGGAGCGCCATGATCGGCCCGTCCATTGGGTGGGCCACTCCTGGGGGGGCGTATTGATGATCGCCGCCCTGGCCCGTTATCCCTCCCTGTTGGAACAGATCCCCACCCTGATCCTGTTTGCGTCCAAGCGGACGGTGCGCAGCTGGAGCTCCGAGCGGCTGCTGAAGATAGAGCTGGCCTGGAAGCGTCTGTTTCCCTGGCTGGGACAAAAGCTGGGTTATCTGCCCCTGCAGCGCTGGCGGGTGGGAATGGATGATCAGTCGACCCGTTTTTTGATGGACTCTCTGCCCTGGATCTCCGACGCCCACTGGCTGGATGAGATGGATGGCTTTGATTACGGCGAGTCGGCCCGGGCGCTGGTGGCTCAGGGGCGATGGCCCGCCACCTGGTTTCTGGCGGGGGCTGGCGACAAGGCTCTGGGTAATCCCAGGGATGTCAAAGACCTGATGGAGGAGTGTGGTCTGGGGGAGATGGCGCGCTACCAGGTAGTGGGACGACGCCAGGGCTGGCGCCGCGACTACGACCATGCGGGTTTACTGACTCACCGGGATGCAGCCCACGAGCTGTACCCCGATGTGCTCAGCTGGCTGCAGTCTCCCCAGTGGCTAGCTGATACTCCAGCAGGGTCTCAGGGGTAATCTCTTTGAGCTCACCCACCACAACCACCTGCCACAGCATCTCTTCCAGCTCTTTGGCCCGGTGCAGGGCGTGGGTGCTGATGGCGGCCAGTTCGCCCTGCAGATAATCCAGGTCCGGCTTCTGAGCCCGGCTGAGCTTGATGCTCACCACCTTGAGGTGCCCCTTGGCTCCCAACTCCATCAGCTTGCTGTGGACATTGTGAGTGTCACCAATCTCCGACAGGGTCCAACTCTTGCGCAGCGCCCTCTCAGGCGGCCAGTGGAGCAGCAGGGTGCTGTGCCACTCCTTGTGTTGCTCCTGACCCTTACCGATCCCCTCCAGATGCTCCTTGACCACGGCATTGTCCAGAATCGCTTCCAGGCTCAGCCCTTGTGGGTCGGTCAGCGCCTGGAAGGTGGCGCTGGGCAACAGGCTGCTGCCGGCCAGGTTGGCTTCCAGGTGAGTCTTTCGCTTATGCACAAAGAAGGGCAGGGAGTAGAGTCGTTTTAGGATCAGGTTCTTCATCCCCTCCAGCAGTTGACGGTGCTGCAGCTTGGAACCCACCTGGGCAATCTTGCTGCGATTCTGGCTCAGCAGGTGGGAGAGGAACACCACGCCGGCGTGAGGCTCATCCTCTGAGGCCTTCAGGTGCAGGGTGCGTTTGTCCTGCTGACAACGCACCAGTTCGTAGGGCAGCCCCTTGAGCTTGAGTTTGCCCGCCATGGGTTGCAGCTCAGGAAACTCCACCTTCACCATCTTCCTGGACTCCAGCTCGGCGGTTTCGGTGAGCATCAGCCGCAGTCCCCGTGGCGACACATCCACGGATTGAGCGATGAGATCGCGGCGTCCCTGGTTTATCACCACCTTGGTGTGCAGGGAGAATCTGGGTTCGCGGCGCAGCTCCTGGTGATCGCTGGCCAGGGGGCTGGGGTCCAGGTCGGAGACCCGTTTCTGGCCGAAGCGACGCAGCTGGTTGATGTGGCACTCTGACTCGTAGCCGCCGAAGCCGCTCTCCTGGCCCAGGAAGGTGCTCTCCAGGTTGATCAGCAGGGAGAGGGCGCGCAGCTGCTGTTGCACCAGGGAGTCGGCAGCGCGGCCATTGACCGGAGAGTGGCAGGCCCACTCCTTGTCACGCTCGCTGATGGCATGGAGACGAATGCGGTGCAGCTTGAAGCCCTGCTTATGGCTGCCGTGCTTGAAGAAGCAGGCGGTCATCTCCAGTTTGTTGAGCTCCCACAGGGTGGCGGAGAAGAACAGCCTGTGGCCTTCATGAAGGTGGATGAAGCTGAACAGCAGTTGGTGCGCCACGTCGCCGGGGTGTTTCAGCACCCGGGCCAGGCGCTCCTCGGTCAGGGCGGAGCCAATCTGGCTGTGACCTCGTTCATCCATCCAGTAATCCAGGTGGGCCTGGTTGGCCTTGGTCTGCAGCACCAGGGAGGGGCGCAGTTTGCCCTGCTTGATGGACATGGCCAGAGGCACCGAACTGAGCTGGGGCAGAAATTGACGCTCGTAGCCCCGGCTCTTGGCGGTGCGCAGCAGATGGTTGAGCTCGGGGCGGGTGCGCAGACGGCTGACGCTGAGAATTCGCTCCAGAGTCTGGTCCAGGTCCGGTTCTTTGTCGTTGCGAACCAGCCTCAGGCTCTGGTGGTCATCTCCTGGCAAAGCTTCCACCAGCCGGTAGCTGACGCCGTGTTTCAGTTCTGGGGCAACAAACTCAGAAGCCAGCTCGGTGTAGCTGACAAAGATGGGCAGGTCCGGGTTCAGATGCCATTTGCGCTCGGTCTTGACACGGGCGCCGCGGATGGAGAGATCCTGGGTTCGACCGGAGACCGGTGCCCCCTCGGGTTGCCACAGGGTGATGGCGGAGGAGAAGGTATGCCGTGTTTCCCGTCGACGGATGTAGTGCCCCATGGGCAGCAGGTCCATGCGGAAGGGCGCAGGCTCTTTGGGCTCGTCGCTCTCCTGCTGTTCCTGCTCGGGCTCACCCTTGAGATAGGCCATCAGCGCCTCATAGGCGCCAACGGTGTAGCGTCCCTCGTAAAGCTCCAGCTGCTGCTCGAGAAACTGCTTGGCTTCTTCGGTCAGCCTGTGGGTCAGGCCGGCAATGGAACATTCCGTCACCGCTTCGGTGCCACTGAGGTCGATGCGGCGCAGGCAGTCCTGATTCAGGCGCCTGAGCTCCATGCGGATCAGGAAGCGATCCGAGTTGCTCAGATGAGTGGTGGCCTGATCCAGCAGGTTGTCAAAGCTGCTGTCCTGCAACAGGGGGATCAGCTGATTTATGAGGTCGTGGTGCTCTTCCATGGGAACGCTGTTCAATTTTTTATCCCCAAGAGTGTAACCCGTGGCGGGGATGACGTATATAATCCCTGGCTCAAGTGAATGATTGGAGTCCCATTTTTTGAGGCTCCTCCGATGAGCATGGGCGAAAAGTATGGCCAAATCCAAGTCAGCGTATGTGTGTAACGATTGTGGGGCTGACCACCCCAGGTGGCAGGGGCAGTGTAACGCCTGTGGCGCCTGGAACACCCTGACCGAGGTGCGCCTGGGCGCCTCTCCCAAGGGGCGAAGCGATCGTTTTAGCGGCTATGCCGGTGACGCCACCAACAGCGGTGTCCAGTTGCTCAACGAGATTGATCTGCAGGAGCTGCCCAGATTCTCCAGTGGCTTCAGTGAGCTGGACCGGGTACTGGGCGGTGGTGTCGTGCCCGGCTCCGCCATTCTCATTGGCGGTAACCCGGGGGCCGGTAAGTCCACCCTGCTGCTGCAGACCATGTGTCGCCTGTCCCAATCCATGAACACCCTGTACGTGACCGGAGAGGAATCTCTGCAGCAGGTGGCGATGCGTGCCAATCGTCTGGGATTGCCTACAGACAAGCTGAAGATGCTGTCAGAGACCTCGGTGGAGCAGATTTGCCACATCGCCGATAAGGAGAAGCCCTCCATTATGGTGATCGACTCCATTCAGGTGATGCATATGGCGGATGTGCAGTCTGCCCCAGGCAGTGTCGCCCAGGTGCGGGAGAGTGCCGCCTACCTGACCCGTTTCGCCAAGCAGAACAATGTGGCCATGTTCCTGGTGGGGCATGTCACCAAAGATGGCTCTCTGGCCGGCCCCAAGGTGCTGGAGCACTGCATCGACTGTTCGGTGCTGCTGGACGGCGACGGAGACTCCCGCTTCCGCACCCTGCGTAGCCATAAGAACCGCTTTGGTGCGGTCAATGAGCTTGGGGTGTTTGCCATGACCGGGCAGGGACTCAAAGAGGTGGCCAACCCCTCCGCCATCTTCCTCTCCCGCGCTGAGGAGCAGTCACCGGGATCTGTGGTGCTGGTGATCTGGGAAGGGACCCGCCCCTTGCTGGTGGAGCTGCAGGCCCTGGTGGATCACAGTCAGCTGGGCAACCCCAGGCGGATCGCCGTGGGTCTGGAGCAGAACCGGTTGGCGATGCTGCTGGCGGTACTGCACCGTCATGGTGGCCTGCAGATGTCGGATCAGGATGTGTTTGCCAACGTGGTTGGCGGGGTCAAGGTGACCGAGACCGGGGCGGATCTCAGCCTGCTGCTGGCGATGGTTTCCAGTTTCCGGGATCAGGCCCTACCCAGGGACCTGGTGGTGTTCGGAGAGGTGGGGCTGTCCGGGGAGATCCGGCCTGTGCCCAATGGCGGAGAGCGTCTCAACGAAGCAGCCAAGCACGGCTTTACCCGCGCCATCGTGCCCAAGGGCAATGTGCCCCGCCAGATGGTGGAGGGGATGGAGGTGATCGGCGTCACGAAGCTGGCTCAGGCCCTAGAAGCCATCTAGCTTCCGTCTAAGCTACAGCTCCTGCCACAGCTCCTCCAGCTCCTTATCGATGCTGGTGGGGCTGTGCAGTTCAATCAGGCGTCTAAGGTGGATCAGGCTTTCCACTTCGATGTTGTGCCACACCAGTCCCAGGGAGAGCCGGTTTATCCTCATCACCTCGGCGTTCATCTCGATGCTGGCCTGTTCTCCCAGGGGGATGTGCACGGTCAGAGTCTCCCCAGGGGTGACCGTCAGTCCCTCTGGACGGGCCAGCAGAATGCCGTGCAGGCTGAGATCCAGCACCTTAGTGGAACATTGGTGTTCACCCTGCCAAAGCAGGGCCGGCCCCATAAACTGTACCCGGGTAAAGTGTCTGCGCTCTTCCATCCGTTACTGCTCCAAACCTGTTTGATTTCAGTATAGTGCCGAACATCAGTCACCGACAGTGACCCGGGTGGCATTGCGGCGCTGTTACTCTTCGGCGTACTCCGCCAGCACCGCCCGCCCCAGGGTCAGCCGCTGCATCTCCTCGGAGCCCCCGGAGACCCGGTCGACCCTCAGGTCCCGCCAGAATCGGGCGATGCGATGCTCGCCGGTGATGGCTGAGCCGCCAAACACCTGCATCGCTTCATCCACCACCTCGAAGGCGGCCTTGGCGCAGTAGAGCTTGCACATGGCGGCATCGCCCGAGGTCATCAGGCCGTTGTCCGCCTTCCAGGCGGTCTGGTAGAGCATGTTTTTCATGTTGTTCAGATTGATCGCCATCTGGGCGAACTTGTCCTGAATCAGCTGGGTGCGGGCGATGGGTTGGCCAAATTGCACTCTGGAGTTGGCGTAACGGGCGGCATCCTCGAAGGCGCAGTAGGCGCTGCCGTAGTTGGTGCAGGCGATAAGGAAGCGCTCCAGGTTGAACTCCTCCTTCACCCGTTCGAAGCCGTTGCCTTCGGTGCCGAACAGGTCGCTCTCATCCAGCTCCACATCGGTGAAGCTGACTTCGCAGCAGCTGTCCATCTTCAGCCCCAGCTTGGGCAACTCACTGACTTCGATGCCCGGTTTGGACATGTCCACGAAGAATTCGGAGAAGATGGGTACTACCGCGTCTGCGTCCCGGGCCATCACCACCAGGTAGGGACAGCCGGCCGCGGAGGTGATGTAGCACTTGGTGCCATTGAGGTAGATCTTGCCCTTCTTGCCTTTCTTGCGCTTGTAGGTGGATTGCAGGCTGCGCACATCGGAGCCGGCGCCAGGCTCGGTGATGGCGGAGTTCCACATCTGCTGGCCGGTGCCGCGCAGGGCGAGGATCTTGTTGATCTGCTCTTCGCTGCCCTCTTTAAGCAGGGTGCCGTAACCCGCCAGTTGGTAGAGCACATAGGTGGGGGCGCCCAGGCGTCCCAGCTCCTCCCAGATCACCGTCAGAGTCAGCATGCCGGCGTCGAAGCCATCGTACTCCTCCGGGAGCAGCAGGCTGTCGATGCCCATGCGGGCCAGTTCGTGGACGAAGCGTTCCGGGTAGACGCAGTCATTGTCGCACTGGGCGAAATAGCTTTCCCAGTCTTCCCGCTCCATCAGGGCGCGTACGCTGCGGACAAATTGTTCCTGCTCGTGGGTCAATCGGTAGTTCATAGATCCTTCACCAAAATCGTGTCTTGCATCCGTTTCCGGGAGGCTGGGTTGTGCTCATCTTACCCAAGGGACCTGGGAAAGGGTATGGCCTCTGCCGGGTACTGGGTCAGTAAAGCATCCAATCTCACCTGAAGCGGTAAGCTTAACACTGGTGGGGTGATGAAAAGTTGAGAGAGTTCAAGGTTGAAGGGGGGAGAAGGGCGCCCGGGAACCGGGCGCCGCAGTGGCATCAGTCGATGCGCTTGTACTTGATACGGTGAGGCTCCAGGGCATCGGCGCCGTGGGTCTTCTTCATCCAGTCGCGGTATTCGCTGTAGTTGCCTTCGAAGAAGTTCACCTGACCTTCGTCGCGGTAATCCAGGATGTGGGTGGCGATGCGGTCCAGGAACCAGCGGTCGTGGGAGATCACCATGGCGCAGCCCGGGAACTCCAGCAGGGCGTTCTCCAGGGCACGCAGGGTCTCTACGTCCAGGTCGTTGGTAGGCTCATCCAGCAGCAGCATGTTGCCGCCAGCCTGCAGAAGCTTGGCCAGGTGCAGACGGCCGCGCTCACCACCGGACAATTCGCCAACACGCTTCTGCTGGTCGGTGCCCTTGAAGTTGAAGCGGGAGACGTAGGCACGGGATGGGATCTCGAAGTTGCCGATCTTCAGGATATCCTGGCCACCGGAGATCTCCTGAAATACGGTCTTGCTGTCATCCATATCGTCACGGAACTGGTCCACGGACGCCAGTTTCACGGTGTCACCCAGATCGATGGTACCGCTGTCTGGCTGCTCCTTGCCGGAAAGCATGCGGAACAGGGTGGACTTACCGGCACCGTTGGCGCCGATGATGCCGACGATGGCCCCCTTGGGCACGGAGAAGGAGAGGTCGTTGATCAGCACACGGCCGTCGTAGGACTTGGCCAGGTTGCTCACCTCCAGCACCTTGTCACCTAAGCGCTCGCCAGGTGGAATGAACAGCTCGTTGGTCTCGTTACGACGCTGATAGTCGGTGCTGCTCAGCTCCTCGAAGCGGGCCATACGGGCCTTGCTCTTGGCCTGGCGCCCTTTGGGGTTTTGGCGAACCCACTCAAGTTCCTTCTGGATCGACTTCATCCGGGCCTTCTCCTGGGCAGCTTCCTGCTCCAGACGGGCTTCCTTCTGCTCCAGCCAGGAGGAGTAGTTGCCCTCCCAGGGGATGCCTTCGCCGCGGTCCAGCTCCAGAATCCAGCCGGCGGCGTTGTCCAGGAAGTAACGGTCGTGGGTAATGGCCACCACGGTACCGGGATACTCTTCCAGGAAGCGCTCCAGCCAGGCTACGGATTCGGCGTCCAGATGGTTGGTGGGCTCATCCAGCAGCAGCATGTCCGGCTTTTCCAGCAGCAGACGGGCCAGGGCCACACGACGGCGCTCACCACCGGAAAGTACCTTCACCTTAGCGTCCCATTCAGGCAGGCGCATGGCGTCGGCGGCACGCTCCAGGGCGTTGTCCAGGGCGTGGCCATCTTTGGCGGCGATGATCGCTTCCAGCTCACCCTGCTCCTTGGCCAGGGCGTCGAAGTCGGCGTTTTCATCGGCGTAGGCGGCGTACACCTCGTCCAGACGGGTCAGGGCGCCTTTCACGTCGGCAACCGCTTCCTCAACCACTTCACGGACAGTTTTTTCCATGTCCATCTGGGGTTCCTGGGGCAGGTAACCCACATTGATGCCGGGCATGGGACGGGCTTCACCTTCGAACTCGGTGTCTACACCGGCCATGATGCGCAGCAGGGTGGATTTACCGGCGCCGTTCAGACCCAGAACACCAATCTTGGCGCCGGGGAAGAAGGAGAGGGAGATATCTTTCAGGATGTGGCGCTTAGGTGGTACCACCTTGCCAACCCTGAGCATGGAGTAGATAAACTGTGCCATGAGGTTTCCTGTATCAATTCAAGCTTTGCCAGCCCGGGCCCGGGCCGTCTCATCATTGGCCCCGGGGCCGGAAAGGGGGGCCGGCAGTATTGGGATGGCGCCTATGATACTGGCTGGGCCGCGGGAATCCAGTCATAAGCGCCACAGAGAGGAGAAACTGAGGTTAAGAGGTAGGTTTCCGGGGGCTGCCTCTTTGCCAGCCATGGGCTCGCAATTCGCGGATAAAGGAGAGGATCCCCAGGGTGATCACCCCCAGGACCGGCAGGCCAGAGACTATGGTGGCGGTCTGCAGTACCTCCAGAGGGCCGTCGAGCACCATGATCCCCAGAGGCAGCAGACTCAGGACACAGGCCCAGAACAGACGGTTCCAGCGCGCCGGCTCCTGCTCTGGCGTGAGTTCGGCGGTGGTGGTGGCTGACAGGGCATAGCTGACCGCATCGTAGGTGGTGGCCAGGAAGATGCAGCAGACAAAGGCAAACACCGCTTCAAACAGTTGATGGGCGGGCAGGTATTTGGCCACCATCATGATCACCTCTCCACCCTTGTACTGCTGCACCAGGCTGGCCACATCCAATTGACCCGTTACCTGAAGATGCAGGGTGAAGTTGCCAAAGATGATGTAGAAGGCGGCACAGCCACAGGAGGCGGCCAGCAGAGTCACCAGTATGGTGGCTTTGACGGTGCGCCCCCGGGAGATCTTGGCGATAAACATCGACATGAAGGGGGCAAATGAGGCCCACCAGGCCCAGTAAAATACCGTCCAGCCCGTGGTTACGCCGCTGTCGCCGATGGGGTCCATATTGGTGGACATGGAGATGAAGTTGGTGAGAACCCGCCCAAGGGTGCTGATCCCCATCTCCAGGGTGAACACCGTGGGACCGGCCAACAGTACGAAGGCCAGCAGCAGGATGGAGAGCACCACGTTGATGTCCGACATGGTCCTCAGCCCCTTCTTGATGCCGAAGAAGGCGCTACAGCCAAACACCGACGTGACGAAGAACAGCACGGCAATCTCCAGGCGGGTGTCGTTGGCAATACCCAGCAGGTCACTGACGGCGGCGGCGATCACCGGCGCACCCAGGCCCAATGAGGTGGCGGCACCACCGATCAGGCCAATCATAAACAGGATGTCGATGGTCTTGCCCGCCAGGCCATTGACCCTGTCGCCCAGGAATGGCCGGCAACACTGGGAGATGTTCAGCACTGGAGTGCGCTTGACGTGGAAGTGGTAGGCGATGGGCACCGCCAGGGTGGCGTACATGGCCCAGGCGATGGGGCCCCAGTGGAACATGGCGTAGGCGGCGGCCCAGTCGTTGGCGGCGGCAGTGACCGGCTGGGTACCGTTGATCCCCAGATTGCAGAGGTGGGCCCAGTCCAGCATGCTGCCGTACATGATGCCCGAGCCGACCCCGGCACACACCAGCATCGCCACCCAGCTGTAATCCGAATATTCGGTGGTGTCACCCAGGGTGCGATTGCCATAGCGACCGAAGGCCAGCCACAGGCACCAGAGGAAGGAGCCGACGCCGGCGAGAATGTAGAGCCAGCCAAGCTCCTCGGTGATAAAACGGAACAGCACGAAGATCTGCGCCTTGGCCGCTTCGGGATGGAGCAGCATCGGCAGGGTACCCAGCAGCACCAGCAGGAAGGTGCCGAAGAACTTCAGGCCATCGATATTGGCCAGCAGGGGAAGCGGAGTGGTGGTGTTCAGCTTCAGCTCATGACTTGAGGTTGCGCTCACAGGAGTTTCATCCATTCATATTGGGCGACTGGACCCCGCCGCCGGCGGGGCCTCGGACATAGGTTCAGCCAAACTTGGCCGAGCTGGCTTCCGCCAGGGCCATTCCCCGGGTTTCCGGGGCCATGGCGACGGAGATCATCAATCCCAGCAGGGAGATGAGTGCGCCCATCATCATGGTGGCCGAGATCCCATAGCTGGCCATAAACAGTGGCAGGGCGTAGGTGGAGACGATGGTGCCGATGCGGCTGAATGCCATCACCGCGCCGACCGCCGAGGCCCGAATCTCTGTAGGGAACAGCTCATTGGGGTAGAGCCACTGCAGAATGCCGGGCCCCCCGGAAAAGAATGCGTACAGGCCGAAGGCGGTGACCACCAGGGCGATGCTCGGATTGGGGATCAGCCCCAGCACGGCCAGGGCCAGGGTCATTGCGGCAAAGCTGCCGATCAACAGGGGGCGGCGGCCGATGGAGTTGAGCCAGTAGATGGCGGGGATGCAGCCAGCGATAAAGAAACCGCTGATGATGATGTTACCCAGGGCGGCATCTTTCCCCTCATGCAGCCCCAGCATGCCGATGATCTGCGGCCCGAATGTGTAGATGGCGAACATGGGGATGATCTGGCAACTCCAGATGGTGCCGGTGAAGATCACCATCTTCAGGTTGCGCTTGCGAAAGAGGTCGCCATAGCTGGTCTTTTTGGGGGCTTCCTGTTCCAGGGTGACCCCCTTGCCGAAATAGGTCTCCATCACCTGGCGGCACTCCTCCACCCGGCCCTTTTTCAGCAGCCAGCGGGGGGATTCGGGCAGGTGGAAGCGGCCCAGCAGGATCACCAGACAGGGGATGACGCCGCTGCCCAGCATCCAGCGCCAGCCATCCTCCATGTCGTAGAGCAGGTAGCCGACGGCGTTGGCAGCGGTGGCGCCGACGTACCACATCAGGGCGATGAACCCCATGGTCAGGGCGCGCTGCTTGGTGGGGGAGAACTCCGCCACCATGGAGGTGGCGATGGGGTAATCGGCGCCGATCACCACACCGATCAAAAAGCGCATGATCACCAGCTCCATGGGGGAGGAGACAAACATGGTGCCTACGGAAAGCAGGGCGATGGCGATGATATCAATCAGGAACATCAGCCGGCGGCCGAACAGATCGGCGATGTAGCCAAACAGGGCGGTGCCGACAAACAGGCCCACCAGGGTGGAGGCGCCCACCAGGCCGATCCAGTTGGAGTCCAACTGCATGCTGGGGATCAATTGCTCCAGGGCGATGCCGATGATCACCAGGACATAGCCATCCAGGAAGGGACCGCCGCTGCCCCAGAGCATGATCTTCTTATGCAGTGGAGAAAACTCCATATCATCGAAACTTGTTTCAGCTTTCATCATTAGCCTCTGTTTTTCTGCATAGAAAGATCGCGCTGTGAAATATCCCTTAATGTTGCTGTCTGTGTTTTCACCCCCGAGGAGCGACCACTCTCCTGCGGGTGGGCCTGTCCCTGCCCAGATTTGGCCGGCGAGTGTATCAGTTCTCAGCCCCGAGTTGTGTGTCGTGGCTAACAGCGGCCGGTACGAAAGAATCTCTCTATGTCTTCGTTATTTTTAAAGTCGTGAGTGTTTGTGTTTTGTTTGTTCTAAATGCATCTAATATCAGCTGGTTGCGCTTGTTTTCTGGCGGCCTTGCTGGCAGCGCACCCAACTGCAACGACAAAGAGGCAATATACTTATTGCCTCTTTTTATCACCGCTAACCGTAGCGATATTCGATGCCGAAGGTCCCTCTGGGGTATTCCCACTTTTCCAATATGGTGTCGCCACAGAGGAACTTGCAGGTGCCGCACTCCAGGCATCCGGCTGAGTCAAACTTGACGCTGCCATCCTCCATCAGTTTGTAGAGTCCGGCGGGACAGGCGTTGACCAGTTTTTTCACTTCAGCCAGGTCCGGGTTCTCCTTGAGGACGATGTGGGGGTGCCCCTCGTCCACATGGAACTTGTTGACCCCCAGCTTGACGTCGACATTTACGCTGTTGCTCATAATGCGGTTACTCCTTTGATGCCATCCTTCAGCAGGTTGAGGTAACCCACCTCTTTGCAGTGCTTCATCAGGGTCTTGCGGATGGGTTGGGAGGGGGTGCCGTCGACGGTAAACATCTCCTGCATCAGATCCGCCACCATCTTGGGGTACTGATTGAAGATGCGCGGGTTCTCCATAAAGGCCGGCAGCTTTTGATACAGCTTGAGATCCTTCATCACAAAGCTCTCCTCCAGCATCCTCTGGTAGCTGGCGAGACCCTTGGCGGAGAAGTCGTTGCTCTCTCTTGCCGTCAGCACGGCCCGGGCGGCGGCTTCGCCGGAGGCGATGGCCAGATCCATGCCGCGAACGGTGTAACCCACATTGACACACAGGCCGGCGGCATCGCCGGTGATCAGCACACCGTCATCCACCAGCTTGGGTACCATGTGGATGCCCGCCTCGGGCACCACATGACCGGAGTACTCGATCATCTTGCCGCCTTCAATCAGGGGCTTGACCGCCGGATGGTTTTTAAAGTCTTCCAGCATCTGGGGCACGGTTTTGTCTGTGTCACCGATGTGATGCAGGCCGGCGACGATCCCCAGGGATACAGTGCTCTTGTTGGTGTAGAGGAAGCCGCCTCCCATCAGACCGTTGGAAGGGGAGCCGGCAAACAGCCAGGCAGCACCTTCGTCGCCGCTCAGGTTAAAGCGATCGCGAATCTGCTCTTCGGACAACTCGATCAGTTCCTTGGCTCCGACGGCCATGGCGCTGGCCTGAACCTTGGGCTGGACCATCCCAAGTTGTTCACCCAGTACAGGGTTGACCCCCTCTGCCAGGATGACGCACTTGGCCAGGAGCTCGTCGCCATCGGCTTCGACGCCTACCACCTTGCCATCGCGGGTCAGCACCTTGTCGACCCGGATACCGGTAATAAACTGGGCGCCGGCCTCTTCCGCCTTGCCGGCCAGCCACTGGTCAAACTCACCGCGCAGAACTGTATAGGACTCTTCCACCGCCTGCTGGCCCTGACCATTGTGGTAATCCAGGGTGACGGCGCTGTCGTCGGTCATAAAGGAGACCTTCTCCTTGGTGACCCTGCGTTCGATGGGGGCTTCCTGGGCAAAGCCGGGAATCACCCGCTCCAGGCTGTGGCCGTAGAGCCGGCCTCCGGTCATGTTCTTGCTGCCCGGGTAGTTGCCCCGCTCAATCACGAGTACGTCGGCACCGCCCTGGGCCAGGATATAGGCGGCGACGCTGCCTGCCAGGCCTGCGCCGACGATAATGGTGTCAAATGCTTCTTCTGACATAGTCTTGTTTCTCTATCGCTGGATGCCGGGTCCCGCTTCCTCCTGAAACGGGACCGCTGGCGGAGAGCTATCAGCCCTTGAGAGCCGCTACCAGGGCCGGGATCACCTTGGTGGTGTCACCCACCAGGCCGTAATCGGCGTACTGGAAGATGGGGGCGTTCTTGTCCTTGTTGATGGCGATGATGGTTTGGGCACCGTTGACGCCCACCATGTGCTGGATCTGACCGGAGATCCCAACCGCCAGGTAGAGTTCCGGCTTGAGCATTACCCCGGAAACGCCGATGTAGCGCTCGCGCTCCATCCATTTTTCGGTTTCCGCGATGGGGCGGCTGCAACCCATCTCGGCACCCAGCAGGCCAGCCAGGGCCTCGGCCTGCTTCAGGTTCTCCTGGGACACAATGCCGCTGCCCACGCCGACAACGCGCTTGGCCCGGGACAGATCCACACCCTCACCCTCTTTGGCGCGGCGCTCGATGCATTTAATGGCGGTTTTGGGCTCGACGAAGGGCAGGGTCAGCACCTCACCCTGGGCTGCGCCTTCGGCCGCAGGCTCAAAGGTGCCGGATGCCAGGGTCACCAGGGTGATCTTGGAGGTAAGCTTCTCCTCGCCCAGGGCCAGGCCTCCGTAGACCATGTGCTTGGCGACAATGGCGTCGGCTTCGCAACGGATCTCACTGGCATCGTTGAACACGGCGCCGCTGAGGCGGTTACCCAGCTTGGCGGCCAGCGCCTTGCAGCGGCGGGTTGCCGCCAGAAGTACCAGGCTGCGGTCGCTGGTCTCACCGAGGATCGCCATCAGGGTATCGGCATAGTCTTCGACGATGCGCTCGGCAGGCTTCTCGCCAAGGTGATACACCTTGTGAGCGCCGAGGGCCAGGGCCTGGTCAACCTGCTGCTGGGAACCCAGCACCAGGGCACTGACCTGTTCACCCAGTTGGCCGGCACCGGCAATCAGCTCAGGCAGACGGGAAGGGTTATCACTGAAAACCCATACATTTTGCAGTTTGCTCATTCTTCTCTTCTCCGAAATCAGTTGGCGGCTTTGCGCAGGTGGTCAGCGAATTCGGCGATCTGGTCATCACCGTCACCCTCAATCAGGATGCGTTTGCGCTCCTGCTGCTCAGGGGCTTTCACTGTCAGCAGTTCGGCCATGGCCGGTACCTCGATGGGGCCGAGGTCCGCCTGACGGAGAATGGTGCTGGGTTTCTTCGCCGCGCCCAGAATCGCCTTCATGGAGGGGATTTGTGGCTCGTTGATGTCGGCGGATACGGAGATTACCGCGGGCAGGGGAATGGCCAGCACCTCGACTTCATCATCCAATTCGCGCTCAACGGTCAGAATGCCGGCTTCGGCACCGACGATTTTGCTGACGCCATTGATGTTGGGCAGCTGCAGTTGCTCACCCAGCAACAAGCCGACCTGTTGGGCATAGAGGTCGCCGGAGCCGTCACCACAGATGATGAGGTCAAATTCACTCTTCTGCGCGGCGGTGGCCAGTACCCGGGCGGTGTGATGAGGCAGGGCCTGTTCAAAGCTGTCGTCCACTGCCAGTGTCAGTGCGTCCGGGCCGCGGGACAGGATGTCTTTCTTGGCTTTGGGGGCTTCCAGAGCTTTGCCACCCATGCTCAGTGCGGTGATGTGGCCTTCACCCAATTGAGCCTTGAGCTGGACAGCCGCCTCGACGGCACTCAGATCAAATTGGCTGATCTTCATCGCAGCTTTGGCGGTGTCTATGGCACCGTCTGCCTGCACGTTGATGTCCTGCTCCTCGGGAACCAGTTTGTAACACGCAAGGATTTTCATCGTCTCTCCAGTGTTGCTGTTGCGTTGCCGGGGTAAGTGACAAAGGGAAGGGGAAACACTTTTTCACTTACCACAGGGCAAACTGTGGGGTTGATAACGTACAAACCAATTTTATTGCTCAGTTTTTAACTGGGTAACAAATGTTGTTCACGGCCCATTTTAAATGTGCGGTGGTGCCAATTGTTATTACTGCTTATCTTCAAGAAAGGAATCGTTTTTCAGTAAAAAGATTCGCGCCGAGCAATTTCATTTCCTTGGTTTGTTTTCTGGCTTTTATTAATACAACTCGAAATATTCTCAGGGCAATTGAAACCGTCCTTGTGGCGACCTAAATGTTATCTCCGTCACAAAAAAATGCGATTCACACTTTTTGGGGTGTGCAAAAAAAGCGCAAAACAAAGTTTCGCCCAAGAAAAGTGTGATAGTAGTCAAATAAATGCCGGTTTGGCCCCGATCTTGGAGAGTGAATTGTGACGAGGGGCGGTTTTTTCCACGAAATCAATATGCATAATGCGAACAACCTAAAATGGAGGTCGATGTAATGAATAAAAAAATATTAGCTTTGCCACTGGCTCTATTTCTTGTGAGCAATACAGCAAGTGCTGTTGAAGTGGGTGGAAATGTCCGTGTTAACTATGCTTGGAAGGATTTCAGTGATTCCTCTAAAGCCACATCGGGCGATCTTGATTTCAACATGTTTGCCATCAAGTTGTCTGAGGACTGGGAAGACTATGGTGTGACCGCGGAGTACCGCTTCACCGACTCCTATGACTACCTCAAGTATGCCTACGCGTACTGGAATGCCAGCGACGACCTGACCTTTAAGCTGGGTGTGGTCGAGAAGGCGTTCGGCAACAAGAACTTTGCCTCTCACAACTGGTGGTACAGCCTGAACTACTACCTGGGTTTCGAGGATGACTGGGGTGTGGGTGCCAACCTGTCCTATAAAAAAGGTCCTTGGGAAACAGAGTTTTCTTTCCACCAAGGAGCCACCTATGGCGCCAGCGATTATCGTCATTACGCTGGTACCGTAAGCTCCGGAACCATTGGTGATAACACCTACAACAACGAAGAGCGCAACACCTTCGATCTGCGCCAGTCCTATCGTCTGGAAGGTGAAAACTACCAGTTGCTGCTGGGCGCCTCACTGGAATATGGCCAGCTGTACAACGCAATTGAAAACGAGTCTGGTGATACCTTCACCTGGGCCGCTCACGGTGATCTGTCCATGGGTGAGTGGGGTCTGCAGCTGCAATATCTGGATTACAGCTTCGACCAATATGATGATGGAGAAGTGGACACCAATAAGATTGGTATTGGTGCAGTAACTGGTTTCTATGAAGTGGCCAGTGAAGGTAAAATTCTTACCGCCAACGTTTCTAAGAAGTTCCCAATGAGCTGGGGAACCATCACCCTGTATAACGACTACAGTGTACTTCAGCCCGATGAGGCCGGTTTTGATGATTCTATTCTGAACTCCACGGGCTTCTCTGTTTCCTATAAGCAGTTCTTTGTTTATGTCGATTACTACAATGCCAAGAATGTTCTGTGGCTGGGCGGAAATAGCCTGGGTCTGGAACAGGCTTCTGGTGACTGGAACGGTCGATTTAACATTAATATGCAGTACTATTTCTGATAAGCATTTTGCTAAATTAGAAACAGCTTAATATTGCCTCGTTAGGGGCAGAAAAAAATCAAACCACTCTTTAAGGCGATATGTACAAATATCAGCCCGGGCATCGCTTTGTCTGAATTTAGAGTGGAAGCAAATACAAATCACAACTTGCCGATTATTTATTATATCTAATCGGCAGATATGGAGATTTTAGGATGAACGGTGTACAAGCGTTAAAAGGCGCACTCCCGAAAAAAGTGGGGATCGAGAAAACCGTATTCTTTCCCTCACTGCTGGTGGTGATCCTGCTGTCCTACCTGACCGTTAGGGATCTGGACGCGGCCAACCAGGCGATCAGCGCAGTATTTTCTTACCTGACCCACAGCTGGGGTTGGGCCTTCGAGTGGTACATGATCGCTCTGGCCGTTGGCTGGGCCTGGCTGGTGTGGGGACCCTACGCCAACAATCGCCTGGGCCAGGAGGAACCTGAGTTCAGTACCGGAAGCTGGATCTTCCTGATGTTCGCCTCCTGTACGTCGGCGGCTGTACTTTACTGGGGCTCCCTGGAGGCCTATTACTACCTGACCTACCCACCCTTCGAGCTGGAATCCATGTCGGTTCAGGCGAAGGAGCTGGGCGTGGCTTACAGCCTGTTCCATTGGGGCCCTCTGCCCTGGATGGGTTATGGCTTCTTTACCGTGGCCCTGGGTTACTTCCTGTTTGTGAAGAAGATGGACGTGGTTCGCCCCAGTGGCACCCTGGAGCCTGTACTGGGTAAGCACCATAAGGGCATCGCCGGTTCCATCATCGACAACATCTACGTGGTTGCACTGATTCTGGCCATGGGCACCAGCCTGGGTCTGGCCACGCCTCTGGTGACTGAATGCATCCAGTGGCTGTTTGGCATTCCACGCACCATCGAAGTGGATACTTTCGTTATCTCCGTCTGGATCATCTTCAACGCCGTGTGTGTGGCTTTCGGCCTGACCAAAGGCATCAAGATCGCCAGTGACCTGCGTAGCTACCTGAGCATCATCATGCTGGTTTGGGTATTCCTCATCGGCGCCACCAGCTTCACCGTGAACTACTTCACCGAGTCTGTGGGCGTGATGATCGACTACCTGCCTCGCATGCTGTTCTACACCAGCTCCATCAGTGAAGGCAGCTGGCCTCAGGACTGGACCGTGTTCTACTGGGCATGGTGGGTGGTTTACGGCATCCAGATGTGCATCTTCCTGGCGAAGATCTCCCGTGGCCGCACCGTACGTCAGCTGTGCCTGACCATGGTGGGTGGCCTGACCGCTTCCACCTGGTTCCTGTGGACCATCCTGGGCTCCAACACCGTGAACCTGATGCATGAGGGGATCATCAACATGGGAGCGCTGATTCAGGAGCATGGTGCGCCAAGAGCCATCATCGAGACCTGGGCGGCCCTGCCCATGAGCACCATTACCATGTGGGGCTTCTTCATCCTCTGTTTCCTGGCCACAGTGACCCTGATCAACGCCTGTTCCTACACCCTGGCCATGTCCACCTGTAAGGGCGTGGACGCCGACAATGAGCCACCAGTGTGGATTCGTGTGGGCTGGTCCGTACTGGTGGGAATTATCGGCATCGTGCTGCTCTCCCTGGGTGGCCTCAAGCCTCTGCAGACCGCCATCATTGCCGGCGGCGCGCCTCTGGTGATCGTCAACATCCTGGTGATCATGTCCTTCCTCAAGGACGCCAAGCGCAACAAGTGGGCAGATTAGATTCCATTTGGTGACGACCTACGTCCCCTGAAAGCAAGTAAATAGAAGGTATTGAAATATGGACTACAGATTGACCGACGAGCAGGAACTGTTTGTCAAAGGCGTACGTGACCTGATGGAGCGCGAGAACTGGGAGGCCTACTTCGCCGAGTGCGACGAGACCAGCACCTACCCCGAGCGTTTCGTGAAGGAGCTGGCGGAGATGGGCATCGACAGCCTGCTGCTGCCGGAAGAGCACGATGGCTTTGACGCCGGCCTCACCACCCTGGCGGTGATCTGGGAAGAGCTGGGCCGCCTGGGTGCGCCCACCTACGTGCTGTACCAGCTGGCTGGCTTCACCACAGTGCTGCGTGAAGGCACCGATGAGCAGATCGACAAGATCATGGCTCTGCGTGGCACCGGCAAGCAGATGTGGAACTCCGCCATCACCGAGCCTGGCGCCGGCTCCGATGTGGGCAGCCTGACCACCAACTACCTGCGTAAAGATGGCAAGATCTACCTCAACGGCAGCAAGTGCTTCATCACCTCCGCCGCGGGTACGCCTTACCTGGTAGTGATGGCTCGCGATGCTTCCTCCGACACTCCGGTGTTCTCCGAATTCTTCGTGGACATGACCAAGGCCGGCATCAAGCTGAGCAAACTGCCCAAGCTGGGCCTGAAGATGGACAGCTGCTGCGAGGTGACCTTCACCGACGTCGAGCTGGAGGAGAAGGACTTCTTCGGCGCCGAAGGCAACGGTTTTAACCGGGTGAAGGAGGAGTTCGATATGGAGCGCTTCCTGGTGGCCTGCACCAACTACGGTACCGCTTACTGCGCCTTCGAAGACGCAGCCAAGTACGCCAACCAGCGGGTTCAGTTTGGCCAGGCCATCGGCCGTACCCAGCTGATCCAGGAGAAGTTTGCTCACATGGCCATCCGCCTGAGCAACATGAAGAACATGATCTACCACGTGGCCTGGAAGGCGGATAACGGCATGATGACCTCCGGTGATGCCGCCATGTGTAAGTTCTACTGCGCCAACGCGGCCTTCGAGGTGGTGGACTCCGCCATGCAGGTGCTGGGTGGCTACGCCATCGCCGGCGAACACCGCATCAGCCGTTTCTGGCGCGATCTGCGGGTCGATCGTGTCTCCGGTGGCTCTGATGAGATGCAGATCCTGACCCTGGGTCGTGCAGTACTGAAAGAGTACCGCTAAGCAAGGAGCCCGGGGGAGGACCTCCCCCGGGCAGCCGCCATCGGCGGCGCTCCAACACAGACTGATTTTGAAAAGGACGACCATCATGTCCCAAAAGCTTTTCACTCCCGAGTTTGGTCCCCTGGCCGGCGTTCGGGTTGTATTCTCCGGCATCGAGATTGCTGGTCCCTTCTCTGCCCAGATGATGGCCGAGTGGGGCGCCGAGGTGATCTGGATCGAGAACGTGGCCTACACCGACACCATCCGGGTGCAGCCCAACTACCCAGAGCTGTCTCGCCGTAACCTGCATGCGCTCTCCCTGAACATCTTCAAGGATGAGGGGCGCGAGGCTTTCCTCAAGCTGATGGAGACCACCGACATCTTCATCGAGGCCAGCAAAGGGCCTGCCTTTGCCCGTCGTGGCATCACCGATGAACTGCTGTGGGAGCGCAACCCCAAGCTGGTGATCGGTCACCTGTCCGGTTTCGGCCAGTATGGCACCGACGAGTACACCAACCTGGCGGCCTATAACACCATCGCCCAGGGCTTCAGCGGCTACCTGATGCAGAACGGTGACATCGACCAGCCTGCCTCCGCCTTCCCCTATGCCGCCGACTATTTCTCCGGCCTGACCGTGACCAGTGCCGCCCTGGCGGCGTTCCACAAGGCCAAGGAGACCGGCAAGGGTGAGAGCATCGACGTGGCCATGTATGAGGTGATGCTGCGCATGGGCCAGTACTTCATGATGGACTACTTCAACGGCGGCAAGATGGCGCCCCGTCAGTACAAGGGACGGGATCCCTACTACGCCGGTTGTGGCCTGTATAAGTGTGAAGACGGCTACATCGTCATGGAGATGGTGGGTGCCAATCAAATTGAGGAGCTGTTCAAGGATATCGGCCTGGCCCACCTGCTGGGCACCGAGGCGGTTCCGGAAGGCACCCAGCTGATTCACCGCATCGAATGTCCTCACGGGCAGGAGATTGAGGATGCCTTGGACCGCTACATCAATACCCGCTCGGTGGCCGAGGTACGTGAGCGTTTTGCCGAACTGAAGATCGCCTGTGCCAAGGTGCTGAGCGCCGAAGATCTGGAGGATAACCCCCAGTACGTGGCTCGCGAGTCGATCACCGAGTGGCAGACCATGAAGGGTGACACCTGCAAGGGCCCCAACGTGATGCCCAAGTTCAAGAACAACCCCTGCCAGATCTGGCGCGGCATGCCGGGTCACGGCATGGACACCGCCGCCATTTTGAGCGAGATCGGCTACAGCGATGAGGCGATTGAGCAACTGGCGGAGAAGGGACTGGCCAAGGTCTCCGACAAATAGTCTTGGAGATCACGAGTCCGGAGTGACGGGCGTGACAACCTTCACTCCGGAAATTAGGGTTTTCCCATCCTGAACTTGGTTTGATGTGTAAGGTAGCAGATGGACATTATTAACGGACAGAGTTTGCGAGAAGCCTGGGATGACCTGGCGCAATTGCATGGCGACAAAACGGCGCTGATCTTTGAGGACGTGGCGGGCCACACCAGGCAGTACAGCTACGCAGGGCTCAATGACGAGATCAACCGGGCCGCCAATCTGTTCACCACCCGAGGCATCAGCAAGGGTGACCGGGTGGCTCTGCACCTGAACAACAGTGTGGAGTTTATCCTGTGCTGGTTTGGTCTGGCCAAGATCGGTGCGGTGATGGTGCCCATCAACACCCACCTGCTTCAGGAGGAGTGCGCCTACATAGTTGATCAGTGTCAGGTGAAGGCGGTGGTAACCCGGCCCGAGTTCCTGCCCATCTATCTGGAGATTCAGCAGAGCCAACCTGTGTTGACCGAGCTGCTGATCACCGGTGGCTGTGGTTCCCTCAAGGGGACCGCCAACTTTGATCGTCTGCTGGCTCAGCAGTGTACCGAACTGAAGAGTCAGGAGAGCGTCAACGCTGACGATGTGGCAGAGATCATGTTTACCTCGGGAACCACTTCCAGGCCTAAGGGGGTGGTGATCACCCACTACAACCTGAGGTTTGCCGGTTACTACACCTCGTGGCAGATCGCCCTGCGCAGTGACGATGTCTATTTGACGGCGACCCCGGCTTATCACATCGACTGCCAGTGCACCGCCGCCATGGCGGCCTTCTCCTCAGGCGCCACCTTTGTGCTGCTGGAGAAGTTCAGTGCCCGGGCATTCTGGGGGCAGGTGGTGAAATACCAGGCCACGGTGACCGAGTGCATACCCTTGATGATGCGGACCATGATGATGCAGCCCCGTCAGCCCTGGGAGCGCAATCACCGGCTGCGTGAGGTGCTGTTCTACCTGAGTATGTCCGATCAGGAGAAGGACGCCTTTATTGACCGCTTCGGGGTGCGCATCTTCACCTCTTGGGGAATGACCGAGACCATCGTCGGCATCATTGGCGATCGTCCCGGGGATAAGCGCCGCTGGCCCTCCATTGGCCGCACCGGTCTCTGTTATGAGGCCAGAATCGCCGGCCCCGAAGGGGAAACCTTGGCCCCGGGGGAGATTGGCGAGATTCAGGTGCGGGGAGAGCCGGGTAAAACCCTGTTTAAGGAGTATTACCAGGCGCCGGAGATCACCGCTCGAGCATTCACCAGCGACGGCTGGTTGAAAACCGGTGACTCCGCCTATCGGGACGAGGAGGGGTTCTTCTTCTTCGTCGACCGGGCCAGCAACATGATCAAGCGCTGCGGTGAGAACGTCTCCTGCCTGGAGATTGAGAACATCATCTCCGAAATTCCCGAAGTGGTGGAGGCGGCGGTTATCGGGGTGAAAGACTCTATTCGTGATGAAGCCATCAAGGCCTTCGTTGTGGTC
Organism: Ferrimonas sp.; assembly: GCF_048263965.1. Taxonomy (NCBI): domain Bacteria; kingdom Pseudomonadati; phylum Pseudomonadota; class Gammaproteobacteria; order Alteromonadales; family Ferrimonadaceae; genus Ferrimonas; species Ferrimonas sp. The sequence continues at coordinate 60,615 of NZ_JBLXDO010000013.1, read as the reverse complement.
AATGACGGAGCCGACATTGGCGAAGAAGAGATTTTGGAATACTGCGTTAAGAACATGGCGAAATTTAAAGTTCCCTCCTTTGTCGAGTTGAGGGGCGCCCTGCCCAAGACTTGCACGGGAAAGGTTCAGAAACATTTGCTGTGTGAAGTTAATTAATACGAATTTTTAATGGATGGAGTCATTAAATGGCTCTTATTGGAGAAAGAGTATGAGCGAATCATTGCACGTTACCCGAAATGGCCACGTCCTGGAGATTGTTCTGGACCGTCCCAAGGCCAATGCCATTGACGCCAAGACCAGCTACGCCATGGGCGAAGTGTTCATGATGTTCCGGGATGATCCGGAACTGAGGGTGGCCATCATTACCGGTGCTGGCGAGCGCTTCTTCTCTGCCGGTTGGGATCTCAAGGCCGCCGCCGAGGGTGAAGCCCCGGACGCCGACTTTGGTCCTGGCGGTTTCGCCGGTCTGACTGAGTTGTTCGACCTGGATAAGCCGGTGATCGCGGCGGTGAACGGCTACGCCTTCGGCGGTGGCTTCGAACTGGCCCTGGCGGCGGACATGATCGTCTGTGCCGACAACGCCAGCTTCGCTCTGCCCGAAGCCAAGCTGGGCATTGTACCCGACAGCGGCGGCATGCTGCGTCTGCCCAAGGTGATGCCTCAGGCCATCGTCACCGAGATGATGATGACCGGTCGCCGCATGGACGCCGAAGAGGCGCTGCGCTGGGGTGTGGTCAACCGTGTGGTGCCCGTGGAGCAACTGATGGACAGCGCCCGTGAACTGGCGGCGCAGATCGCTCAGAGTGCACCTCTGGCCGTGGCCGCACTGAAGGAGGTGTGTCGCACCACCGCCGAGATGACCGTGGAAGAGGGTTACCGCTTTACCCGCAGCGGCGCGCTGAAGCACTACCCGGCAGTGCTGCACTCCGAGGATGCCCTGGAGGGGCCCGCCGCTTTTGCAGAGAAGCGCGATCCCGTCTGGAAAGGAAAGTAATCATCATCGTCTGACCGTTTATTTTGCCTGATGGAATGAGAAGGTAAAAATAAACTCCGTATTCACTTAACCCTTTGGGTTATTAGAGTTCAAAACTATTTATCTGGTTTGTTTCTGACAATCCGGAGGGATAAGTGTTTTTTCAACCTGTACCTATCGAGCGTTAGCGTTATCGCTTGGCGAGCTCTACACGAGGAATTCTGGCGGGTGTGCCATAAGTAGAGTCTCGCCCTTTTTTTATTTTTATCTCGTGAGTTGATATCACATTTTTTATCTGGAGTGGTGATGCCCTGTTACCAGTTTGAAGGCCTGATTCCCGTGGTGGATCCCAGTGCCTATGTGCACCCAACGGCGGTGCTTATTGGCGACGTCATCATAGGTCCCGGCGTCTATGTGGGACCCAATGCGGTGCTGCGCGGAGATTTCGGCAGGCTGATCCTGGAGTCCGGTTCCAATCTGCAGGATGGCTGCATCATGCACGGCTATTGCGATCAGGACACCAAGGTGGAGGCCAATGGCCACATTGGCCATGGGGCGGTACTCCACGGCTGCGTCATCGGTCGTGATGCCCTGGTGGGGATGAACGCCGTGGTGATGGATGGGGCGGTGATCGGCCCCGAAAGCCTGGTGGCGGCCATGAGTTTCGTCAAGGTGGGTTTCCAGGGAGAGCCCAGGCAGCTGCTGGCGGGCAGCCCGGCTCAGGTGAAGCGCAGCCTCAGCGAACAGGACCTGGAGTGGAAGCGCCTCAATACCCTGGAGTACCAGGCTCTGGCCAAACGCAGTGCCCTCTCCATGGAGCCGGTTGAGCCCCTGACCCGAGCAGAGGCGAACCGGCCCCGACTCAAAGGGGTCACCGAAGTGAAGGCCTCAGCCTGACACAGATTTTGTCGCCTGCCGGAGGAGCAAACACTGTCATCTGCCGGAGTGAATCCACCTCTCTCATCCTCGGATCCCCTGCGGGCAATCCTGGTGGGCGACACCCTACACCCGGGGCGGCAAGCCGCCCCACTGACAACCAAGGAGACGTTGATGTCACTGGACCCTCAAGTGGCGGCCTACCTGGAAGAGGTACGCCAATCCGGAGCCAAGCCCTACGAGGCGATGACTCCTCAGGAAGCCCGGGCCCTGGAGCTCTCAGGCGGCGAGCCAGCCCGGGCCCCGGAGCCCGTGGCGGCCGTGGAACACCTGTTCATTCCCGGTCCCACGGCGGATCTGCCGGTGCGCCTCTACCGGCCTGCTGGCGTCACTGCCCCTGATCAGGGGATGCCGGCGCTGATCTTCTTTCACGGCAGCGGCTGGATGGTCTCCAACGTTGGCACCAACGACCCCTTTGCCCGGGCGTTGGCCAATCGCACCGGCGCCGTGGTGGTGGCGGTCAACTATCAGAAGGCCCCGGAGCACAAGTTCCCCATCCCCATGGAGGACTGCTTCGCATCCACCCAGTGGGTGTTTGACCACGCAGCCAAACTGGGGCTGGATCCGCAGCGCATTGGCCTGTTTGGCGACAGCGCCGGTGGCAATTTGGCCGCCGCCGTGGCCCTGCGCTGCCGGGATGAACAGGGCCCCAGTCTGGCCTGTCAGGTGCTGGTGTATCCCGCCGTTCAGTATGGCCTGGAGACCCGCTCCATGGTCGACCATGGCACAGGCTATCTGCTTGAGCGTGCCAGCATGGAGTACTACTGGGGCCACTACATGCGTTCTGCCACAGATGCCCTCCACCCCTACTGCGCCCCTCTTGGGGCCAGTGACCACAGCCAGTTGCCGCCGACCCTGATCTACTGTGCCCAGTACGACCCCCTGTGTGATGACGGTGCCCTCTACTCCGACAAGCTGGCCCGCGCCGGGGTGCCGGTGCAATACCGGGTGTTTGACGGGGTCATTCACGGCTTCATCAAGATGCTGGGCAGTTGCGACCAGGCGGATCACTTCCTCGAGGTGGTCGCCCGGGACATTCGTCCGCTTCTGGGCTAGAGCGGCAACCTATGACCTATCTGTGGCTGCTGCTGGCCATAGTGGCGGAGGTGATGGCTACCAGTTTGCTGGATCAGACCCGGGGCTTCACCCGGGCACTGCCTACTTTCTTTTGCCTTGGAGGCTACCTGCTGGCTTTCGCCCTGTTGGCCAGGGTGGTGACCCAGATGCCCGTCGGCCTCGCCTATGCCCTGTGGTGTGGCATAGGCATGGTGCTGGTTGCCGTCATCGCCTGGCTGGTTCAGGGGCAGAAGCTGGACGGGCCCGCGCTGCTGGGATGTGGCCTGATCCTGGCCGGCACTCTGGTCATCCACCTGTTCTCAACGGTATCGGTCCGCTAGGGCCCCAAAACAATCATCAAGCAAGGAGTATCAGGTGCGAGTCAGTAACCTGAGTGTGAGAAACAAGATCGCCCTGGGGTACCTGGGCATCGCCCTGGCCTTTGCCCTGTTGATCGGTCTGGTGACCCGTCAGACCATGGAGATGGACAGGACCATGGTCCAGTTCAGCCAGCAGACCCTGCCCAGGCTGATGTTGGTGGAGGATATGCGCGCCTTCATCATCGACTATCGAAAGTATGATTTCTCCCTGGTGTCCAACGCCGGGGATCCGGACATGGGCCTGTGGGTCGCCGATGGCCGCAAGATGCCGCTGACCATGGAGGGTCACCTCACAGAGTATGCCGCCGGGGTAGAGTCTGAGCTGGAGCGCCAGACTCTGGCGCAGCTTCAGCAAGCCTGGAAAAACTACCTGATCGCCAATGCCCCCTTCCTGGACCTGGTCAGTGAAGACCGATACCAGGACGCCAACGGCGCCATCATGGCCAGCTACCCCGCCTATCTGAAACTGATGGAAGCCACCGAGGCACTGGTGGAATTTAATCAGAAGGTGGTGGAGGCGGACACCCTCGCCAGTCAGGAGGCGTCTCAGCGCAGCTACTGGGTGTTGGGCGGCGGCACCCTGCTGCTCTGCGCCTTCATGCTGGTGACCGCCCTGGTGTTGGTTCGCCAGATTTGCCTGCCTCTGGCCAGGGTTCGGGCCTTCATTGCCGCTGTGGCCCAGGGGGACCTTACCTGTCAGCTGGATCAGTCCCGTTTTTCCCAGGATGAACTGGGGCAACTGGCCGCCGACAGCAGGCGGATGGGCGAGCGGCTGGCCTCTCTGGTGGCTGAAATTGCCGGGGCCGCCGATCAGCTTGGCGGCGCCATCGATGAGGTTGGCTCCGTATCGGAACAGGTGTCTCAGGGGATGGTGCAGCAGCAGGCCCGCATTGGCTCCATCGCCGCGGCCATGACCCAGATGCAGACCACGGTGGATGAGGTGGCTGGTAATACCCAGTCCGCCTCGGGCTCGGCGGATCAGGCCAATGACGACGCCGCAACCGGCATGAGTGAGGTGCAAAGCAGCATCCAGGGCATTGGTGAGGCTGAAAGGGTGATCCAGCAGGCAGGAGAGCTGGCGGCAGAGCTGGAGCGGGAGACCAATAACATCACCGTGGTGGTGGATGTGATCCGCGAGATTGCCGATCAGATCAATCTGCTGGCCCTCAATGCCGCCATCGAAGCGGCCCGGGCGGGAGAGCAGGGCCGGGGCTTTGCGGTGGTAGCCGACGAGGTGCGCACCCTGGCTGGCCGAACCCAGGAGTCCACCAGTCGCATCAATGCCATCATCGAGCAGCTTCAGGCCAGCTCAAAACAGGCCGGCGAGGCAACCCAGGCCAGCTGTGAGCTGATCAAGGGGTGTGTGGCCCAGGCAGACAGGGCCAGCCACTCCATGAACCAGGTGGTGAGCAGCATCGATGCCATCGCCGCCATGAACACCCAGATTGCCGGTGCCTGTGCCCAGCAGCAGTCTGTGGCCACCGAGCTTGGCCAGAACCTGGAAGGGGTCAGTCAGGCCTCCCGGGAGGTGGCCGCCGGCTCGGCTCAGACCGCCAGGGCCAGCGTTGAGCTGGGGCAACTCGCCTCCCAGTTGCACGGCGCCGTCAGTCAATTTCGCATCCAATAGAAGAGACCACTTATGATCACAACCATGTTGAAGGGCAAGCTGCATCAGGCCCGAGTGACCCACGCCGAACTGGAGTATGAAGGCTCCTGCGCCATCGACCGTGAGTTTCTGGCCCTGGCCGGGATCCTGGAGTACGAGAAGATCGAACTCTACAACGTCGACAACGGCGAGCGCTTCGCCACCTATGCCATTGCCGCCGAGGCGGGCAGCAAGGTGATCTCCGTCAATGGGGCCGCCGCCCACAAAGCCTCCCCCGGTGATCGGCTGATCATCTGCGCCTATGTGCAGATGGCCCAGCATCAGGCCCAGGCCCACAAGCCCTGCCTGGTGTATCTGGCCGAAGGCAACCGCGTGAAGGGGGTTGGCCAGGGCGTGCCGGTGCAGGCGGCCGGTTAAGAGGGTGCCTCGCCGATTCCTGGGGGATTGGCAAGGCGGATTTCGATGCGCAGGGATGCGCCATCTATCGCGTTCATTTATGAGGAAACAGCATCCGGGCTGTTTGGACTTGGGATCGGGGTCACACAGGAGTAAACTAGTGGCCGCCTAAAAAATAACCCCCTACGCAGGAGACATGGATGCTGGAAAAAACTATGAACATCGCCGATTTTGACCCCGAACTCTGGGAAGCGATGGAAGCGGAGCGTGTCCGTCAGGAAGAGCATATCGAACTGATCGCCTCCGAAAACTACACCAGCCCCCGAGTGCTGGAGGCCCAGGGCTCTCAGCTGACCAACAAGTATGCCGAAGGTTACCCTCACAAGCGCTACTACGGTGGTTGTGAGTACGTAGACAAGTCTGAAGAGCTGGCCATCAACCGTGCTAACGAGCTGTTTGGCTCCGACTACGCCAACGTGCAGCCCCACTCCGGTTCCCAGGCCAATGCCGCGGTCTACATGGCCCTGCTGCAGCCCGGTGATACCGTGCTGGGCATGAGCCTGGCCCACGGTGGCCACCTGACCCACGGCGCCAGCGTCTCCTTCTCCGGCAAAATGTACAACGCCGTGCAGTACGGTATCTCTCCCGAGACCGGCGAGATCGATTACGACGAAGTGCTGGCCCTGGCCAAGGAGCACCAGCCCAAGATGATCATCGCCGGCTTCTCCGCCTACTCCGGTGTTATCGACTGGGCCAAGTTCCGTGAGATCGCCGACCAGGTGGGTGCCTACCTGTTTGTGGACATGGCCCACGTGGCTGGTCTGATTGCCGCCGGTGTCTACCCCAACCCTGTGCCTCATGCTCACGTGGTGACCACCACCACCCACAAGACCCTGGCGGGTCCTCGTGGTGGCCTGATCCTCTCCGCCTGTGGCGACGAGACCATCTACAAGAAGCTGAACTCCGCGGTATTCCCCGGCGGTCAGGGCGGCCCTCTGTGTCACGTGATCGCTGCCAAGGCGGTGGCCTTCAAGGAAGCGCTGCAGCCTGAGTTCAAGACCTACCAGCAGCAGGTGGTGACCAACGCCCAGGCGATGGCCGAGGTGTTTATGACCCGAGGCTACAAGGTGGTGTCCGGTGGTACCCAGAACCACCTGTTCCTGTTGGACCTCATCGACAAGGACATTACCGGTAAAGATGCGGACGCTGCCCTGGGCCGCGCCAACATCACGGTCAACAAGAACTCTGTGCCTAACGATCCCCGCAGCCCCTTCGTGACCTCAGGCCTGCGTATCGGCACCCCTGCCCTGACCCGCCGTGGCATCAACGAGGCGGAGTGCCGCGAGATGACCGGCTGGATCTGTGACATCCTGGATGATTTCGGCAACGAAGCCGTGGTCGAGCGGGTGAAGTCCCAGGTGAAGGAGTTATGTGCTCGCCGTCCGGTTTACCGTTAAGCTGAATAAACCAGGGTGACTACCCCTTCTGTACAGGGCCCATCGTTCGATGGGCCCTGCTGTTTTCCTGCCCATAATGACCCGAATTCTCTTTTTGGGACGCTCTAATGTTAGTAAAGGGTTATGGAGCTCCTTCCAGACGGAGAGCCAGATCAAAGGGCGAGCCCCAATCCCCCGCAAACCGTTAACCTGAGGGCGTAAATCCGCTATTCTATGCAGTCAGTTAAGCTGTCCTGGTAAAAGGGACCCCGCCGGAGGCAACATGCACTGTCCATTTTGTTCAACCAACGACACCAAGGTGATCGATTCCCGTCTGGTGGCCGAAGGGCACCAGGTGCGACGTCGCCGCGAATGTCTCACCTGTCATGAGCGTTTCACCACCTTTGAAACCGCCGAACTGGTGATGCCCAGGGTGATCAAGCAGAACGGCACCCGAGAGCCGTTTGACGAGGATAAACTGCGCCGCGGCATTCAGCGCGCCGTAGAGAAGCGGCCGGTGTCTCAGGAAGCGATCGAACAGTCCCTGAGCAAGATCAAGTCTGCCCTGCGCGCCACAGGCGAACGGGAGGTGGGGTCAGACATGGTGGGCAACCTGGTGATGGAGCAGCTGATGGCCCTGGATAAGGTGGCTTACATCCGTTTCGCTTCCGTGTACCGGGCCTTCGAGGACCTGTCTCAATTCGGCGAAGCGATCGCCAAGCTGGAAAAGTAATGAACTGGTCAGAAGACGACTTTCAATTTATGCGCCGGGCCATTGAACTGGCCCGGCGCGGACGTTTCTCTACCCGCCCCAACCCTGCGGTGGGCTGCGTCATCGTCAAAGATGGCCAGGTGGTGGGGGAGGGGTTCCACCCCAAGGCGGGTGAGCCCCATGCCGAAGTGTTTGCCCTGCGCGCCGCCGCCGAGCAGGCCCGGGGGGCGACCGCCTATGTGACCCTGGAGCCCTGCTCCCATTACGGCCGCACGCCTCCCTGTGCCGAAGCCCTGATCAAATCCGGAGTCGGCCGAGTGGTGGCCGCCATGGTGGATCCCAACCCCCAGGTGGCGGGCCGGGGCCTGGCCATGCTGCGCGAGGCCGGCATCGAGGTGGCCTCCGGGTTGCTGGAGGGGGACGCCAGGGCGATCAACCCAGGCTTTATTATGCGGATGTCCACCGGACGTCCCTACATCCGCATCAAGCTGGCGGCCTCCGTTGATGGCCGCACCGCCCTGGCCAACGGTCAATCCAAGTGGATCACCGGCCCTCAGGCCAGGGCCGATGTTCAGGCGATGCGGCTGGCCCACGGCGCTATCATTACCGGTGCCGACTCGGTGCTGGCGGATGACCCGTCCATGAATGTGCGCCCCGAGCAGTTGCCCTCGTCGCTGGCACTGCCTCAGTACTGGTCTCAGCCCTTGCGGGTGGTGGTGGACGGCCGGGCCCGCTTGGCGCCACCGCTGAAGATGACCGAGATTGACGGTCCCATGTTGTTGGCGTCCACCCAGGCCTACGCTTGTGACTGGCCATCACCGGTGGAGTGCTGGCAGGGCCCCTCGAAGGGGGAGAAGCTGGATCTTCATGCCCTGATCGCTGAGCTGGCCGGGCGTCAGATCAACACCGTGATGGTGGAGGCCGGCGCCTCACTGGCCGGAGCCTTTCTCAGTTCCGGGCTCTGGGATGAACTAATTCTGTATCAGGCACCTAAGATGATGGGCAGCGATGGTCGCGGGGTAGTGAACCTGCCCGAGCTGGCTGAGATGGCCCAGGTGCCAGAGTTTCAATTTAAAGACGTACGCCGGGTTGGCGCCGATCTGCGGCTGACCCTGGTGCGCGCGGAGTCATAGATGTTTACAGGCATTATCGAAGCGGTAGGCACCTTGCGCCAGCTGGAGCGCCGTGGTGACGACCTCAAGGTTACCGTGGCCAGCGGCAAGCTGCCTCTGGAAGACGTGCAACTGGGAGACAGCATCGCCACCAACGGCGTCTGTCTCACCGTAGTGGAGAAGCTGGCGGACGGCTATGTGGCCGATGTGTCCGGTGAAACCCTGGCACGAACCAACTTTGCTCACTATCAGGTTGGCCAGAAGGTCAATCTGGAGCGGGCGGTGACCCCGGACACCCGTCTGGGTGGTCACCTGGTCAGCGGCCACATCGATGGTCTGGCCACAGTAGAAAGCGTCAGCCCCCGCGGACGCGCCATAGAGTATTGGCTGCGGGCCCCGTCGGGCCTGGGCCGCTACATTCCCGAGAAGGGGTCGGTGACCATTGATGGCATCAGCCTGACCGCCAACGAGGTGGACGGTCACCGTTTCCGACTTACCCTGGTACCCCATACCGTCCAGGAGACCACCATAGGTGAGCTCAAGCCCGGTTCTACGGTGAACCTGGAGGTGGATCTGATCGCCCGTTACCTGGAGCGACTGATGCAACCTCTGGATGATGAGCCTGAGACTGGCGGCATCACCATGGAGATGTTGGCAAAAACTGGATTCTTAAAATAACAAGGTCATCAAGATGGCACTGAACAGCATTGAAGAGATCATCGAGGATATCCGTCTGGGTAAGATGGTGATCCTGATGGACGACGAGGATCGCGAGAACGAGGGCGATCTGATCATGGCCGCGGAAGCGGTGACCCCGGAAGCGATCAACTTTATGGCCAAGTATGGCCGTGGACTGATCTGCATGCCCATGAGCGGTGAGCGCTGTGATCGCCTGGGCCTGCACCAGATGGTTTCCCGTCACACCGAGCAGTACGGCACCGCCTTTACCGTCTCCATCGAGGCGGCTCAGGGGGTCACTACGGGCATCTCCGCCGCCGACCGCGCGGTCACCATTTTGACCGCGGTGGCCAAGGACGCCAAGCCTACCGACCTGGTACAGCCAGGTCACATCTTCCCCCTGCGTGCCCGCGAGGGTGGGGTACTGACCCGAGCCGGTCACACCGAAGCCTCGGTGGACCTGGCCCGTCTGGGCGGATATGAGTCCGCTGCGGTGATTGTGGAGATCCTCAATGAGGATGGCACCATGGCGCGCCGCCCTCAGCTGGAGGAGTTTGCCGCAGAGCATGGACTCAAGGTGGGCACCATCGCCGACCTGATTGAGTACCGCAACCTCAACGAAACCACCATTGTCCGTGAAGCCAGCTGCCGCTGGCCCACCCGCCATGGTGAGTTTGAGCTGGTCAGCTTCCGCGACACCATTGACGGTGAAGCCCACTTCGCTCTGGTAAAGGGCGACCTGACCGACAACCCTCTGGTTCGGGTTCATCTGCACGACGGCTTCAATGACCTGTTGTTCTCCGAGCGCGGTGGCGCCAGCCCCTGGGGCCTGGACAGTGCGCTTGGCCGCATTGCTCAGGAGGAGAACGGTGTGCTGGTGCTGCTGGGTCGCCACCAGACCAGCGAGGAGCTGCTGGAGCAGATCAAAGCTTACGCCGAAGAGGACAAGGGGGCGGCCAGTCCCAAGCACAAGCCTTTTGGCACCTCCCGCACCGTGGGTGTGGGCTCCCAGATCCTGGCGGAGCTGGGTGTGACCCGGATGCGCCTGCTGTCCGGGCAGAAACGTTACCACGCCCTGTCCGGTTTCGGACTGGAAGTGACCGAGTACATCGGTGAATAAAACTGGCCGGCCAGCGTTAAGTTTTTAATGCTGGCTGTGCTATCATTACGCCACTTTTCGCCCCGGCCTCATGCAGGGGCGTATACCAATCTGTTTTTTGGATATAAATCATGATTGTCATCGAAGGAAACATTGAAGCCAAAGGCGCTAAGATCGCCCTGGTGGTCGGCCGTTTTAACAGCTTTGTCGTAGAGAGCCTGGTAGAGGGCGCTATCGATACCCTGAAGCGTCTGGGTAACGTCAATGACGATGATATCTCCATCGTTCGCGTACCTGGTGCCTTCGAACTGCCTCTGGCAGCTCGCAAACTGGCCGCCAAGGGTGAGTTTGACGCCATCATCGCACTGGGTGCGGTGATCCGTGGTGGCACTCCCCACTTCGATTTCGTTGCCGGAGAGTGCAACAAGGGACTGGCACAGGTGATGCTGGAGTTTGATACTCCCGTCTCCTTCGGCGTCCTAACTACCGATACCATCGAGCAGGCCATTGAGCGTGCCGGCACCAAGGCTGGCAACAAGGGCCACGAGGCCGCAATGAGCGCCCTGGAGATGGTCAACGTCCTTAAGCAGATTTAAGAGACGTCTATAATTCAGGAGAACCAAGTGAAGCCTTCAGAGCGTCGCAAAGCCCGCCGACTGGCGGTGCAAGCCATCTATTCATGGCAATTGAGTAGAAATGATGTGGCTAATGTAGAGCACCATTTCCTCACAGAGCAGGAAACCGACGGCGTGGATGTGGCTTACTTCCGTGAACTGCTGGTTGGGGTATCGACCCACGCCAAGCAGTTGGATGAAAAGTGCAAGCCTTACCTGGCTCGTCTCATCGAGGAAGTGGACCCCATCGAACTGGCGGTTTTGCGTCTGGGCGCGTACGAGTTGCTCTATCGCGACGACGTGCCCTTCAAGGTGGCTATCAATGAAGCCATTGAACTGGCCAAGGTCTTCGCCTCCGACGACAGCCACAAGTTCGTCAACGGGGTGTTGGACAAGCTGGCCAACGCCCAGAAGCGTTAAGCTTTAGCGTTGATCGATTAATGGAGCGGCCACATAACTATGTGGCCCTTTTTATGTATGCCTATTAGCGAATTTGAATTGATCGAGCGGTTCTTCCGTCAGGGGTGTCAGCGAGGCAACCAGCGCAAGGACGTATTGATGGGGATCGGCGACGATGCCGCCGTCCTGCGGATGCCGGACAACAATCAGTTGGTGGCCACCACGGACACCCTGGTCGAGGGGATCCACTTCCTGCCCTCCATCGACCCTCAGGTGCTGGCGTATAAGTCGGTGGCGGTGAACCTGTCGGATCTGGCCGCCATGGGCGCGGATCCCGCCTGGCTGACCCTGGCATTGACCCTGCCGAGCAGCGATGAAGCCTGGCTGGCACGCTTTGCCGCCGGCCTCAACCAGATCTGCGAGTACTATGGTATCGCCCTGGTGGGGGGGGACACCACCCGCGGGCCGCTGACCATTACCCTGACCGCTTTGGGACACGTGCCCGCGGATCAGTCCCTGACCCGAAGTGGTGCCAAACCCGGCGACTGGATCTATGTTACCGGTCACCTCGGCGACAGCGCAGCCGGCCTGAAGCTGCTCAAGGGCGAGCTTCAGGCCAGTGATGATCACCAGGAGTTTCTGGTGACCCGTCACCTGAGGCCGACGCCGCGAATCCTGGCGGGACGCTCTCTGCGTGGCATCGCCAGCGCCTGCCTGGATCTCTCCGATGGTCTGGCCGGGGATCTGGAGCACATCGTCAAGGCGTCAGAGGTGTCCGCCCATGTGGATATCGACAAGCTGCCCCTGTCCAAGGCACTGCTGGAAACCCTGGGAGAGGAGGACGCCCGTCAACTGGCGATCCGTGGCGGCGAAGACTATGAGTTGCTGTTCACCGTGCCCGAGGCCCAGAAGGGCGCCTTGATGACCGCCCTGGGTGAAGCTGGGGTCAGCCATGCCTGCATCGGCCAGGTTCGCGCCGGCAGCGGCATCCATTATTATTGCGATGGTGAGCCTCTGGCTGAGGCGCCCCAGAGCTTCCGCCATTTCTGAGGGACGAGAGATGACTCGATTTGCAGGTGTGCGCCTGAGTAACCCGGTGCACTTTCTGGCCTTGGGGGGCGGGTTGGGGCTGGCTCCCAAGGCGCCGGGCACCTTTGGTACCCTGGCCGCCTTCCCTTTCTACTGGGTGATGCAGGGCTGGTCCCTGTTTCCCTACCTGATGACGCTGATCCTGTTATCCGCGGTGGGAATCTACCTGTGCGGCAAGACCGCCGAGGACATGGGGATGCATGACCATCCCGCCATTGTCTGGGACGAAGTGGTGGGGATGCTGATCACCCTGATCGCCGTCCCGGCGGGTTGGATCTGGCTGGTGATCGGCTTTGCCCTGTTCCGGCTGTTTGACATCTGGAAACCCTGGCCCATCCGCTTCTTCGATAAGCAGATGGAGGGGGGCCTGGGGATCATGATGGACGACATCCTCGCCGGCATCTTTGCCCTGGTGTGGCTGCAAGCCCTGGCCCGCCTGTTCCCCAATCTGTGATGCTCCCCCAAAGGCCCGCACTCAGCGGGCCTTTTGTCATCAAAATGTCATCTTTCTGGCTTTACATATGCGGATTGGCGAATATAATTAGTGCATATTCGTTTTTCCATATGTGAGTCACCATGAGAGATCCCGTATCCCTGCTCAAGGGGTTGGCCGACGCCACCCGGCTGAAGATCATGCTGCTCATCAGTCGCGAGGGGGAGCTGTGCGTCTGTGAGCTTTCCGGCGCCCTGGATGAGAGCCAACCCAAGATATCCCGCCACCTGGCCCGCCTGCGCAGCGAAGGCCTGCTGAGGGATGTGCGTAAAGGTCAGTGGGTGTTCTACCGTTTGGCCGAACTGCCGGACTGGACTCTGGATACCCTGGATGGCCTTAATCAGCAAAGGCCGGACGTCATCGACGCCGACGTCAAGCGACTGGCGGCCATGGGCGATCGCCCTGACCGCAAAGCGCTGTGCTGCGACTGAGGGGAAACCATGGGACTGTTTGAACGTTATCTCAGCCTGTGGGTGGCCCTGGCCATCGGTGCGGGCGTCCTGCTGGGCCAGCTCTGGCCTGACGCGTTCGCTGCCCTGGCCAACTGGCAGGTGGCGCAGATCAACTTGGTCATAGCCGCACTTATCTGGGTGATGATCTTCCCGATGATGGTGCAGGTGGAGTTCCGCTCTGTGCGTCAGGTGAGCCGCCAGCCCAAAGGGCTGTGGCTGACTCTGGTGATCAACTGGCTGATCAAGCCCTTTACCATGGCCGCCATCGCCTGGCTGTTCTTCCGCGGTCTGTTTGCGGATCTGGTGCCCGCCGCCGACGCGGAGCAGTACATCGCCGGGATGATCCTGCTGGGCGTGGCGCCCTGTACCGCCATGGTGTTTGTCTGGTCGCAGCTGACCCGGGGCAATCCCGCCTATACCCTGGTTCAGGTGTCGGTGAACGACCTCATCATGGTGGTGGCCTTTGCCCCCATCGCCGCCCTGTTGCTGGGGGTGTCTGAGATCTCCGTGCCTTGGGAAACCTTGGCGTTGTCCACCCTGCTCTATGTGGTGCTGCCCCTGGCCGTGGGTATCCTGGTTCGCCTGTTGCTGCTGCGACGCGGAGAAGCCGCCCTGGCCCGCTTCTGTGACAGCCTTAAGCCGGCGTCCATGACCGGCCTGCTGGCCACCGTGGTGATCCTGTTTGGCATCCAGGCGCCCACTCTGCTGGCCAGCCCCATGGTGATCGGCCTGATTGCCATCCCCCTGCTTATTCAGACCTACGGCATCTTTGTCATCGCCTACGGTGGTGCCAAGCTGCTCAAGTTGCCCCATAATGTGGCGGCTCCGGCGGCGATGATCGGCACCTCCAACTTCTTCGAGCTGGCGGTGGCGGTGGCCATTGCCCTGTTTGGCCTGCACTCCGGTGCGGCGCTGGCGACCGTGGTGGGCGTTCTGGTGGAGGTGCCGGTGATGCTCTCCCTGGTGGCCCTGGCCAACCGCACCCGCCACTGGTTTCCCCAGGCCGACGACAAACCCCATACCGACGCGGCGCCACACTCCGCGTAACCAACCGACTGAGAGAGAGAAAGATGACGGTAAAAGTAGGCATCAACGGATTCGGGCGCATGGGGCGCCTGGCCCTGCGCGCCGCCTGGCAGTGGCCGGACTTTGAATTTGTTCAGGTGAATGACCCGGCGGGCAACGCCGACAGCCTGAGCCACCTGCTGGCCTTTGACAGTGTTCATGGCCGCTGGGATGCGGACATCCGCAGCGAAGGCGATGCCATGATCATCGACGGTAAACGCATCGAGGTGACCAGCCACAAGACTCCGGCGGAGGGTGACTGGTCCGTGTGCGACATCGTCATTGAGGCATCCGGCAAGTTCAAGAGCAAAGAAACATTGCAGCCCTTCCTGGACCAGGGGGTTAAGCGCGTCGTGGTGACTGCGCCTGTGAAGCAGGAAGGGGTGCTGGACGCAGTCTATGGCGTAAACCATCACTGGTACGACCGAGAGGTGCACCGCATTGTCACCGCCGCCTCTTGCACCACCAACTGTCTGGCGCCAGCGGTGAAGGTGATCCAGGAGAAGCTGGGCATTAAGCACGGCTCCATGACCACCATCCACTCCATCACCAACACCCAGACCATTCTGGATGCCCCTCACAAGGATCTGCGCCGTGCCCGCGCCTGTGGTGAGAGCCTGATCCCCACCACCACAGGATCGGCCACCGCCATCACCCATATCTTCCCCGAGCTCAAGGGCCGGCTCAACGGTCATGCGGTGCGAGTGCCACTGTGCAACGCCTCCATTACCGATTGCGTGTTCGAGCTGGAGCGGGCCACCACAGTGGAGGAGGTCAATGCCCTGCTCAAGGAGGCTGCGGAAGGCGAGCTGAAAGGGGTACTGGGCTACGAGGAGCGTCCACTGGTCTCCATCGATTATCGCACCAACCCTCATTCCAGTGTGGTGGATGCGCCTTCTACCATGGTGGTGAACGACACCCAGCTCAAGCTCTACCTCTGGTATGACAACGAGTGGGGCTATGTGAACCGCACCATGGAGTTGGCCCGCTACCTGGTGGCCCAGGGCCTTTGATTTCAGGCCGACCTCTGGGTCGGCCTTTTCTATGCTGGTTTATCTATTGACTCTATGATTGCCAAGATACGCGGCCTGAGCCCAGGCCTACGCCAGTACCTGCTGGTGACCTTCAACTACTGGAATTTCACCCTGACCGACGGGGCCCTGAGGATGCTGGTGGTGCTCCATTTCCATCAGCTGGGTTACAGCCCCCTGGCCATCGCGTCGCTGTTTCTCTTCTATGAGATCTTCGGGGTGGTCACCAACCTGGTGGGCGGCTATCTGGGGGCCCGCATCGGCCTCAACCGCACCATGAACCTGGGACTGGGGATGCAGGTGGTGGCGCTGTTGATGCTGGCAGTGCCTTCGACCTGGCTGTCGGTGCCCTATGTGATGGCGGCTCAGGCGCTGTCGGGCATCGCCAAGGACCTCAATAAGATGAGCGCCAAGAGTGCCATTAAGACTCTGGTGCCCAAGGGGGAGTCCGGTGCCCTCTATCACTGGGTGGCGGTGCTGACCGGCTCCAAGAACGCCCTCAAGGGGGCAGGGTTCTTCCTCGGAGGCTTGCTGTTGGTGCTGCTGGGCTTCCAGGGCGCCATGGCGGCCATGGCCAGTGTGCTGCTGCTGGTGTTGCTGGCCAGCCTCAACTGGTTGGGGCAGGACATGGGGCGGGCCAAGAGCAAGCCCAAGTTCTCCCAACTGTTCTCCAAAAGCCACAGCATCAACACCCTGTCGGCGGCGCGGCTGTTCCTCTTTGGGGCCCGGGACCTGTGGTTTGTGATTGCCCTGCCGGTCTACCTGGGCACCACCTTCGGCTGGAGTCACACCGCCGTAGGCGGCTTCCTGGCCCTGTGGGTGATCGGCTACGGCTTGGTTCAGGGGATTGCCCCCAGGATCACCGGCAGCGATCGTCGCCACGGGGCGGTGCCTGACCGCGGGGGGGCCCTGAAGTGGGCGGCGCTGCTTACCTTCGTGACCCTGATAGTGGCCCTGGGGGTACAGCTGCAGTTTCTGCCCCAATTCACCATAGTGGTGGGACTGATGCTGTTCGGTGCGGTGTTCGCGGTGAACTCCAGCCTGCACTCCTTCCTGATCGTCCACTACGCCGGTGAGGATGGGGTCTCCATGGATGTGGGCTTCTACTACATGGCCAACGCCATGGGGCGGCTGGTGGGCACCATCCTCTCCGGACTGGTGTTCCAGCTGGCCGGGCTGGCGGCCTGCCTCTGGGTCTCCACCGCCTTTTTGGCCCTGACCACCCTGATCTCGCTGAAGTTGCCCAGGGAGAGCCGGGATTCCCTCTCCCAGGGAGAACAGAGCTGAATCTTGTTGTCGCAGTCCGTCTGCGGAGCAACAGATAACCTTTCCGGGGCAGGTGTCTGCCCCCATTTCCTATACTTGGCGGGTGTCCCCCGGCTGACGAGAACGCCCATGACCCGCCGTATCCTCTTCCTCTGCCGCAACAATGCCACCCGCTCCCAGATGGCCCAGGCCCTGCTCCAACATTACGCCGATGGGCGATTCGAAGCATTCAGCGCCGGCGGTGAGCCCGAGCCCATCGACCCGCGCACTCTCACCGAACTCAAGAGGCATGACCTGCCCGTGGATGGGTTGAGATCCAAATCCATCGACGAGTTTGATGGCCAGAGCTTCGATGCGGTGATCAGCCTGTGCAATAAGTCGGCGGTTCACCATAGCCGCTTTCCCCAGGTGGAGGAGCTATTGGAGTGGGATTGCCCGGACCCGGCACAGGAGGAGGGGATGACGGGGTTTGAACGCTGCTTTGACGAGCTGTCGGAGCGGATTCGTACTCTGGTGAGGGTATGGGGTAGGGTCTATTGAGTGGCGGGGTCATCCGCCATTCAATTTTCCCCCCCCAAAAAAAACGGCGGGGTAACCCGCCGTCCTGTTACTGACTTAGGCTTGGCGGACGCCGAAGCTGCGGATGTAGTACACCCTCGGCTTGGTACCCGCTTCCGGCTTCAGTTGCATAGATTGATGCATCTTCAACAGGCGGGACACCTCGCTGTAGGGATCGCTGAGATCGCCCACCACTCTCGCGCCGGCGGGACAGGTGTCCACACAGGCGGGATTGAGTCCTTGGGCCAACCGGTGATCACACAGGGTGCACTTCTCCACTGTTTTGACGGGACGGGTTACCGGGTAGGTATCGCCGCGCTCCGGGTTTTCGTGGGGGGAGTGCTTGGCACCCGACACCATCAGTACCTCTTTGGGAGAGACGGTGCCGCCGGCCACCAGTTCGTGGTCATCCTGCCAGTTGCGGTGCGGTGACCCCTTGTTGAAGCTGATGACGCCATAGGGACAGGCACGCTCACAGCGGCGGCAGCCGATGCATTCGTCGTTGTCCTGTAGGGTCAGGCCGTTGTCCGCCTTGTGCATGGCTCCTGTGGGGCATACTTTCACACAGGCCGCATCCTCACAGTGGTTACACAGAGTCGGGATGTAGCTGTAGTTAACGTCGGGGAACTTCCCCTCGGTCTTGGTGATGTGATGGGACCACTGGATGCCGTCAGGGGTGTTGTTTTCCGTCTTACAGGCGAGGTCACAGCCGCCGCAACCTACGCATTTCTGCAGGTCGATAACCATTCCAAATTTCATCTGTTGTTACCTCACGCTTTCTCGATACGGATACGGATGTGGCCATAGTAGGCCGAGGCGCCGCTGAATCTGTCGTAGCGGGCCGGGATGATGGCGTTGTTGCTGCCACCGCGTGGGGTCTTGCCGAACTCTTTGGCGGCATGACGGCCGTAGGCCCAGTGCCCCTGACCGAACGCCTTGGCAACACAGCCCGGACGAACCCCTTCCCACAGTTTGGCGGTGCAGGTCAGCTCGCCCACGGTACTGATGATGCGAATCTCGTCACCATCCTTGATGCCCATGGCATTGGCGTCCACAGGGTTGATCTTTGCCACGTCCTTATGGGCTTCATCGCCAGGGGTCAGGTCACCAAACTCGTAGAACCAGGGGGCGTTCTGGGAGCGACCCTCGTGGCTGAGGCGGGACTTGTGGTCCACCAGCAGCAGCGGGAACGTCTTGGGATCGCCGTCACGGACCGGCTCCTGGTAATGAGGCACAAAGGCCAATTCGCCGAAGCCGGTGTACTCACAGGCCTTGATCACCTCGTCGATGGACACATGGTGACGCTTGGCGTGTTTGCCCAGGGCGTGCTCCAGGGTGACGCTGTAGAACTCGAACTTGTGGGTGTCGGTCTTAAACTTGCCCCAGCGCTTGCGGTACTCATAGGGGTGGGAGTTCCATACGCCACGCTTCACAAACTCCTTCCAGCCGGAGATCTTCTCACCGTACTTGGAGGCATCTTTATGCCACAGAGGGGCGGTGACGTACTTGACGGCAATCTCGGCGAACTCCTCGGAGTCCTTGGCGGGCTTGCCGGTTTCCGGGTCGACGATCTGTTCGTTGATGTAGCGCCAGGGGTTGTCGAAGCCCTTGTCCGCCAATTTCTTGGCCAGCAGGTAGGGCACTTCGGTCTCATCCTGGCGGGTGTCGTACATCCGCTTGATGCTGGGCATCTGCAGGGAAACGTTGCTGACGCCGTTACCGGCATTGGCGAGAACGCCCCACTTCTCGAACATGTGATGACTGGAGGGCAGCAGCAGGTCGGCAAACCAGCTGAACTCGGAGATGTTGGTGGTCACATGAGCCATAAAGGGCAGCCGGCTCAGGGCTTTCTCCCAACGATCGGTTTCCGGCGCAGCGAAGGCGAAGTTGTTGAAGTAGGCCAACATCACTTCGGTTTCGTAAGGGTCAGCATTGAGGATGCCGTCGGCGGCGTTGTTGGTCACTACCCCCTTGCCAGATTTGCCCTTCTTCAGGGCCGGGAATTCCAGGCGTCCGCGCTGATCGATCTTTTCGTGCTTCTTGCCCTTCTTGGCGATTTCATCCAGGTATTCTGCGGCATCGGGGAAGGTCTTGTTCAGAGGCGACTTGTTATAGGGGAACAGTCCGCCTTCGTTGTCGATGGCACCGAACAGGCCGTTGAGGGCGTGACAGGCCAGGGAGGTGTAGGTGCCCCGGGTCTGCATCACCGGGCCACGGGAGGTCCACACCTGTACTGCGGGTGCGGCGGCACCCATCTCCCTGGCCATGGTGCGGATGTCGTTGGCTTTCACGCCGGTCACGCTTTCGCCCCACTCGGCGCTGTACTCGTTCAGTGCCAGGTTCCACCATTTCACCAGACCATGGCTGTACTTGTCTTCGAACAGGGACTCATCCACCTTGTTTCCGGCAACGAAGTGGTTTTTGCCGTCTTTGAAGTCTCCCACAAAGGGCTTGTACCAGACGCCGGCCACCAGGGCTTCGTGGGCGATGGCCAGGGCCAGGGCCGAGTCCTGGCCGGTCTCGATGGGGATCCACTTGTGGGCCTTGGCAGCGGACGCGGACAGGCGAGGGTCAACCACCACCACCTTGGCGCGGTCCAGGGTATTGCCCCACTCACTGGAGTAGAAGCTTACTTGACGGTTGGAAGCGATGGGGTCGGCGCCGAAGGAGAGGATGTACTTGGTGTTCTTCACATCGTACTGATTGTAACCCCAGTTACCGTCCTGGAAGAAGGGGCCGGTCTTGTGGGACTCGGCACAGATGGCACTGTGGGAGATGTTGTTGGGAGAACCGATGATCTTAGTCATCTTGTCATACAGTAGATCATTGACCAGAGAGTAACGACCGCGGAGCAGGGCGTACTTGTGGCTCTCGCCGCGCTTACGCAGATCCAGGATGCGGTCGGCGATCATGTCCAGGGCCTTGTCCCAACTGATGGGGACAAACTTGGGGTCCTCGTTGCGTCCCTTCTTGGGGTTGGTGCGCATCATTGGAGTCTTGAGGCGGTCCTGGTCGTACACCATCTGCAAGCCCAGGTGTTGACGGGGACAGCCAGCCGTGTCGTGGATCTTGGAGTAGGGGTTGCCACGCACTTTGGTGGCGCGACCGTCCATGATGTACACCTGCTTGGCACACCAGGAGGTGCAGCCCTGACAGGTGGTGGGGACCCAGGTGCCTGTGTTGGTGCGCAGGTCTATCTTGGGCAGCTCGGCGGCGATGGCATCCATTACCGGCGCGAAGGCAAAGCCACCGGTGATCCCGGTGGCGGCGGTGCCGGCCAGTGAAGCTTTCAATAACGCCCGGCGGGACGTGCTGAACTCTCTTTTTGTGGTCATAGCTATATGCCTATGTGTGTATATGTGGTTTCGCGTATATAAAACCGGAATCTGTTACCGGTTTGTGAGGTGGCAATCACAAAAGAGAGCGATGGGAACGGACCAATCCCACAAAATGGGTAGAGAATTTAGGGAATTGTGCAATGGATCAAAAAAGCCCCGCATAGCGAGGCTTGGTTTTTGTCGTCAGGAGGGAAACGCTTAGAACAGTTGTTTTGGATCCACGATCAGGGCCCGATAGCTGGGCTCGGTCTTGGCCATGGAGTTCACCGTCAGCTCCACCTTCACCTTGCCGCCTTCGGTTACCTCGTTGATGAAGTGTTTGCCGGGCTCACCGGTAAACAGGCCCGCGGAGGCGGAGTACATGAAGAAGCTGTCCTTGTCATCGCGCCACTCGATGTTGGAGGTGATGGGGGAGTACCATTCGTAGCCACGCTCTTTGCCATACTCGAAGGTCTGCTGCACCGTCATCTTCTCTTCATCGATCTTGTACTCCACGCCACGGCTGTACTTCATGGTGGGCATGGCGGGCTGTTCGAAGTGGCGGCCGTCGCCATTGTCGAAGGAGACTAGGGTGCCGCGGCTGGTGAGCCAGGAGGTGTGCTGGGTCCAGGGCCAGTCGAAGTCGGTGCCCTCACAGGTGCCGGTGTTCATGTTGCAGTCCAGGGGCTTGCCCTTGGCATCCACCGGGGTCAGCACCTTGTCGGACAGTTTGCCCCAGCCCTTGTTGGCGGCGAGGATCCACTTCACTTCGCCATCTCGGCTGACCTTGGCGGTGCCCTGGTGGCGCATGGAGACGATGATGGAATCATCACTGGCATCGTAATCGATGGAGTTGATGTGGGCCCAGTTGCGACCGGCGGCGACGCCCGGGAGGTCACCAAAGGGGGCATCGGGCTCGATGTCCATGGTCTCGCCGGCGTGGCTCTCATCCACGTTCAGGCAGACGGCACCTGAATCCAGGCCGATAAGCAGGTCGTCGCGCATGTTGTCGAAGATCTTGTTGAAATCCCACACCTGCACCACGTTGCCGGTCTGGTCCACCTCGATGACGTGGTCACGTACTGTCTTGACCCGCTTGCCATCGTCGCGCAGATAGTTGTCCTTGGCGACTCGCAGCAGGTAGTGGCCGTTGGGCATCTCCAGCATGGCGTGGGAAAAACCGGTGAACCCCCGGGGCATCTCCCGCTTGAATACCTTGCGGCCCAGCATGTCATAACGGGCGTAGTAGTGGTCCTGGCCCCAGTAGAGTTCGCCGTTGTCGGACAGATGGAAACCCATGGCGATCCCCTTGGTGGTGTCCTGGTCATACACCTTGTCCCAGTCCATGAACCAGCGCACTTCGCCGGAAGTGTCGGTCACGAAGACGATGGGGTAGTTGTCCCAGCCCTGGGTGTTCTCGTCGGCACCCAGATGGTTCACCAGATAGAGGCGGTCATTGAACTTCTTGTCCACCTTGACCACATCCACCTCCGGGAAGGAGCGAGCCTGGCCATCAAACAGCAACTGTTTCACCGGAGCGGTTTTTATCTTGTACTGCTCTTTGATCTTTTTGCCGTCTTTCTTGTACTCCACCGAGACGGTGTTGTTGTAGTCAGGATAGAGGCCAAACACCGGGATGCCGTTGTGGGTGGTTACCGCACTGTCGGACACCGGGTACTCAATCAGGGAGCCGCCCTTCTTGGGTTCGATGCGTACCTTGACGTCGCTGATGTGGAAACCGTTCAGGTCGATCACCGCGGTCAGGGGGGCAAAATCATAGGGGTTCACCTTGACGATACCGATCTGGCCCTGGGTGGCGACCGAGGTCAGGTACTTGTCGGCCCAGTCGTCGCCGCCGGCCAGGGCAGAGTGGCTCAGGCCCAGCAGGCCCATGGCCAGGGAGGTGGCAAGCAGAGTCTTTTTCATCATCGTATCTCCAGTATGGTTTTTATCAGAAGTTGTATTGCAGGGCGTAGAACAGACCATCGTGGTAGCCCTTCTTACCCAGGTTGTTTTCGGCGTAGCGGTACTGCAGTGAGGCGGACAGCCCCTGGCCGATGTGGTACCTCAGGGTCAGCTGACCGTTGAAGCCGTGGTCTTCGCCGTCGCCAGAGACAATCAGGTAGTCGTCGCCGCGGCCGAAGAAGTGCTCCTGCCACCAGCCCAGGGAGAATTGCTGGCCCGCCAGCTCCAGGTCCTTGGTGGCGCACAGCCACAGGTAGCCACCATTGAAGCCGTTGGCATCGAAGGGTTCGCCATTGGCTTTTTTGAAGTGGGCATAGTCGGAGGTGACGATGTGGGCGGCCAGGGCCACCTGGGTGTAGAGGCCACTGCGCCAGGTTTTGTCATGGCTGAGGCCCAGGGTGGTGTTGGTTTCCGACCAGACCGGCTTCTGCTTGTTGAACACCTGTCCGTACCAGTTCCAGTCGCTGTCACCGATGTTTATCTGGCCCACCAGGTTGATCTCCGACCCGATCATCTCCGAGTCGGTGAAATCCTCCAGTTTGACGTGGCCGTAGATATCACCGAAGGCGTTGCCGGTGGCGCCCTTGAGGGTGATGAATTCGTTCTCGCTCTTGCCGTCACCGAAGTGATTTTCCGCTTTGCTGCCCCAGTCCATCACACCGGTTTCGACTGCCAGCATGGCGGCTTGAGCCGGAATTGAGGTGAGCAGGGCCAAAGCCAGCGCGGTTACGCGTGTCTTCATAGTCTTTATCTCCAGGTGGCTCCTTGGAGCCGGGGTTGGTTAGCGTTTGATGAGGGTCTTAAGCCAGGCGCCGGTTAAAGGGGCCAGGGCGGCAATAAACAGGGAGTAGGCGATGATGCAGTACTGGGCCATATTCAGTCCCAGCAGACTCCAGTCATCTTCACCGCAAATGCCCGAGGGCTGGAACTCATAGGGGAACCAGATATGCATGGGCAGGCCCAGAGGGAACTTGGGTTCGGTGGAGCAGGCACCGCCACCACCCCCGGCGGCAAACAGGTCGCCGCCCTCGGCCATGACACTGTCCAGGGCGTGGGAGGAGTGGTGCAGACTGGCCAGGTCGATGGACCAGGCCATCCCCTGAATCACCGCATACCAGGCCAGGGCCATCCCCACCAGTTTCAGTGGGGTGCTGTCTGGCTTAATCGCCATGATCAGCCCGGCAAACAGGATGCACATCTGGCTGAAGCGGATGTAGACACAGATTTCGCAGGGATCCATCTCCAGAAACCACTGGAAGTAGCCCATGGCGGAGAGGATAAGAAACAGGGCGGCGCCGCTCATCAGCAGCCAGATCCAGCGCTGCTGCTGCCATTGCTCCAGGGTGGTTATGGGGGAAGATGTCAGGCTGTGCCAGCCTTGCTGCAATTGTGATACAGACATGAGCCTTTCCCTTACTTGGTCAGCAGTTCGGCGGTCAGTTCATCCAGCATCTTCATGCTGGTGATCGACTGGGTATTGATCAGGTAGCGGCCGTTGACCACGATGGCGGGAATCCCCTTCACCTTGGCGACCTTGATCCCCTGGTCCCACTTGGTCATCAAGTCGGTGACTTTGGCGGAGTTTTTCAGACGGGAGAACGTGGCCTGATCGATGGCGGCGGCGTTAAGGCCAAATTGAATGGCTTCTTCGGAGGACTTAAATTTTACTTTGTCATCATGAAGATGCTTGTAATAAGCCATCTTTGCCTTTTTGTACTCTTTTTCTCCCAGGGTTTTCGCTACGGCAACCACAGTGGCTTTCTCCTTGCCAAACGGAGGTTTTGTGGAGATGTGATAGGCGTCGTAGCTGACCCCTTCGGGCAAGTTTTCAATATATTTCGGCATCACCGCCTTTTCATATTTATAGCAGAAGGGGCAGTTGGTGGAATAGACCTTTACTACTTGGTTATTTGCAGAAAAACCATTGTCTTTCAGGTCTATGTAGTGCTTGCCTTCGCTGTAGTCAGCGGCGTTGGCGCTGAGGGCGAACAGGGAAAGGGCGGCCAGGGACAGTAAGCGTTTCATAAGTTCTCCATTGGATGGTGGGGGCGGCAGTGCCGTCGTTGGAGAACAGAATAGGGGCTGACACAACCGGCTTCTGTGATGGCTGTGGCTCTGGTTCTGGGGAATTATTTCATAAAATACTTTTTCTCCGTGACTGGATTCTCAGAACCCTTCATTCCCCATTTTGCTGTGCTTTGGTTAACAGAAATACCTCGACGTTTTATGAATACTTTCCCCAGACTTTTTGTGATCCGGAGCCAAAATGAATCGCGCTGAATTAAAACGTAAAAGGATTAATACCATTCTTAATTCCGCTGAACAGGCCATTGTGGATCACGGTCTGTTTTCTCTCAGCCTGCTGGAGTTGGCCCGTCAGGCCAATTGTCCGGTCAATACCCTGTACAACTACTTCTCCAGCCGGGAGGATATTGCCGTCGCCCTGTTCAACCGGATCATCGGAAAGTGGGGGGTGAAGGCGTCACAGGAGATCGCCCTGGAGTCGGGCAGCTTTGCCGAGCGCTTTGTGGCGATGCAGCTCATCTGGGTCTATCGGGCCCGGCTCTCCATGGACCCGGGAGGCATCCAGTTTCTGGCGGCCATGCCCTGTGTCTGGAAACACGCGTCTCACCAGAGAATCGCCACCACCCGCCGGCTGTTGGACAACTGGTATCAACTCAACTGCGATTTCCTGATCTGCGCCCGGGAGCGGGGGGAGCTTAAGGCCAGTGATGAGGCGATTCATCACTGTCTGAACCTGGTGACCTGCTTGGAGCGGGGGTTTTCCCTCTTCTCCAACAACTACAGCTTTCGGGATGAGATGATGCAGATGCCCATGGAGCGGGTACTGGAATCCATGTTGCCCATTCTGGCGCAGCTGAACTGGTCGGTGTCTCTGGAACGGCTGGATCGCGAGCGGGTATTGACCATCTGTCAGAGGGTGAATGAGGAACTGGCGCAGTTTGAGGTGGACGATCTGATTGAGCGCACCGAGGCGGCTCTGGAGTAGGAGTAGGGGCCCTGACGGGCCCCTCGGGCAGGTATCTTAGAGGCTGATGCCGATATTGGAGATGCCGCTGCTGCGGATCTCTTTGCGCATCTCCCTGATATCGTCTGAGGAGGGCTCGGACTCCACCCAGTCCAGCAGTTGGGACTGAATCGATTTCTCCTCCTGCATCATCTCGTGGTTGAAGATGAAATCATCCAGGGCACGCCCTTCCAGCTCGGGCATTTCGGTCACTTCAATGTAGTTGGTGACCGTGGAGCTGGAGAGCTTGGAGACGTTGATCAGGTCCTCCTCCACCTTCTGCTGCATGGCAATGAAGATGGTGGACACGGCGACCACGGCGTCCATGGCGGGGTAGACCCCATACATGTCGTGCTGCTCCGGGTCCGGAGTGATCGCTTCCAGTTTTTCGATCTGCTGCTCCATGGCCAGCTTCAGCCTCTGGGTGAAGCAGCTCTCCCAAAGCAGGTCCAGGGAGACCTGAAGCTGGTCGGCTCCCTCGCTCTCTGTGGCGGCACAGAACAGCTGGAAATTGGGCAGCATACGTTCCGCCAGGGCGGTGGCAAACAGGCGTTTTTGATCTGCGCTCAGCGCTTTGATGCGGCTGAAGAAGCCGGGTGTCTTGCTCATCTATCGATTCCGTTTAGGCTGCCAGTATGGTCTCGGCAGCGGATTCTACCTTGTTTAGCTCGTCGAGTAACTCGAGAATTTCCGGTTCCAGGTCCAGGGTGTCCTGTCCCTGCTTGAGTTGCCCTTCCAGATTGGCGCACAGGGATTGCAGCGCCGGTACCCCAGAATAGCAGGTGGCGCCGTGCAGTTTGTGCACCGTCTGCTGCAAGGTGTGACGGTCCCCTTGGTGTAGAGCGTATTCGATCTGCTCTCGGGTTTCCGGGATGCTCTGGGCCAGCATTTTCAGCATCTCCCGGGCCAGGTCATCGTTGCCACCGGACTGGGTCAGGGCCAGCTCCCAATCCACCACCTGGCTGGCTTCGGCGGTGACCTGAGAGGTCCAGCGCATGATCATCTCCTCCAGGCCACGCTCGTCGATGGGCTTGGTGAGGATGTCGTCCATGCCACTGCCCAGCACCTCCTCCCGCTCCTCGCCCAGCAGGTGGGCGGTGACGGCAATGATGGGGGTGCGGGTGTTCAGTGAGGCGCGGCGGATCTCCCGAGAGGCCTGGATGCCGTCGATGTCCGGCATCTGGATATCCATAAAGATCAGGTCGTACTCCTCCTGGGCGGCCCGGCGTATCGCTTCGGTGCCAGAGGAGAGGGTGTCCACCTGGGTAACCAGCTCCTGAAGCAGGGTGTCGATCAGTTTCAGGTTGGCCCTATTGTCATCCACCGCCAGGGCTTTCAGCTTGCGCTTCTCCCGTGGAGGCAACTGCGGGGGCTCGGCAGCGGGCAGGTGCTGGGGACCGCCGTTGGTGAGGCTGGCAAACAGTCGCCGCTCACTCATGGGCAGGGTCAGGCAGTGGTCGATGCCCAGCTCTTCAACCTGATGAACCACCTCACTGTTGTCGCTGTCCAGCAGCAGCACCAGGTTGTCACAGTGCTGGCGGATGGTCCCCAGGGTGTCCATCATCGACTCGCTGGGCTGCAACTTGCGCCAGGCGATCAGCGCGTGGCTGAAGTGGCGCCCCTCCAGGTAGTTTTGCAGTGGGGCGCTGGAGCCACAGGCGGTGGTGTCCATCTGCCAGTTTTCCAGCTGCTGTACCAGGTTGTTGCGGGTGAGCAGCCTGGGTTCAAACACCAGGGCACTCTGTCCCCGGACCTGATCCAGGTTGAGGGGGTCGGAGATGGTGAAGGGACTCTTATCGATGCTGAGGGTAAACCAGAAGGTCGAGCCCTGGCCCTCGCT
Source organism: Ferrimonas sp. (assembly GCF_048263965.1). NCBI lineage: Bacteria > Pseudomonadati > Pseudomonadota > Gammaproteobacteria > Alteromonadales > Ferrimonadaceae > Ferrimonas > Ferrimonas sp. The sequence continues at coordinate 33,114 of NZ_JBLXDO010000013.1, read as the reverse complement.
GCTGGTGAAGCCAATCTGGCCATCCATGTGGTTGACCAGGCGTTTGGTGATCACCAGCCCCAGGCCGGTTCCGCCGAAGCGGCGGCTGATGGAGCTGTCCGCCTGACCGAAGGCCTGGAACAGCAGCGATTGCTGCTCCTTGGAGATGCCGATACCGGTGTCTGAGACCTCTCCGCGGATCAGCACCCGCTCGGCGGTCTCCTTGGCGGCATCCAGTTGCAGGCGAACGCTGCCCTTGTCGGTGAACTTGACCGCGTTGTTCACCAGGTTGGTGAGGATCTGCTGCAGCCGCATTACGTCACCGTTGAGGCTGTCGGGCAGGTGGTCATCGATCTCGATAACCAGTTCCAGCCCCTTTTCCGCTGCGGCGGTGGAGAGCAACTGCATGGTTTCATCGACGGCGTCCCTCAGGGCAAAGGGCATCTTCTCCAGCACCATGCGCCCCGCCTCGAGCTTGGAGAAGTCGAGGATGTCGTTGATGATGGAGAGCAGGTTGCTGGCACTGCGTTCAATGGTTTTCAGGTAGTCACGCTGGTTGTCGTGGAGCGGGGTCTTCAGCAGCTGCCGGGTAAAGCCGATCACCCCGTTGAGGGGAGTACGCAGCTCGTGACTCATGTTGGCCATAAATTCCGATTTTACCCGGCTGGCCTCCAGGGCGCGCTTCTTGGCGATGTCCAGCTCGACGTTTTGAATCTCGATCTGCTCCAGGGTCTCCCGCAGATCCGAGGTGGCTTGGTCGATGTTCTGCTGCATCTCATTGTGGTATTCCGCCAGGGAGGAGGCCATGGCGTTGATGCCCCGCTTCAACTGGTCCAGTTCGCCAATCAGCTCACCCTGGAGTCGGGTATCCAGCTTGCCCTCACGAATTTTGGCCACCGCCGCCACCATGTCGGTGATGGGCCGGGTGACGTTCTTCATCAGCCGGAAGGTGAACAGCAGGTTCAGCTGTACCCCGATCAGCACGATGATGAAGGCCCAGCCCGCCCCTCGGTACTGACTCACCAGGGCTTCATGCTTGTTGATCTGCAGCACCACATAGCCCAGCTGGGTTCGCGGAGTAAAGTTGGTGTCGATGTTGGGGGTGGGCAGGGTGAAGATGGGGGCACGCATTATCACGTTGTCGCCAATGTGCTCCACGTCCATCCCTTGCTTGAGATCCCGGTTCAGGGGCAGCTTGATCAGGTCGAAGTTCTGCCGGTACTGGCTGGTGGCAAATACCTGGTTCTCGTTGTCAAAGATGGCGATCAACTGGATAAACAGGGAGTTCTGTTTGTGGATCATGTCGATCAGTCGCTGGCTGTAGTCCCGGTTACTGGTACTCAGGCCATAGCTGGCCGCCATCGCCAGGGGGCTGACGATGTTCTCTCCCCGGTTGATCAGTGACTGGTCCAGCTCAGAAAAGCGGGTCAGGGTAAAGAAGCTGCCCAACAGGATGCCGATTAATATGGTGGGCGCCAACGCCAGCACCAGTACCCAGGCTCTGAGACTGTATTTGGTGACCCCATTCATCTGTGGGACAATGCTCCCCTTATCTGTTTTGGCTCAGGCGATCCGCTTTGTGCCCTGGTAAACCGGGCGCTGCAAGCGATCCCGGTCGTAACCACGCCTATGTGGATCCCCCTATTGTAATCAACGGACCTTTTCATGGCACAGTTTTTTACCCCTAAGTCCAATAAATTAAAGAAGTTGTCGAAAAAAATCACCCTGGATGTCCAGCGCCTGGACCACAAGGGCCAGGGGGTGGCCGATCATGAGGGGAAGGTGGTGTTCATTCCCGGCCTGCTGCCCGGTGAGCGTGGTGAGGTGCAGCTGACTGAGCAGAAGAAGCGTTTTGCTCAGGCTAAATTGCTCAAACGTATGGGGGAGAGTCCGCTGCGCATTCAGCCGGAGTGTGACCATTTCGGCCGCTGCGGCGGCTGTCAGGTCCAGCACTTGTCCCAGCAGCAGCAACGGGTCTACAAGCAGCAGGCGCTGCTTGACATGCTGTCCCGGCTGGGGGGCTGTGAGCCTGACGAGGTGGCTGAGCCCCTCCATGGTTCGGGGTGGCACTACCGTCGCCGCGCCCGTCTGGCCCTGAAGGTGGAGAAGGGCGAGCTGCAGATGGGCTTTCGCCGGGAGGGCAGTAATGAGATCGAATCGGTGCGCCGCTGCCCCATACTGGTGCAGCCTTTCAGCGAGCTGCTGCCGCAGATCCACAGCTTACTGAGCAGTCTCAAGGGAAAACGTCAGTTGGGGCACCTGGAGCTGACCCGCACCGCCAGCGGCGACCTGTTCTGTCTGAGAGTGCTTAAGCCCCTTGCTGAGGGGGATTGCGCCCTCCTGAGTGATTTTGCCGGTGAGCATGATCTGACAGTGTTGCTGGATGAGGGGGCGCAGGTGCGCCGCTTGGATGGCAAGCCTCTTGCACCTTTCGCCATTGAGTTGGGCGAGATGAGTGAGCCCCTGGCCTACCTGCCCGGTGACTTCATTCAGGTCAATGATCAGGTGAACCAGGGGATGGTGGCCCAGGCCCTGGACTGGCTGGCTCCGGGCGAGGACGACACCGTACTGGAGCTGTTTGCCGGTATCGGTAACTTCAGCTTCCCTCTGGCGCGTCGCTGCCAGTCGGTGCTGGCGGTGGAGGGGGTGGACACCATGGTGGCCCGGGGCAATGAGCGCGCCCGCGAGCTGGAGGTGGACAACCTCAGGTTCTGTCAGGCGGATCTTAACGACGGTGAGGGTGACCCACTCTGGCTCAAGCCGGTGGATCTGCTGTTGCTTGACCCTGCACGAGCAGGCGCAGGCGGCGCCCTGACCCACCTGCCTGCATGGTCTCCCAAGCGGGTGCTCTATGTCTCCTGCAATCCGGCCAGTTTGGCCCGTGACGCAAAATTGCTCACTGAGCAGGGATATCGCCTCAAGAGGGTTGGACTGGTGGATATGTTCCCCCATACTCAACATCTGGAGTCCATGGCACTTTTCGAAAAAAGTGGGCTCTGAACAACAGGATGCCGCCAGCTAGCGGCGAAGGAATCACGATCTACAGAGGATGACATAACACCATGGTATCGGTTCGTCAGATCCATTTCGGAGAACAGCAGGTCGATCTTAGCCAGTGGCTGAAGCAGCTGGAGCTCAGCGCGGAGTCGCGCCAGAGGCTGGAGGCCTGTTTCCGATATTGTCAGGAACTGACCGTGGAGGAGCGTCCGGTGCTGGAGGCGTGTCTGATCCGCGCCAGGGAGATGGTGGAGATCCTGCTGCCCCTGAACATGGACATCGCCACCCTGGAGGCCAGTGTCCTCTTTACCTGCCTGGATGAGGGGTTACTGACCCTGGAGCAGATCGAGGAGAAGTACGACGCCAAGCTGCTGCCCCTGATCAAGAGCGTTCAGGTGATGGATGCCATCCGTACCCTGCAGACCGGCAGTGGCGTTCACGCCTCCGAAGGGCAGATCGACAATCTGCGGCGCATGCTGCTGGCCATGGTGGAGGATGTCCGTGCCGTGGTGATCAAGCTGGCCGAGGGTGTGGTGATGCTCCGCGAGGTGAAAAACGCCGACGAGGAGACCCGGGTGGTGCTGGCCCGGGAGGTGCGCGACATCTACGCGCCCCTGGCCAACCGTCTGGGTATTGGTCAGCTCAAGTGGGAGCTGGAGGACCTCTCCTTCCGCTACCTGCATCCGGACACCTACAAGGACATAGCCAGGCTGCTGGACGAGAAGCGCATTGACCGGGAAAGCTACATCCATGAGTTTGTTTCCGATTTGCAGCAGAACCTGGACAGAGACGAGATCCGCGCTGAGGTCTATGGCCGTCCCAAGCACATCTTCAGCATCTGGAAGAAGATGCAGAAGAAGAACCTGGCGTTTTCAGAGCTGTTCGATGTGCGCGCAGTGCGCATCATCGCCGAGCGGCTGCAGGACTGTTACGCCGCCCTGGGGGTGGTGCACACCAAGTGGCGCCATCTTCCCAACGAATTCGATGACTATGTGGCGACCCCCAAGCCTAATGGTTACCAGTCGATCCACACCGTGGTGCTGGGCCCCGCGGGCAAGAGTGTGGAGATTCAGATCCGCACCGAGCAGATGCACCAGGACGCTGAGCTGGGTGTGGCCGCCCACTGGAAATACAAAGAGGGTCCTCAGTCCGGCAAATCCACCGGCTTCGAAGAGAAGATCAACTGGCTGAGGAAGATTCTTCAGTGGCAGGAGGATGTAGTGGAGAGCGGCAACCTCATCGACGAGGTGCGCAGCCAGGTGTTCGAGGACAGGGTCTACGTGTTTACCCCCAGGGGAGACGTGGTGGACATGCCTGCCGGCAGCACGGTGCTGGATTTTGCTTACTACATCCACTCAGTGGTGGGCCACCGCTGCATCGGCGCCAAGATCGATGGCCGCATCGTGCCCTTCACCACCGAGGTGGAGACCGGCCAGCGGGTGGAGATCATCACCGCCAAGCAGCCGAACCCTAAGCGCGACTGGCTCAATCCCAACCTGGGCTACATCAAGACCAGCCGGGCCCGGGCCAAGATTGCCCACTTCTTCAAGCAGGAAGACAAAGAGAAGAACACCGTTGCCGGCCGGGAGATCCTGGAGACCGAGCTGGGCCGCCATGGCCTCAAGCTGGAGGAGGCCAGTTCCGCGGTTGAGCGCTTCAATATGCACAGCCTGGATGACTTGCTGGCCGCCATCGGCGGCGGTGACATCCGTCTCAACCAGGTGATCAACCACATCCAGAGCCGCCACAAACGGGCCATGGAGAACGAGGAGGATGCGGTGGCCGAGTTGGTCAACCGGGCCCCCTCCCGCCCCAGTCGTCGCAGTGGCCAGATCGAGGTCAATGGGGTGGGCAACCTGATGACCCACATGGCCAAGTGCTGTCAGCCCCTGCCCGGGGATCCCATCTACGGTTACATCACCCAGGGGCGGGGCGTCTCCGTGCACCGGGAGGAGTGTGAACAGCTCAAGGATATGCTGGAGCGCAGCCCGGAGCGTGGCGTGGATGTGGTCTGGGGCGAGAGCGCCGCAGGGGGCTACAGCGTCAGCATCCGGGTGGTGGCCAATGACCGCAACGGCCTGCTGCGGGATGTGACCACCTTGCTCACCAATGAGAAGTCCAACGTCACCGAGATGCGCAGCCGCTCTGACAACATGAAACACACCGCCATCATTGAGCTCAAGCTGGAGCTGTATAACATGGAGTCCCTCAGCCGACTGGTGTCCCGACTGAGCCAGATCCCCGGCGTGGTGGAGGTAGGTCGACTGTGAGCCAGATAGAGAGACTGCTGGCCATCATGGCCAAGCTGCGCGATCCCGACGGCGGCTGCCCCTGGGATCTCAAGCAGGATTTTGCCAGCATCGTGCCCCATACCCTGGAGGAGGCCTACGAGGTGGCCGACGCCATCGAGCGCGCCGACTGGGATGGGCTGCCCGGTGAACTGGGGGATCTGCTGTTTCAGGTGGTGTTCTATGCCCAGCTGGGTAAGGAGAAGCAGTGGTTCGATTTCGAGGAGGTGGCCAGGCGCATCAGCGACAAACTGGAGCGGCGCCACCCCCATGTGTTCACCGATGCCCGGATCCCCGAGGCGGAACTCAAGGCCAACTGGGAAGCCACCAAATCCGCCGAGCGGGCGGACAAGGGCGAGCACTCCCTGCTGGACGACATCCCCAGGGGGATGCCTGCCCTGACCCGCTCGGTAAAGATTCAGAAGCGGGTGGCCAGCGTCGGCTTCGACTGGGACAGCCTGGGGCCCGTGGTGGATAAGGTCCACGAAGAGGTGGATGAGGTGCTCGAGGAAGCCCATCAGCTGGCGGTGGACCAGGAGAAACTCACCGAGGAGGTGGGTGACCTGCTGTTTGCCGTCACCAACCTGGCCCGTCATCTTAAGGTGAATCCGGAGCAGGCCCTGCGCCGGGCCAACGACAAGTTTGAACGACGCTTTCGCGGGGTGGAGAGCCTGGCCTGCGAATCTGGTCGTGAACTCGATGTCCACAGCCTGGATGAGCTGGAGGCCTACTGGCAGCAGATCAAGGGGCGGGAATAGCCCCTGGTTCCCGCTTCATGTGGCGCAAAATTGACCACTAGAGGGTTGTCGGTTCAAGGATTATTTTGAGACGGATTCAACGCTTCTCAGATTGTCCTACCCTGGGGCCTCTGGTATACTGTCATCCCGTCCTATAGTGAACTCCCACTAAGTCGTATCATTCTTATCTCAGGTTCAGCATGACTACAAATTATATCTTCGTGACGGGCGGGGTGGTTTCCTCGTTGGGTAAAGGCATTGCAGCAGCGTCTCTTGCCGCCATTCTGGAAGCTCGCGGTCTTAACGTGACCATCATGAAACTGGATCCCTACATCAATGTGGATCCCGGCACTATGAGCCCCACTCAGCACGGTGAGGTGTTCGTGACCGAAGACGGTGCCGAAACTGACCTGGACCTGGGCCACTACGAGCGCTTCATCCGCACCAAGATGAGCAAGCGCAACAACTTCACCTCCGGCCGTATCTATGCCGATGTTCTGCGTAAAGAGCGTCGCGGCGACTACCTGGGTGCCACCATCCAGGTGATCCCACACATCACCAACGCCATCAAAGAGCGGGTGATCTCCGGTGCCGAAGGTCATGACGTGGCCATTGTGGAAGTGGGCGGTACCGTGGGTGACATCGAGTCTCTGCCGTTCCTGGAAGCCCTACGTCAGCTGGCGGTAGAACTGGGCCGTGATCGTGCCATGTTCATGCACCTGACTCTGGTGCCCTACCTGTCCGCTGCCGGTGAAGTGAAGACCAAGCCGACCCAGCACTCCGTGAAGGAGCTGCTCTCCATCGGTATTCAGCCCGACATCCTCATCTGCCGTTCCGATCGCGTGGTGCCCGCCAATGAGCGTCGCAAGATCGCCCTGTTCTGTAACGTGGAAGAGAAGGCGGTAATCAGCCTGAAGGATGTGGACAGCATCTACAAGATCCCAGCTCTGCTGAAGTCCCAGGGTCTGGACGAGCTGTGCGCCAAGCGCTTTGGCCTGACCTGTCCTGAAGCGGACCTGTCCGAGTGGGAGCGGGTGATCTACGAAGAGGCCAACCCAACCGGTGAAGTGACCATCGGTATGGTCGGCAAGTACGTTGAACTGCCTGACGCCTACAAGTCCGTCAATGAGGCGCTGAAGCATGGCGGCCTGAAGAACCGCGTCTCCGTGACCATTAAGTACGTGGACTCTCAGGACGTGGAAGCCAAGGGCACCTCCATCCTGGAAGGCCTGGACGGCATCCTGGTTCCCGGTGGCTTCGGTGAGCGTGGCGTGGAAGGCAAGATCATGGCCGCCCGTTACGCCCGTGAAAACAAGGTGCCCTACCTGGGCATCTGCCTGGGTATGCAGGTGGCTCTGATCGAGTTTGCCCGCAACGTGGCTGGCCTGGAAGGCGCACACTCCAGCGAGTTCAACTCCGGCACCGATCACCCTGTTGTGGGCCTGATCACAGAATGGGTCGACGAAGAGGGTAATGTAGAGGAGCGCAGCGAAGGCTCCGACCTCGGCGGCACCATGCGCCTGGGTGGCCAGTTGTGCCACCTGAAAGAGGGCTCCAAAGTAGCCCAGATGTACGGCGGCGCCGCCTGCGTTGAGCGCCATCGTCACCGTTACGAAGTGAACAACAACTACGTCAAGCGCCTGGAAGAGGCGGGTCTGGCCTTCACCGGCCTGTCCACCGACAAGAAGCTGGTTGAGATCATCGAGATCCCGAGTCACCCATGGTTTGTGGCTGGCCAGTTCCACCCAGAGTTCACCTCTACCCCACGTGACGGTCACCCCCTGTTTGCCGGTTTTGTTAAGGCAGCAGACGAGTTCCAGAAAAGGGAACTAAACTAGAGCGAGATTCCCGGGCGGGTGCCCTAGTGGCGCCCGTCCTTTAACTTTGAAACTCTGTAATAGGAAACTTTGAAATGGCAAAGATCGTTAAGATTGTCGGCCGCGAAGTCATGGACTCCCGCGGTAACCCCACTGTAGAAGCCGAAGTGCATCTGGACGGCGGGTTTGTCGGCATGGCCTGCGCTCCCTCCGGTGCCTCCACCGGTACCCGTGAAGCCCTGGAACTGCGTGACGGTGACAAGTCTCGCTACCTGGGTAAGGGCGTGCTGAAAGCCGTTGCCAACGTTAACGACACTATCGCTCCTGCCCTGGTAGGCTTCGATGCCGCTGACCAGCGTGGCCTGGACAAGGTGATGATCGACCTGGACGGCACCGAGAACAAAGACAACCTGGGCGCCAACGCCATCCTGGCTGTCTCTCTGGCTGCTGCCAAGGCCGCCGCTGCCGCCAAGGGTCTGCCTCTGTACGCCCACATCGCTGAGCTGAACGGTACCCCTGGTGAGTACTCCATGCCAGTACCTATGATGAACATCCTCAACGGTGGTGAGCACGCGGACAACAACGTGGACATCCAGGAGTTCATGGTACAGCCTGTTGGCGCACCTAACTTCCGTGAAGCCCTGCGTATGGGTGCCGAGATCTTCCACAGCCTGAAGAAGGTGCTGAAGGCCAAGGGTCTGAACACCGCCGTAGGTGACGAAGGTGGTTTCGCCCCTAACCTGGCATCCAACGCCGACGCCCTGGCGGTGATCAAGGAAGCGGTTGAAGCGGCTGGTTACAAGCTGGGCACCGACGTGACCCTGGCTCTGGACTGCGCGGCTTCCGAGTTCTACAAAGATGGTCAGTACGTCCTGAGCGGCGAAGACAAGAGCTTCGACTCCAACGCCTTCTCCGACTACCTGGGCGACCTGAGCGCTAAGTACCCCATCGTATCCATCGAAGATGGCCTGGACGAGTCCGACTGGGAAGGTTGGGCCTACCTGACCAAGATCCTGGGTGACAAGATCCAGCTGGTGGGTGACGACCTGTTCGTAACCAACACCAAGATCCTCAAGCGTGGTATCGACAACAGCATCGGTAACTCCATCCTGATCAAGTTCAACCAGATCGGCTCTCTGTCCGAGACTCTGGACGCCATCAAGATGGCCAAAGACGCTGGTTTCACTGCAGTGATCTCCCACCGTTCCGGTGAGACCGAAGATGCCACCATCGCCGACCTGGCTGTGGGCACCGCTGCTGGCCAGATCAAGACCGGCTCCCTGTGCCGCTCCGACCGTGTAGCCAAGTACAACCAGCTGCTGCGCATCGAAGAGGCCCTGGGCGGTAACGTACCTTACCGTGGTCTGAAAGAGATCAACGGCCAGGGCTAATGCCTTGAAGCGTTGAAAACCATACTGAAAAGCCGCCTTAGGGCGGCTTTTTTGTGCCTGGTGACTTTCCTTTTTGGTCGCCTTGGGTCAAGATCTTGTCATCATAAAACGGGTGGATACGATGCGACTGCTGCTTATTGTCTTGACGCTGTCCCTGGTGGGGCTTCAGTACCGTCTCTGGAATGGTGAGAATGGCTACGCCGAAGTGCGTCGGCTGGAGGTGCAGATCGCCGAGCAGCAGGCCAACAACCTTATGCTGGAACAGCGCAATCAGATGCTGCGTCAGGAGATCACCGATCTGCGCGATGGGCTGGAGTCCATCGAGGAGCGTGCCAGGAACGAGCTGGGCATGGTGGGACCCAATGAGCAGTTTTTTCGGGTAATCAAACGCCCCTCCGCTGATTCTGCGCACCAGTAATCCCGCCCATCTCGGAGCCAAGATGTTACCTAAGCATACCCCCCTCTACGCCGTGGTGCCCGCGGCCGGCGTTGGCAAGCGCATGGGAGCCGACATTCCCAAGCAGTACCTGCCGCTCAATGGCCGCCCCATACTGTCCCACACCCTGGGCAGGTTGCTCAGCCACCCCGACATCACCCGGGTGGTGGTGGCACTGGGCAGCGAAGATGGCTTCTTCGATGAGTTGCCGGAGTCCACCGATCCCAGGCTGACCCGGGTCCCGGGGGGACAGGAGCGGGCAGATTCGGTTCTCAGTGCGCTCAGCCACATCCAGGACGATCAGGCCTGGGTGATGGTCCATGATGCGGCGCGCCCCTGTTTGAGTCATGGAGATATCGATCGGCTGATCCGGCTCTCTGGCGAGCAGGGAGGCATCCTGGCCGCCCCGGTAAGGGATACCATGAAGCGGGCCAATGGCGATGGTGCCATTGACCACACGGTGGAGCGCAGTGGCTTGTGGCATGCCCTGACCCCTCAGCTGTTTCCGCTCAAGGCCCTGCGCGATGCCCTGACTCAGGGCCTGGAGCAGGGCGCCAATATTACTGATGAGGCCTCCGCCATGGAGCGCCTGGGATGGCACCCCACCCTGGTGGAGGGCAGCCCAGCCAACATCAAGGTAACCCACCCTGACGATCTGCGCATCGCCGGGTTACTGATCAAGGAGTAAAGATGATTCGCATTGGCCACGGTTTCGATGTTCATAAGTTTGGTGGTGAGGGGCCGGTGACCCTGGCCGGGGTGAAGGTTCCCTATCATCAGGGGCTGCTGGCCCACTCCGATGGGGATGTGATCCTTCACGCCATCAGCGATGCCCTGCTTGGGGCCCTGGCCCTTGGCGACATCGGCCATCATTTCCCCGATACCGATCCCCAGTTCAAGGGGGCAGACAGCCGGGTGCTGCTGCGCCATTGCTATGCTTTGGTGAAGGAGCGGGGATACACACTGGGCAACCTGGACGTGACTGTTATCGCCCAGGCTCCCAAAATGGCGCCCCACATCCAACAGATGCGCGCCAACATCAGTGCCGACCTGGAGTCGGCGCTGGATCAAGTTAACGTTAAGGCGACCACCACGGAGAAGCTGGGCTTTACCGGCCGTGCCGAGGGGATCGCCACCGAAGCAGTAGTGGTACTTACCCGTGACTGAATACACCCTGCCCCAGTGGCACTATCTCCATGGCGAGCCTGACGGCTATGCCATCCTGCGTACCCAGCCTGAAGACTTCATCGTCGAAGAGGCGCTCCCCTTCGAGGCCGATGGTCAGGGTGAGCACCACCTGCTGCAGATCCGCAAGCGACTGATGACCACCCACCAACTGGCCCAAAAGCTCGCCAGTTTTGCCGGGGTGAAGCGGATGGATGTCTCCTGGGCGGGACTCAAGGACAAGTATGGGGTGACCACCCAGTGGTTCAGCGTCCGCATTCCAGGCAAGGAGACCCCGGACTGGAGCGCCCTCAATGGTGAGGACCTCCAGGTGCTGCAGGCCCTGCGTCATGGCAAGAAGTTGCGCACCGGCGCCCTCAGCGGCAACCGCTTTACCCTGACCCTGCGTCAATTGCAGCCGGGTACAAATCTGCAGCAGCGCCTGGAGCAGATCAAGGCCCAGGGGGTGCCCAACTACTTTGGTGAGCAGCGCTTTGGCCATGGTGGGCGCAACGTAGAGCGTGCCGCAGAGATGTTCGCCGGCAAGCGCATCAAGGACAGGAACAAGCGCAGCATCTATCTCTCGGCGGCCCGCAGCTTCCTGTTTAACCATGTGGTGTCTGAGCGGCTGCAGCAGCATGGCCTGGCCTCTCTGTCCGGGGACACCGTGATGATGCCCACCGGTGGCAGCTTCTTTAAGTCTGAGGTCGCTGACGCCGAGATCCCGGGGCGGGTGGAGCGTGGTGAACTGCGTCTGTCCGCGCCCATGGCCGGCGACTACCAGGCCGGTGACGACCAGGCTGACCAGTTTGAGCAAGGGGTGATGGCTCGCTGGCCAGAACTGGTTCAGGGGCTCAAGGATGCGCGCATGGATCAGGAGCGTCGTCCCCTGCTGCTGCGTCCTGAGCAGATGAGCTGGACGCTGGAGGGGGAGACCCTGGTGCTCAGCTTCCAGCTGCCTGCCGGCGCCTATGCCACGGCGGTATTGCGTGAGCTGCTCCGCTATGAAGAGGCACACAATCTTGAAAATCAAACGGTTAATGGATAAAAATAGCCCACTATGAAGATTCTGGTAAGCAATGATGATGGGGTTCATGCCCCAGGAATCCGCGCCCTGTCCGAGGCGTTGTCCTCCCTGGCAGAGGTGACGACCGTGGCGCCCGATCGCAACTGTTCCGGGGCCAGCAACTCCTTGACCCTGACCAACCCTTTGCGGGTGCAATCCATAGAGAACGGCTATCTGGCGGTCAACGGCACCCCCACTGACTGTGTCCACCTGGCCATTCGTGAGCTGATGGAAGGCGAGCCCGACCTGGTGGTGTCCGGAATCAATGCGGGCGCCAATCTGGGGGACGACACTCTCTACTCCGGCACCGTGGCTGCGGCCATGGAGGGACGCCATCTGGGTCTGCCGACCATCGCTGTCTCCCTGGTGGGCCGCGAACTGCGCCACTATGAGACCGCCGCCCAGTTTACCCTGAAGTTGGTGAAGCATCTGAAACAGAATCCATTGCCCTCCAACCAGATCCTCAACATCAATGTGCCGGACCTGCCAGAAGAGGCGATTCAGGGGGTGCAGGTGACTCGCCTGGGTGCCCGCCATAAGGCGGAAGGGATGATCCGTACCCAGGATCCCGCCGGTCGCGACATCTACTGGCTGGGCCCTCCGGGTCAGCAGCAGGATGCCGGTCCGGGAACGGACTTCCATGCGGTGGCCAACGGTTACATCTCCATCACTCCATTGACGGTAGACCTTACCGCCCACGATCAGCTGGATGGGCTCAAAGGCTGGATGGGCGGGTTGTCATGATAGGTCAGGCCCAGGTTTATGGTCAGCGACTGGCGGATCTGCTTCGTCAGGCGGGCATCCGCAATGAGCGGGTTTTGGCGGCCATCGCCAATACCCCCAGAACCTCCTTTGTGGAGGGGGCCCTGACACAGAAGGCCTGGGAAAACACCGCTCTGCCCATAGGCCAGGGGCAGACCATCTCTCAGCCCTACATCGTGGCGCGGATGACTCAGGCTCTGCTTGAGGAGATGCCCGAAGGGCCGGTGCTGGAGATAGGGACCGGCTCGGGCTATCAGTCGGCGATCCTCGCCCAGCTGGTGCCGGAGCTCTGTTCGGTGGAGCGCATCAAGGGACTGCAGATCAAGGCCAGACAGCGGCTGAAGAAGATGGATCTGCACAACATCGCCTTCAAGTACGGCGACGGCTGGCAGGGGTGGCCGGCTCGGGCGCCCTTTGCCGGGATCATCGTGACCGCCGCCGCCCGGGAACTGCCTCAGGCGCTGCTGCAGCAGATGGCCGATGGGGGCCGTATGGTGATCCCCATAGGCGAGCAGGTTCAGGTTTTGCACCTGATCACCCGTCAGGGGGATCGGTACCTGAGCGAGGTGCTGGAGGAGGTGCGTTTCGTGCCCTTGGTGGCCGGTGACACCGAGTAAGGGTCACAGGCTACGCCGCCGTTCCCTGGCGGCGTTTGCCTTTCTGGAGGGGCTGATTCTGCCGATTCCTGCAGAACTGGCCCTGGCGCCCATGTGTCGGCTGGCACCCGGGCAGTGGCTCTCTCTGGCTGGGTTGACGGTGTTCTGGTCGGTGCTTGGTGGCCTGCTTGGCTATCTGGCGGCGCGCTATGGCATGGAGGCTCTGGTGATGCCCCTGGTGCAGCGTTGGCACTATGAGGCGGAACTGACCGGGGTCCTGGAACTCTATGGCCAATGGGGCGCCTGGATATTGGCGGCGTCGGGTTTGACACCTTTGCCATACAAATTGGCCACGTTGGCCGCCGGAGCCAGCGGCGTGTCTTGGCCTCTGTTCCTGCTGGCGGCGACGGTGAGTCGTGCCAGCCGTTATTTGTTGGTGGCCTGGGTGGCCAAAGAGACCGGTCGTCTGCCCAGGTCTCATGCCTGGCTGGGATGGTTGATACTGGGAGGGTTGCTGTGCGTCATGCTGCTCGTTATGTAAGCAGATCTTTCTTTTTGTTTCTGATCTTCGCTCTGGCCGGATGCAGTTTCCAGGCTCATAAGCCTGCGCCTGTGGAAAGTTTATACACAGGCAAAACCTATAAGGACAAGGCTCGCGGCAGTGTCAGCCAATCCAGGTACCAGGTAAAGTCCGGGGATACCCTCTATTCCATTGCCTGGGCGTCCGGCACCGACTACAAGGATCTGGCCCGGATTAACAAGCTGCCATCACCCTACACAATCCGGGTAGGACAGTGGCTTGATTTGCGATCGGTCAAAAAAACAGCACCAACCACCTCCAGCAGCGGGAAAACAGCAAAAACACCTGCGAATTCCAGTCGATCCACATCAAGCTCTGCCAGATCGCCGAAACAAAAAGAAAACACTAAATCTGTTGATCCCAAAAATTCTCAGGAGTATGCTTCAACAAGAAGCTCACAAAATATTAACAGGTCATTAAACTCTTCGTTGCCGAAGAAAGTGTCCAAGTGGCGCTGGCCAGCCTCAGGAAAGGTAGTGGCCCGCTACTCCGACTCCGCTCAGGGGCAGAAGGGTTTGGATATCGCTTCCAGGGAGGGGGCGCCTGTTGTAGCTTCAGCCGAGGGCCGGGTGGTGTACGCCGGAAGTGCTCTCAGGGGATACGGCAAGTTGATCATCATTAAGCACAGTGACGATTTTCTCAGTGCCTATGCCCACAACAGAAAAATACTCGTAAAAGAGAAACAGGCAGTGAAAGCAGGTCAGAAGATCGCCGAAATGGGAAGTACAGACAGCGATCGGGTGATGTTGCACTTCGAGATCCGTTACCGGGGTAAGTCGGTGGATCCGGAGCGTTATCTGCCAAAGCAGTAATCTTTCTTGCAGGGACGTCAAGGTATATGGAGGCTTTACCGTGAAGTAATCATCAGTGGTTTGGGACAAATTGGGAGACTGGCCAATGAGTCGAAATATCAAGCAATACAGCAGTGCTGCCGTGGATCTGAACAGGGAAGAAGCAGTTTTGGGGACTGATTCTAACCGAGCAACGTCAGGTAAGCGAAAGGCAGCAAAAGAGTCCGCCGTAGATCAGCTGGTTCAGGATGATCTGCAGAAAAATCTTGATGCCACTCAGCTGTATCTGAGTGAGATCGGATTCTCACCCTTGCTCACCGCCGAGGAGGAGGTCTATTACGCTCGCCGTGCCCAGCGTGATTGTGCCAAGTCCCGCAACAGGATGATCGAAAGTAACCTGCGCCTGGTGGTGAAGATCGCCCGTCGGTACAACAACCGGGGTTTGGCTCTGCTCGACCTGATCGAAGAGGGCAACCTGGGACTGATCCGCGCTGTGGAAAAGTTCGACCCTGAGCGTGGATTCCGCTTCTCGACCTATGCGACCTGGTGGATCCGCCAGACCATCGAGCGCGCCATCATGAATCAGACCCGCACCATACGTCTGCCTATTCATGTGGTCAAGGAGCTCAATGTCTACCTGCGCACCGCCCGTGAGCTGGCCCACAGCCTGGATCATGAGCCGACCGCAGATGAGATCGCCGCCAAGCTGGACAAGCCGGTTGAGGATGTGAGCAAGATGCTGAAGCTGAACGAGAAAATCAGCTCGGTGGACACGCCCATCGGTGGTGACTCCGACAAGGCCCTGCTGGACATCATTGCAGATGACGACAGCTCCGGCCCCGAATCCAAGGTGCAGGAAGACGACATTCAGGACTCGGTGGTCCGCTGGCTTGATGAGCTCAACTCCAAGCAGCGCGAAGTACTGGCTCGCCGTTTTGGATTGCTGGGCTATGAGCCCTCCACCCTGGAAGATGTGGGCCGGGAGATTGGCCTGACCCGAGAGCGGGTTCGTCAGATTCAGGTTGAAGCCCTGCGTCGCCTCAAGGATCTGCTGGGATCCCAGGGGCTCTCCAGTGAGGCACTGTTCCGTCCCTGATTTTGTTATTTGTTAGCGCAATGAAAAACGCGGCCATTGGGCCGCGTTTTCTTTTATCGCTCAGGCTTACAGCATCGCTTTGAGGCGATAGAGCAGATCCTGGGCCTGGCGGGGGCTGAGGTTATCCGGGTCGCTGTGCTCCAGCATCTCCAGGGCCGGGTGGGGCTCCGGCTCTGCCGCGCTGATGGCCAGGGAGAGCTGGGGTTCAGCCTGGGCCTGCCCCAGCTGTTCCAGTTGAGCCAGCTTCTGCTTGGCCTGGCGAATTACCCCCTGAGGCACACCCGCCAGGGCGGCTACCTGCAAGCCATAGCTGCGGCTGGCCGGCCCCTCCTGCACCGCGTGCATAAAGGCGATGGTGGCCCCGTGCTCCACCGCATCCAGATGGACATTGACCGCTTCGGCATGTTGCTCCGGCAGCTGGGTCAGCTCGAAGTAGTGGGTGGCGAACAGAGTCAGGGACTGACTCTTTCGGGTCAGGAACTCTGCGGCTGCCCAGGCCAGGGAGAGACCATCGTAGGTGGAGGTGCCGCGGCCAATCTCATCCATCAGCACCAGGCTGCGTTCACTGGCGTTGTTGAGAATGTTGGCGGTTTCAGTCATCTCAACCATGAAGGTGGAGCGTCCGGACGCCAGATCGTCCGAGGCGCCAATTCGGGTAAAGATCCGATCCAAACGGCCAATCTCGGCGCTGTCGGCCGGCACAAAGCAGCCGATGTGCGCCATCAGGGCAATGAGCGCCGTCTGCCTCATGTAGGTCGACTTACCGCCCATGTTGGGGCCGGTCAGCACCAGCATGCGGCGAGAGGGACACAGGGAGACCGGGTTGGCGATAAAGGGCTCCTTCATCACCTGCTCTACCACGGGGTGGCGGCCACCGCGGATCTCTATGCCCACGCTGTCGCTCAGGGTAGGGCGGCAGTAGTTGAGGGCCTCGGCCCGGTCGGCGAAGGTCTGCAGCACATCCAGTTCGGCACAGGCAAAACCAAACATCTGCAACTCGGCCAGCTTGGGCATCAGCAGGTCGAACAGCGCCTCATACAGTTGCTTCTCCAGGGCCAGGGCCTTGCCCTGACTGGTGAGCACCTTGTCCTCATGCTCCTTGAGCTCAGGAATGATAAAGCGCTCGGCATTTTTCAGGGTCTGACGGCGGATGTAGCTGGCCGGCACCAGGGCTGACTGGGCTTTGGAGACCTCGATGAAGTAGCCGTGCACCTTGTTGTAACCCACCTTGAGAGTGGCGATGCCGGTGACCTCTTTCTCTCGGGCTTCCAGCTCGGCCAGGTAGTCTGTGGCCCCCTGGGACAGATCCCGCCAGTAGTCCAGGTCGCTGTTGTAGCCCGGGGCGATAACGCCGCCGTCGCGAATGAGCACCGGTGGGTTATCGATGATGGCTCGCTCCAGCAGATCCAGTTCTTCGGGAAACTCGCCCAGCTGCTGGGTCAGGGTGTTCAACCGGGCAGACTGGCACTGACCCAGGGTCTGTTTCAGTTCCGGCAGCACCCTCATCGCCTGGCGCAGTCGGGTAAAGTCCCGGGGCCGGGCGCTGCGCAGGGCCAGTCGCGCCAGCACCCGCTCAATGTCGCCAATCTCCTTGAGCAGGTCCGTGAGATCCGGGCTCAGTCCCAGATCCAGTAATTCCGCCACGGCGTCCAGACGCTGGTTCAGGGCGTTGCGGCAAGTCAGCGGTTGGTGGATCCAGCGCTGCAACTGACGGGAACCCATGGCGGTGGCACTGGCGTCCAGAACCGAGGCCAGGGTGTTGTCATGGCCGCCTCCCAGGTTACGGGTCAGCTCCAGGTTACGTCTGGTGGCCGCATCTAGCACGATGCCTTCATCGGAGAGATGGCGGCCGATGCTACGGATGTGGGGCAGGGCGGTACGCTGGGTGTCCTTGACGTACTGGAGCAGACAGCCTGCGGCGCACAGGCCCAGGTTGGCCTCCTCGACCCCAAAACCGGTCAAGTCTCTGGTACCGAACTGCTCGGTCAGTTGTTTGCGGGCGGTAGCGAGATCGAACTCCCACTCGGGTCGACGACGAAGTCCCTTGAGAGCCTCCACCAGGTGCATCGCCATCAACGATTCGCAGTAGAGCAGCTCCACCGGCGCCACCCGTTGTAGTTCGGCGGCCAGGCTCTCTTCGTCGTTCAATTCATTAAGGAAGAATCGACCTGAGGTGAGATCCAGGGTGGCAAAGCCAAAACGGCCTTGGTGTTCGTACAGGGCGGCCACCAGGTTATCGCGACGCTCGGTCAGCAGGGCTTCGTCGGTTACTGTGCCCGGGGTGACGATGCGCACCACCTTGCGCTCTACCGGACCCTTGCTGGTGGCCGGGTCACCCACTTGTTCACAGATCGCCACCGACTCACCCATCTGAACCAATCTGGCCAGATAACCCTCTACCGCATGGTAGGGGACCCCGGCCATGGGAATGGGATCGCCGCCGCTCTTGCCGCGGGCGGTCAGGGTAATGTCCAGCAGGGCCGCAGTGCGCTTGGCATCGTCATAGAAGAGTTCATAGAAATCGCCCATGCGATAGAACAGGATCACATCCTGATGTTGGGCTTTGAGAGTCAGGTACTGCTGCATCATCGGCGTGTGATGCGCTAGGGCGTCGGACTGTGGGCTCACGAGTTTCCTGCTGGGCAAAATCGACAAAGCCGTTATCATACCCCGGATCGAAAAACGCCTCCATACAGTAAACAGGGGTTGATACTGTATGACTATACAGTATACTGAGCCCAGTGAAATTTAACGCCTCATCCAATTTTAGAGTGGAGCTAGCAATGGACAACAACAAACAGCGGGCTTTGGCCGCTGCCCTGGGACAGATTGAAAAGCAGTTTGGTAAAGGCTCTATCATGCGCCTGGGTGATGCCACTGCCATGGACATTGAGGCCATCTCCACCGGTTCACTAGGCCTGGATGTGGCTCTGGGTATTGGCGGTCTGCCCGCAGGCCGTGTTGTTGAGATCTACGGTCCCGAATCTTCCGGTAAGACCACCCTCACTCTGCAGGTGATCGCCGAAGCCCAGAAGATGGGCAAAACCTGTGCCTTCGTGGATGCCGAACACGCCCTGGACCCCATCTATGCCGAGAAGCTGGGTGTGAACGTGCAGGAGCTGCTGGTGTCCCAGCCCGATACCGGTGAACAGGCCCTGGAGATCTGCGACATGCTGGTGCGCTCCGGCGCCGTCGATGTGGTGATCGTCGACTCCGTGGCTGCCTTGACGCCAAAGGCGGAAATTGAGGGTGAGATGGGCGATTCCCACGTGGGTCTGCAGGCGCGTCTGATGTCTCAGGCCCTGCGTAAGTTGACCGCCAACATCAAGCGCTCCAACACCCTGTGCATCTTCATCAACCAGATCCGGATGAAGATCGGCGTCATGTTCGGTAACCCCGAAACCACCACCGGTGGTAACGCCCTGAAATTCTACGCCTCCGTGCGTCTGGATATCCGCCGTACCGGCGCCATCAAAGATGGTGACGAAGTGGTGGGTAACGAAACCCGGGTTAAGGTGGTGAAAAACAAGGTGGCGCCTCCGTTCAAACAGGCTGAGTTCCAGATCCTCTACGGTGAGGGCTCCTCCAAAGAGGGTGAGCTGATCGACCTGGGTGTGAAGCACAAGCTGGTGGAGAAGTCCGGCGCCTGGTACAGCTACAAGGGTGAGAAGATCGGTCAGGGCAAAGCCAACTGCATCCGTTTCCTCAAGGAGAACGTGGCCATCGCCGACGAGATCGAAACCCAGTTGCGCGCCATGCTGCTGGTGAAGGCCGAGCCCCAGGCCGACGAGTTTGACCCTGCTAAAGAGGGTGAGGAAGCCTGAGCCAGGCCGACCTCAAACAGGCGGCTCTGAATCTGCTGAGCCGCCGGGATCACGCCAAAGCCGAGCTGAAGCAAAAACTGCGTCAGCGCGGCTTTGATCTTTCTGGCAGCGAAGCGCTGTTCCTTCAGCTGGAGGAGTGGGGCTATCTGGATGAGGCGCGCTTTGCCCTCTCTTACGCCCGCAGTCGTGCCCTTCGTGGTCAGGGGCCCGCCAAGGTAAGGCAGGAGCTGCGTCAGCGCGGCGTTTCCTCTTCCCTGATTACTCAGGCCATAGAGCAGGAGGAGCTGGATTGGTGGCAGTGCTGCCTGGAGCTGGCACAACGACGCTTCGACGCCCAGCTGCTGGCCGACTACGCCGCCCGTCAGAAGGCGTGGCGCTTCCTCAGCGGCCGTGGCTTTGACCGCGACCAGATACACTACGCCTTCGAGGAGCTTTCCCGAAGCGAGTAATTTTCCCTTAATTCCCCCATATCGCTGGTTTGCCCGGCCCTGTTACGGATATAATCACCCGTTTGAACAGGCAGCGCTGCCAAGCCGATGGACAGTGCGCTGCCTCAACCCAGATACAACTCTTTTCAGGATGACCGCATGCGTATGACCACTGCTGAAATTCGGGAAGCTTTCCTGGAATATTTCCGCACTCAGAACCACGAAGTAGTGGAGTCCAGCTCCCTGGTTCCTCATAACGATCCCACTCTGCTGTTTACCAATGCGGGGATGAACCAGTTCAAGGACGTATTCCTCGGCGCAGAGCAGCGCAACTACTCCCGTGCCACCACCTCCCAGCGTTGTGTGCGCGCCGGTGGTAAGCATAACGACCTGGAAAATGTGGGTTACACCGCCCGTCACCACACCTTCTTCGAGATGCTGGGTAACTTCAGCTTTGGTGACTACTTCAAGCGTGATGCCATCAACTTCGCCTGGAACTTCCTCACCAAGGAGATGAAGCTGCCCAAGGAGAAGCTGTGCGTCACCATCTATGAGTCCGATGATGAAGCCTATGAGATCTGGCTGAAGGAGATCGGCGTACCTGCCGAGTCCATCATCCGCATCGGTGACAACAAGGGCGCCCCTTACGCCTCTGACAACTTCTGGCAGATGGGTGACACCGGTCCCTGTGGCCCCTGTACCGAGATCTTCTACGACCACGGCGACCACATCTGGGGTGGCCGTCCCGGCACCCCTGAAGAGGATGGGGATCGCTTCATCGAGATCTGGAACATCGTATTCATGCAGTACAACCGTCAGGCCGACGGCACCATGGAACCTCTGCCTAAGCCCTCTGTGGATACCGGCATGGGCCTGGAGCGTATTGCTGCCATCATGCAGGGCGTTCACTCCAACTACGAGATTGACCTGTTCCAGTCGCTGATCAAGCAGGCGGCTCAGCTGCTGTCCGTAGAGGATCTGGAGAACAACTCTCTCAAGGTGATCGCCGATCACATCCGCTCCTGTGCCTTCCTGATTGCCGATGGCGTGATGCCCTCCAACGAAGGCCGTGGCTATGTGTTGCGCCGCATCATCCGCCGTGCCGTGCGTCACGGTCATAAACTGGGTGCCCGTCAACCCTTCTTCCACCGCCTGGCCCCTAAGCTGGCTGAGCTGATGGGCGCCGCCTACGACGAGCTCAACACTCAGATGCCGGTGATCTCCAAGGTCCTGAAGACCGAAGAAGAGCAGTTCCTGCGCACCGTGGACCGCGGCCTGGCGCTGCTGGAAGATGTGCTGGAGAACCTGGACGGTGACACCATCCCTGGTGCCAAGGTGTTTGAGCTCTATGACACCTATGGCTTCCCAGCGGACCTGACCGCCGACATCGCCCGTGAACGCGACATGAAGATCGACCAGCAGGGCTTCGATGCCGCCATGGCCGAGCAGCGCAAACGTGCCCAGCAGGCCAGCAAGTTCGGCATGGATTACAACGAGGTGCTGCGCATCGACAGCGACACCGAGTTCAGTGGTTACACCCTCAACGAGCAGGCCGCCAAGGTGGTGGCCATCTACAAGGAGGGCGAGTCCGTCGAGCAGCTGCTGGAAGGGGAAGAGGGCCAGGTGATCCTGGACACCACCCCCTTCTACGCCGAGAGCGGCGGTCAGGTGGGTGACTCCGGTGAACTGATGATGGCCAACGGTGCCTTTACCGTCAAGGACACCCGCAAGGCGGGCAACGCCATCGTCCACGTTGGCTACGTGTCCGGCGGCGAGATACACGTGGGCGAAGAGCTGACGGCGGCCATCGATTCCCACCGTCGCCAGGCGATCAAGCTCAATCACACCGCCACCCACCTGCTGCACGCCGCCCTGCGCAAGGTGCTGGGTGAGCACGTGAACCAGAAGGGCTCTTTGGTGAACGCCGAGGGGCTGCGTTTTGACTTCAGCCACTTCGAAGGGGTCAGCATCAAGGTTCTGCGCACCGTAGAGAAGATGGTGAACGATGAGATCCGCACCAACAACGAAGTGGCCACCCGTCTGATGAACATCGACGATGCCAAGTCCGCCGGTGCCATGGCCCTGTTCGGTGAGAAGTACGACGACGAAGTACGGGTCGTGAACATGGGCGAATTCTCCACCGAGCTCTGTGGTGGTACCCACGTCAACCGCACCGGTGACATCGGCTTCTTCAAGATCATCTCCGAGGGCGGCATCGCCGCAGGTGTGCGTCGAATTGAAGCCCTGACCGGCCAGGTGGCCATCGATGCCATGCACCAGCTGGGTGAACAGCTGGAAGGCCTGGCGACCATGGTCAAGAGCGACACCACCAACCTGGGCGAGCGAGTTCGCACCCTGGTGGAGCGCAGCCGCTGGCTGGAGAAGGAGGTGGATCGCCTCAACGCCAAGCTGACCGCTCAGGCCGGTGCCTCTCTGGCGGACAACGCCGTTGAGATCAACGGCACCAAGGTGATCGTGGCCAATCTGGAAGGGGCTGAGCCCAAATCCCTTCGTGACACTCTGGACCAGCTGAAGAATAAGCTGGGCAGTGGCATTGTGGTTCTGGCAACCGCCAAGGACGACAAGGTCAGCCTGATTGCGGGCGTAACCAAGGATCTTACCGGCCAGGTGAAATCCGGTGAGCTGGTGAACATGGTGGCTCAGCAGGTCGGTGGCAAGGGCGGTGGCCGTCCTGACATGGCTCAGGCCGGTGGAACCGACGTCGCCGCTCTGCCTGCCGCCCTGGCAAGCGTGAACGACTGGCTGACGCAGCGGCTGTAATCTGTGTCCCTGTTCGTACAGAAATATGGTGGCACCTCGGTGGGGTCTTTTGACCGCATCGAGGCGGTCGCCGACGGTATTGCCCGTACCGTACGCGAAGGCCACAAGACGGTAGTGGTATTGTCAGCCATGGCTGGTGAGACCAATCGTTTATTGGAACTGGCCTCCCTGGTGTCGGCTCAGCCTGATCAGCGCGAGCTGGACATGCTGGTCAGCACCGGTGAGCAGATCTCCATCGCCTTGATGGCCATGGCTTTGCATAAGCGGGGAGTGCAGGCTGTCTCCCTGTTGGGATTCCAGGTTGGAATCCACACCGACGGCCATCATGGTCGCGCCGAGATTCAGTCCGTCGAACAGCAGCGCCTGGAGCGCTGCCTCGATGCGGGACAGGTGCCCATTGTGGCCGGATTTCAGGGGGTGAGCCCTGACGGAGAGGTGACAACACTGGGCCGTGGAGGCTCAGATACCACGGCCGTTGCACTGGCTGCAGCCCTGGGTGCTGACGAATGTCAGATTTTCACCGACGTAGAAGGGGTTTATACTACTGATCCTAGGATAGAACCTAAGGCGCGCAAAATGAGCCACATCACCTTCGAGGAGATGTTGGAGCTAGCCAGTCTGGGTGCTAAGGTATTGCAAATGCGCTCTGTTGAATTTGCAGGCCGGCACCAGGTGCCACTCAGGGTGCTGTCCAGTTTCAAGGAAGGAGAAGGGACTCTGATCGATTACGATGGCCGTTGCCACTCCGGCAACTGCGTTACCGGTATCGCATACAGTCGCGAAGAGGCCAGCCTGACCCTGACCGGTCTGGTGGATGAGGCCGGCGTGGCTGCTGCCCTGTTTTCCCCCTTGGCTGATGCCAAAATTGCCGTGGATATGATAGTTCAGGCGGGCGCCGGAGAAGGCCGCGTCGACCTGACCTTTACCGTTCCTCGGGGTGATCTTCCCCTGGCGCGATCCGTTATCGAGCCTCTGATGGAGAGGTTCGGTGCCAGGGAACTGATAGAAACCTGCGACATCTGCAAAGTTTCCGTAGTGGGGGCCTCTATGACTCACCACACCTCGGTGGCCAAGCAGATGTTCGAAGTCTTGGGTCGAGAAGGAATTAAGATTCATTTGATTGCGACCTCGGAGATAAAGATCTCCGTTGCCATTGATGAGAAGTATCTTGAGCTTGCCGTCCGAAGCCTCCACAGCTCGTTTGGGCTGGGTGAAGACTGAGAATATCTGCCAATGTGGGTAGAATTAATCTAGGCTAACTTTATAATAGCGCTGCAAGATTCCACGGTCGAAGGCCGTGGACTTGAAGAGAGAGGAGCGAAAGAATGCTGATTTTGACTCGCCGCGTAGGCGAAACCTTAATGATTGGTGACGAAGTAACCGTTACTGTTTTGGGAGTAAAGGGCAACCAGGTACGTATTGGTGTGAACGCTCCCAAAGAGGTTTCTGTGCATCGCGAGGAGATCTACATGCGGATTCAAGCCGAGAAAGACGGCACTCCGCAGGGTGGAAACTTCTAAAAAAGACCGGCGCAACAGCGTCGGTTTTTTTATGCCTGAATCCCGTTTGAAGGGCGCTCTCCGGCACGGCTGCTGACAGTAAAATAATCATTTTCAGCGCTTGCTGCCGGAATCTTGGCTGGACTGGATAAAAACAGTGCAGTTGTTATCGCGCCCGCCAAAAAGCGTTTGACATATTTCTGCTACGACGTAATATACGCCCCGCACCACGGCAGAGCGAGCTCTCCAGGTGACCGGGGACCTACCGGAAAACAGGTTGATTAGGTGAGGTGGCCGAGTGGCTGAAGGCGCGCCCCTGCTAAGGGCGTATACCTTGATCGGTATCGAGGGTTCGAATCCCTCCCTCACCGCCATTGCGCGCTCGTAGCTCAGCTGGATAGAGTACCTGGCTACGAACCAGGCGGTCGAAGGTTCGAATCCTTCCGAGCGCGCCATATTGATAAAAAAGCCCGAGCTGACGCTCGGGTTTTTTTATGCGCGCTCGTCGGATTGCTTGCCTGCGGGCGGAGCCCTTAGGCGTTGTTGAAGAGATATCAAAAGCGCTAGCCGGGTTGAGTCAGCTCAATCATCAGGGCGAAGAAGCCAATCAGCCCCAGGCAGAGGCCAAAAATCCAGTAAAACCCCTTCTGTCCCTGCTTCAGGCTGTAACCGTTCATGGTCAGAAACAGGTACCACAGCAGTGACAGGATAATTGGCAGCAGAAACATTCTTCCTATCATGGTGGTTCCTCATCATTGAGCTAAAGGTATTTTCTTAATAGATACCAAGAGTTTGCCGGGTTTTCAAACAGGCTTCCACTACCGGTTTCTCACGATTCCCACTGGAAGACGACAGGGATTGACAATGTTTATCAGTACGTTAACCCTTGTGATCTGAGTGTAAAATTTTGACAAATTGGCTTCTTATTTATCCATTCGCGTGTAGCATATAGCCCTCGGGGGATTATCAAATTGACTATGCGCTATCTGACTTTGCTGACTTTGTTTTCCCTACCCGTTCTGGCCTGGTTCGACGCGGTTCCCGACTGGCTGGATAGAGAGAGTCATCAACTGGTGATGGACCTCAACAGTGGTATCGGACAAAGCCAGAATCCTAACTTCTTAAAAGCCGAATATGGCGATGGTGAGATGATGCTGTACTATCGTCAGGTAAACGGCGATCGTCTCGGTGCCTTCGGCGCTGTGGTGGAGAACCACGCTCAGGAGACCATTTACAGTTTCTGTACCAGCGCCTACTATCGTAAGCGCCTGGAGTTGGGCATGGTGTATCGTCACCTGTACCAGGATGATACGGGCAACATCAGCCAGGAGATCCGTATCGACAGATACAGCTGTCTGCAGTCACAGCGTTTTTGACCGCAAGGGGAGCAGAGGCCCCGTCAGCCCGTACCTCTGAACGCCTTTGGCGGTTGATTGGAGGTAAGATTCTTGCAACTCACCAGCTTCAGTGACTTCGCGTTCCGTTCCCTGCTCTACATGGCAACGCTGCCAGAAGGGGAGTTGACCAGCATCACCCGGGTGACAGAGATCTACGGTGTATCCCGTAATCACATGGTGAAGGTGATCAACAAACTGGGTCACGCGGGTTTTGTGAAGACCGTACGGGGCAAGAAGGGGGGCATCTGTCTGGCAAAAGCCCCTGAAGAGATCGGCCTGGGTGAGGTGATTCGTGCCCTGGAACCCCTCCAACTGATCAACTGCGGCGAACCCTACTGTAAAATCCTGCCCGCCTGCCGCCTGAAGCAGGTCCTCTCCGAAGCCACCAATGCGTTTTTGGGCACTCTGGATAACTACACCCTGGCCGATATGCTGGCCAATAATGAAGAGCTCAAGGCTCTGATGATCCCCTCGGAAACCGTCGAGTAGCCTCTTGCTCTCTGCCGAAGGGGGCCTGTTCGCCAGTGCCTTTGTCTCTGCCACTCTGGCCCCGGGCGGCTCGGAGCTGCTTCTGGGCTATCTGGTTCAATCCACTCCTGATACCTGGTTAAGCCTCGTCATAATCGCCACCATAGGCAATACTCTGGGTTCCCTCACCAGTTACCTCCTTGGACGCTTGGGGCGGCGTGCCAAATCTCCCGAAGAGCTGATTGAGGGGAAGCACCAATGGCTGATACCCAAGGTGCAGCGCTATGGCGTCTGGAGCCTGCTGTTGGCCTGGCTGCCCTTGATAGGGGATGCCATCCCCCTGCTTGCCGGATGGTTCCGGTTTGGGATGTTATCTAGTAGTCTGTTGATCTTCATTGGTAAGTTTTTTCGATACTTGGTGATCGCCCTCACCACTCTGGGCATCATCAGTCAGTTCTAGGCGCAGCCCGACCGGGCTGTGGGCCGCTACAGGAGGGATTCCGTGAAATTGTTCAAGCCGCTGGCACTCAGTCTGGCGATCACCCTGGCAGGATGCGCATCAGACGCACCCACCCCATCACTGCCTGATGGGGTCGCTTATCTTGGCTCTAATCTGTCTCAGCAGGCAGAAGTAACAATTCCTTACGAAAAGTTCCAGCTGGATAATGGTCTGACGGTCGTTCTGCACAAAGACAGCTCAGACCCTCTGGTGCACGTGGATGTGACCTATCATGTGGGCTCCGCCCGGGAGGATCTGGGTAAATCCGGTTTCGCTCACTTCTTCGAGCACATGATGTTCCAGGGCTCCGAAAACGTGGCCGATGAACAGCACTTCCAACTGGTGACTGAGTCCGGCGGTACCCTGAATGGGACCACCAACAGCGACCGAACCAACTACTTTGAGACTGTGCCGGCCAATCAGCTGGAGAAGATGCTCTGGCTCGAGGCAGATCGCATGGGCTTCCTGCTGCCTGCGGTCACCGAAGAGGCGTTCGAGGTTCAGCGTGCCACGGTAAAGAATGAGCGTGGCCAGCGGGTGGACAACCAGCCCTACGGGCGACTCAATGAGCTGGTCTCTCAAGCCCTCTACCCCAAGGGGCACCCCTACTCCTGGCCGGTGATCGGCTGGATGGAGGAGCTGGACAACGGCAACGTGGACGATCTGCGCGCCTTCTTCAAGCGCTGGTATGGCCCCAATAACGCCACCCTCACCATTGGCGGCGATTTCGATCGTGAGCAGGTGCTGCAGTGGGTGGTCAAGTACTTTGGCACCATCCCCCGGGGTCCGGAAGTGACCGCCCAGCCCAAGGCGCCCGCTTCCCTGGAGGGCGATCGCTACCTCACCCTGGAAGACAAGGTGCACCTGCCCCTGATCTACCTCTCTTTCCCCACAGTGTACGCCCGTCATGAAGATGAAGCGGCTCTGGACCTGCTGTCCGAGATCCTCGGTGGCGGCAAGACCTCCATCTTCTACAAGAACCTGGTGAAATCAGGATTGGCGGTGCAGGCGGGCGTTGGCCATCCCTGCCGGGAACTGGCCTGTGAGTTCACCATGTATGCCCTGGCCAATCCAGGCAAACAGCCCCAGTTGGGCGGCATCGAGAAGGTGATTCGTGAATCCGTGGCGGAGTTTGAGAAGCGCGGTGTTCTGGCCGACGACCTGAAGAAAGCCCAGGTAGGCCATGAAGCCAATACCATTTTCGGCCTGCAGAGTGTGCGCGGTAAGGTGACCTCCCTGGCCTACAACCAGACCTTCTTCGACGAGCCGGACCTGCTTCAGCAGGATCTGGAGCGCTACCGCAATGTCACCGCCGAAGACGTGATGCGGGTGTTCAACACCTACATCAAGGGAAAACATGCGGTGATCATGAGTGTCGTGCCCCAGGGGCAACTGGCCCTGGCCGCCGCGCCAGCCAGTTTCACGGCTCCGGGTCCGATCCCCAAGGAGCAACTGAGCCATGCCGATAAGGTTGAACAGGCCCAGATCCAGGACAGCTTCGACAGAAGCCAGGTGCCTGGCTCCGGCCCTGCACCTCAGCTCAAGGTGCCTGCCTTGTGGCAGCTGCGTCTGGCCAACGGCATCGATGTCATCGGCACTCAGAGCGATGAGACCCCCACCACAGAGATCATGATTGCCCTCGATGGCGGGCAGCGCCTGACCTCAGCCACCGAAGCGGGCCTGGCTCAGCTCACCGCCACCATGATGGGTGAGTCCACCGAGTCCTTCACCACGGTTGAGATGGCTCAGGAGCTGGAGAAGCTGGGTTCCTCCATCTCCGTCAGTGCCTCCGGTTATCGTACCTATGTCAGCGTCAGCGCCCTGACCGTAAACCTGGACGCCACCCTGGCCCTGCTGCAGGAGCGCTTGCTCAAGCCTGCATTCAAGGACGAGGATTTCCAACGGGTTAAGGTTCAGCAGATTCAGGGGCTGCAGCATCAGGCCAACGACCCGGGCTGGCTGGCCAACACCGCCTGGAGCGAACTGCTCTATGGTGGCAACAGTGCAGGTAAACCCGTGGGCGGGACTCTGGAGAGCGTTCAGGAGCTGACGCTGGAACAGGTCAAAGGCTTCTATATGGAGCAGTTCCGCGCCGGTAACGCCAGCGTGGTGGCGGTGTCTGACCTGGATCAGGCCCAGCTGCTGGCCAAGCTGAACTGGCTGGGGCAATGGCAGGGCGAAGCCAGTCAGTGGGCCCCCCTGCAGGCGATGCCGCAACTGGCCGGTCCCAAGGTATACCTGCTGGACAAGTCGGGTGCGGCTCAGTCGGTGATCAAGATAGGTCGCCGTGGCATGCCTTTCGATGCCCTGGGGGACTACTTCAAGTCCGGGCTGATGAATTACCCACTGGGGGGGGCCTTCAACAGCCGCATCAACCTGAACCTGCGTGAAGACAAGGGCTACACCTATGGTGCCCGTAGCAGCTTCCGCGGCGGCCCCGAGCTGGGCTCCTTTGTGGCCGGTGCCAGCGTGCGTGCCGACGCCACTGCGGCGTCGGTGAAGGAGTTTGTCGATGAGCTCCAGGGCTTCGCAGACAAGGGGATGACGGAGGAGGAGCTGGCCTTCATGCGGGCTTCGGTGACCCAGTCTGATGCCTTGAGTTTCGAGACCCCAGGGCAGAAAGCCCGCTTCCTGGGCAAGCTGCAACGTTATGACCTGCCCAAGGACTTTGTTGAACAGCAGGGCGCTCTGATCCGCAGCATCAGTCGTGAAGAGCTGAATCGCCTGGCTAAAGATCAGCTGGACCTGTCACAAATGATCATCCTGGTTGTTGGTGATAAAAGCAGCGTAGAGCCCTCTCTGAAAGAACTGGGCTATGATATCGTCACACTGACGCTGTAAAATTGTCCCTTTCCATCTACACCGGGAGGGCAACGCCCTCCCGTTTTAACGAGTATCTGACTTGACGGAATTTGAACGGAACCTGAGCCGACTCTCCAATGAGGAGGGGCGGCTCGCCCTGCGCTCTATGGGGCGCGGGATAGAGCGGGAAGCCTTGCGTATTCTTCCCCAAGGCCTGCTGGCCCGGGATCCCCATCCCCAGGCCCTGGGCTCTGCCCTGACCAATAAGTGGGTCACCACCGACTTTTCTGAGTCCCTGCTGGAGCTGATCACCGGGGTTAACACCTGTGTCGATGGCCTGTTGGAGGAGCTGGGCGATATCCATCGCTTTGTCAGCCACCATATCGGCGATCAGCTGCTGTGGCCCCAGTCCATGCCCTGCTTTATCGATCATCAGGAAGATGTGCCTATCGCCCAGTATGGTCACTCCCACGTCGGAAGGATGAAAACCCTCTACCGTGAGGGGTTGAAGCGCCGTTATGGGGCCAAGATGCAGTCCATCGCCGGGGTCCACTTCAACTTCTCTCTGCCGAAGTCGCTGTGGAAAGCCCTGTACGGGGATCAGTCTCAGGAGACCATCTCCACCGGCTACTTCCACCTGATTCGCAACTTCCGTCATCAGGCCTGGATCCTGCCCTATCTGTTCGGTGCCTCCCCCACGCTCTGCTCCTCCTTCCTGGATGGCCGCGAGGTTGGGCTGGAATTCGATACCCTCTCCAGCGGCCTGCTGGTGCTGCCCTGGGCCACCTCTCTGCGGATGAGTGACCTTGGGTACACCAACAGCGAGCAGACCAACCTGAGAATCCGTTACAACTCGGTGCAGGAGTATGTCTCCGACCTCAAGCGTGCCATTACCTTGCCGTCAGAGCGCTTCGCCGAGCTGGGTCTGGAGGAGGGGGGCCAGCGAGTACAGCTGAACACCAATATCCTGCAGATTGAGAATGAGCTCTACTCACCCATCCGGCCCAAGCGCACCGCCCACAGCGGTGAGACCCCCTCCGATGCCCTGGACCGCGCAGGCGTTGAGTACATCGAGGTGCGCACCCTGGATGTGAACCCCTTCGCGCCCCATGGAGTGAGCCGGGACCAGGTGTTGTTGCTGGATCTCTTCCTGTTGGACTGCCTGCTGTTGCCCAGCCCCTGCTGGACTGATGAATGTCAGCAGCAGACTCAGCGCAACTTCGACACCGTGGTGGCACGAGGCCGTCAGCCCGGTCTGGCGCTGGAGTACGGTTGTGGTGACAGCAAGCCACTCAGTCAATGGCTGGGGGAGAGCTTTGAACGCTGGCGCCAGATTGCCAGGGTGATCGACGGTGACCAGGGCAGTGATTATCAGGACGCCCTGACGTTGTGGCAGGGGTGTATTGAGGATCCTGAGCAGACCCTGTCTGGTCGCATCCTGGCCGAGCAAAGAGCCCAGGCCAATCCTGTGATGGCGCTGGCCAAGGCCCACCGTCAGCACTGGCTCGGTGGACAGTCCCAGCGCCTGCCTGAGCAGAGGCTGCAGCAGGAGGCCGAGGATTCCATTGAGCGCCAGCAGGCCCTGGAAGCCAACCAGGTGGGTAGCTTTGAGGAGTATCTAGATCACTACTTCAAAGGCAGTGAGCAGTGAAACCCCAGGGGTGGTTACTGCTGATCAGCGCGGTGTTGACCGGCTGTGCCAGCAACCAGGAGTTTGCCTGTGGTGTGGTGGCCAGTGGTGTTCGCCCTCCTGCGGAGCAGGGACTGTTTCAGGTGATGGTGACCCACATCGATGGCAAGGCGGTGGTCTCCAAGGCCAGTTACCGTCTGGCCCCAGGAGAGCATCAGCTGCGCCTGGTGGAACTGATTGATGATCCCAGGCTGGGGGTCAGTCTGCGGGACCGCAGTTATCGGGAGATGACCCTGTGGATGGAGGCGGATCAGCAGTTCTCTCTGGCCGCCCGGTTCGACCCTGACTCTCAGCCTGTCGAACAGGGGCGTTATTGGGAGCCCACCATCTGGCAGCAACAGCCCCAGACCTGCTCTTTGGAGTAGCCTTCACAGATCAAAAAAGGCCGCATCAGCGGCCTTTTTTCTGTCTGGCGCCCATCAGGCGATGGCCATGGCGCCGCCCAGCCCGATAAAGGTCAGTCCGCAAAGCCGGTTAAACCGCTTCTGGGCCGTGGTGCTGCACAGGCGGTTGGCCAGCTGGCAGCCGCCGAACGCCACCAGATTGAGCACGATGAAGTCCACGGCGGTAAAGGTGGAGCAGAGTACCAGCAACTGAGGCACCATCGGCTTCTCGGGATTCAGAAACTGGGGAAACAGGGCGGCAAAGAAGATCAGCCCCTTGGGGTTGGCCAGGCCCACCATCAATGTCTGGCGAAACAGTCCGAAGGCGGAGGCGTCGTCCCGGTATCTGAAGCCGGACTCCAGGTTCTCTTCCGGACGTGAGCGCCAGGCAGAGACGCCTAACCACAACAGGTAGCCGGCACCGCCATACCGGAGCAGTTCAAACAGGGCCGGGCTGCTGGTGATCAGCGCGCCGACGCCTGTGGCGGACAACAGCATCAGCGCCAGTCCGGCCAGGTTGGAACCCAGCACGGTGGCCAGGGCTTTCTTATGGCCGTGGCGGACACTGGTGGAGAGGGTCAGCAGAGTCATGGGGCCGGGAGCGACCAGCAGGATGACTACGGTGGCAAGGTAAACCAGGTAAAGCTCAGTCGACATTGGGAAATGGCGGGTTTAAAAAGAAAGGGGCGCATTTAACCAGTGCGGCAATCACCTGTAAAGGACCGAGGGGAATTCGAGCGCAGGAATTGAGAACTCACCTGTCAGCTTTGGCTGACAAAGGGGCAATTTTTTCATCCAGGTGGCGTGGCGGCGCCTTTTGATCATCTTAAGGTGGCAATTGTGAATGCCTCAGGGCAGAATCAAGGCTTTCAGGGACACTCACGAACATCCAAACCCATGATGAAGATAGTAAAACTGCTGCTGAGCTCGGCGCTTCTGGTTTCTCTGGTTGGCTGTGCCACGCCTCCCCCCAGGGACCCGGAAAACCTGTGCAACATCTTTATGGAAAACCGCGACTGGTATAAGGCGGCCAAGGACACCCGCGAGAAGTGGGGGGTGCCCGTGCATGTGCCCATGGCGATGATGTATCAGGAGAGCTCCTTCAAGCACAATGCCCAGCCTCCCATGGAGTGGTTTTTGGGGTTCATTCCTATTGGCCGGGCCTCCAGTGCCTATGGCTATGCTCAGGCCAAGACGGTGACCTGGGATCAGTATGCCCGGGAGACCGGTAACTCCTGGTCCAGCCGCAGTGACTTCGACGACGCCATGGACTTCATGGGGTGGTACATCTACAAGTCCAACAAGATCAACGGCGTCTCCAAGTGGGATGCCTACCGCCAGTACCTCAACTACCACGAGGGCTGGGGCGGCTATAAGCGCGGCAGCTACAGGAAGAAGCAGTGGCTGGTAAAGACCTCCCGCAAGGTTGAGGCACGCTCCAAGCGCTATGCGGCTCAGTACAACCAGTGCAAAGAGGATCTCGACCGCAGTTGGTTGTGGCGCCTGTTCTTCGGCTGATTCGTTTCAGAGCCCAAAAAAAGCCAGCACCGGTTGCTGGCTTTTTTTATGGTTCTTCGCACATTAGCGGGAACTAGATACGAAAACGGCTGGAAAGGTTATTGTGTAGTCGCCAAACAAACACC